>CAKZTE010000054.1 GCA_937923115.1 uncultured Caulobacterales bacterium | reverse complement strand
ATTGGGCCAAAGATTGCATCTTTGCTCAACGATGGCGGTATCAAGACATTTGCTGACTTAGCGGACGCCAAAGTCTCGGTGCTGGCCAAGATTTTGAAAGACGCTGGACCGCGCTTTTCCATGCACAAGCCAAATACGTGGCCTAAACAGGCCAAGCTTGCGCGGGACGGAAAAATGGACGCGCTCAAAAAGCTTCAAGACAAGCTAGACGGCGGCAAATAGCGCCGTCATCGCTTTGCCTACGGCAGCACGACCGTCCTGCCGCCGTTTAGAAACGCGCGGTGTTCGGCGTGCAGCTTCACCGCATGACCGAGTGCTTGGGCTTCGACGTCGCGGCCTATAGCGATAAGCTTATCAGGCGTCATTGTGTGGTTCACGCGCTGAACGCGTTGCTCTATGATAGGGCCTTCATCCAAATCCGCCGTTACATAATGCGCCGTTGCGCCAATCAGTTTTACGCCTAAATCATAGGCTTTGTGATAGGGCTTTGCGCCCTTAAAGCTGGGCAAGAATGAGTGGTGAATGTTGATGATACGGCCTGAATACTTTTGGCACACTTCATCAGATAAGATTTGCATGTAGCGCGCGAGGACGATGAGCTCGGTGCCTGTGCTCTCAATTAGCTCTTTAAGCATCGCTTCGGCCTGTGGTTTTGTGGCTTTGGTGATAGGGATATGGTGGTACGCAATTCCGGCGGATTCGGCGTGATGGCGGGCCACATCATGGTTAGACGCAATCCCGGTAATTTCAATCGGGAGAGAGCCAGTGCGGGTTTTATAAAGAAGGTCGGCAAGGCAGTGGTCAAATTTTGACACCATCAAAAGTGTTTTCACTTTGCGCGCCTTTTCTATGACTTTAGTATTGAGGGATAAATCTTCTGCAATCTTTCCGATGTCGCGTTTAAAGTTTGAAATGCTCGCTTCGTCGATTGTGAAATCAATGCGCGAATAAAAGCGATCAGAATCAGGAGTACCAAACTGCGCTAGTTCATTAATAAAACCTTCGTGTTTTGCGAGGCAGCTTGTCAAAGCCGCAACGATGCCCGTGCGGTCTTTACTCTGTGTTGTCATAATATATTGGGTCATCGATAATTCCAAATCCGCGTGTGTTTATTTGGCCATAATTCATGAGAATGGATTATGGTAAAGCATAAGTAACTGTGCTGCGGCTCGAGAGTTTGTCGCTGCTGCTGCCTGTGATTTCAACGCTTATGACGGCGAGAGATTTGCCTAGCTTTATCATGCGGCCTGTGGCCTGAATATGTTCGCCAAGACAAGGGCGTAAAAAATCAATATTAAGGTTGGACGTTACCGCCATAGGCGTAATGCCAAGGCGCGTAAATACCACGCAATAGGCGCAATGATCTGCGAGCGCCATTTGCGTCGGGCCGCTGATGAAATTAGGGGGGCGCAAATTGCCTTCGTGCGTGGCCGCGCGCATGACAACGTGGTCGTTCTCTGCGATTATTATGTCGGGTAAATGCCCGCGGTCACCCTTAAAGGTTTGCGCGAAAAAGTCATTCATCTCTGCGGCGCTGACTTTGGTCATAGTATCCTCTTTTTCTCATATGGCTTTAAGTGATTTGCGCCTGAACGCAAACATGTTAATGAACCGTTATGCGCTGTCCATTTTGCAATTCCGAAGATACACAAGTCAAAGACAGCCGTCAGGCTGAGGATGGTTCTGCTGTGCGTCGCCGCCGTCTTTGTGGGTCTTGCGGCGGACGGTTCACGACATTCGAGCGCGTGCAGTTGCGCGAACTAACCGTGGTAAAAAAGAGCGGCCGCCGTACGCCCTTTGACCGCGATAAGCTCGCGCGGTCCGTTATGATTGCCATGCAAAAACGTAATGTGAGCCCAGAGAAGGTCGAACAAATGATCAGCGGCGTGGTGCGCCAGCTTGAGTCGTCAGGTAATAGCGACATTACCTCTGATGATATTGGCGCGCTTGTTATGGAAGGTCTCGCAGGGCTCGATAGTGTGGCCTATGTGCGCTATGCCTCCGTCTATAAGGATTTTCGCGCGACGCAAGATTTTGAAAATTTTATTGTCGGTGAAAACCTTGGCGAAGAAGACAAAGGCAGCACCCCAAAAGAACCTGACGCAGAAGACGCCGCAAAAAACACGGGCAATAACGCGCCGTGAAAACGCCAAGTTTTCGTCGACCCTTTGTTACCTTAAAGCTTGCGACCTCTCTTGACGGTAAAATCGCGCTGGCCAACGGGCAGTCGGAATGGATTACGGGGGAGAAAGCCCGCGCGCAGGGGCGTCAGCTCCGCGCAAAGCACGACGCCATTGCGGTGGGCGCAAATACGGCTGTCCTCGATAACCCGCAGCTAACCACGCGTATTGCGGGACAACCCAATCCGCAACGCGTGATATTTGATAGCCGCCTGCGCCTTTCTCCGGACTCAAATTTGGCTAAAACCGCGCGTGATATTCCCGTGCTGCTATTCCATGACAGCGCGGCCAGTTCAGCGGCGCACCCGCTGAGGGATCGCGGCGTATTTATGCTGCCTGTGGATAAACATAGCCAAGGGCTAGATATCGCTGAAGCGCTGACTGTGTTGCGCAATCGCGGCATAGAAACGCTGCTTGTCGAAGGCGGCGGTACGCTGGCAGCCAGCTTTTTGCGGCTGGGCGTGGTTGACCGCATCGACTGGTTTCGCGCGCCAATTATACTTGGCGGGGATGGCCGTAGCGCTGTGGGTGACTTAGGCATAGAGGCCATGAGCGATGTGTTCAAATTACCGCGCGTTCACTTGAGCGAACTGGGCGATGATATATATGAACGCTACCAGAAATTAGAGGCGTAAATGTTTACAGGCATCATCACAGATATTGGCACGATAAAGTCTCTTTCGCGTCTTCGCGCTGGCGAGGCAAAGGGCGAGTGGGGCGGGGACCTTCGCCTTGAAGTGATTTGTTCTTATGACACGTCGGGCATCGATATTGGCGCGTCTATATCGCACTCGGGCGCGTGCATGACTGTGATTGAAAAAGGCCCCGACTGGTACGCTATTGAAGTGTCCGATGAGAGCTTATCAAAAACAACGATGGGGGAATGGACGCAAGGCACGCAGATCAACCTCGAACGGGCGCTGACGGGTAAGGACGAAATGGGCGGCCATATGGTCACGGGCCATGTTGACGGGGTTGGCGAACTCATCGCGATGGAAGAAATCGCAGGCTCGCACAAACTCCGCTTTCGCGCCCCCGATGATATGGCGTTTGGCATTGCGCCAAAGGGCTCTATAACCATAGACGGCGTCTCGCTGACGGTAAACGATGTTCAAGGCCGTGAATTTGAAGTCAATATCATTCCGCATACGTGGCAAGTCACCACATTGGGGAAACTTTCCCTTGGCAGCAAAGTAAATCTGGAAATTGACCTCATCGCGCGCTATGTCGCACGATACCTTGCCCATCAACTGGAAAGCCAAGCATGACAGAGTTAAACACAGCGGAGTCTCAAGAGGTTTATAATCTCGCAACGCCTGAAGAGATTATCGACGATGCCCGTAATGGCCGCATGTATATCCTTGTCGACGCCGAAGACCGCGAGAATGAAGGCGACCTCATTATTCCGGCGCAATTTGCAACGCCTGACGCGATTAACTTCATGGCTAAATTTGGCCGGGGCCTCATCTGCCTCGCGATTGAGCAGCAAAAAGCGGAGCTTTTAGGGCTATCCAATATGTCGGCTGATAATCGCTCACGTTTTGAGACCGCCTTTACTCAATCTATTGAAGCACGTGAGGGCGTCACAACCGGTATTAGCGCCGGCGATCGCAGCCACACAATCCAAACCGCGATTGACGCTGATAGCCGCGAAGACGACATCGTTTCGCCCGGTCACATGTTTCCGATTATTGCCAAAGACGGCGGCGTGCTTGTTCGTACAGGCCATACTGAAGCCTCCGTTGATATTTCGCGCCTGGCGGGTCTAAATCCATCGGCGGTGATTTGCGAAATTATGAATGAAGATGGGACGATGGCACGCCTGCCTGACCTTGTAAAATATGCGCAATTTCACGGTCTTAAAATTGGGACGATTGAAAGCCTTGTCGCTTACCGCATGGAGCGCGATCATTTCGTGCGCCATATCGCGACCTCTGATTTTACCTCGCAAAATGGGGATGCGTTTAAAATCCACATTTACCGCAATTTCTTGGACGGTAAGGAACATGTGGCCTTGTCCAAAGGCACGCCTGATGAGAACAAACCATCGCTTGTTCGGGTACACAAGGTCGATTTTGCGGGCGACATTCTCTATGAAGAAAGCCCGCGCTCGGGCTTGATTTGGGATGCGATGAAACAGCTCGCGGCCCATGATGGCCACTCCGTCCTTATCCTCATTCGGGAGGGGTCTATTGATACGCTGCTCGAGCGCCTCGGCGCGCATAAGGGCAAAGTCATTGACCGCAAAGAACAGAACATTCGTGAATACGGTGTCGGCGCGCAAATGCTCGCCCATCAAGGCGTCACAAATATGACGCTGATTACAGGAACAATGCCAAAGTTGATTGGGCTAGAGAGTTACGGCCTCTCGCTCGAGGGCATTACGCCGCTTATTGGCGGGAAGCGCTAATATGACCAAAATTTTGATTATCGAAGCCCGCTATTACGAAGGCATTTCTGATGGCTTGCTCGAAGGGGCGCTTGCAAAACTACACGCGGCAAATGTTGAAATCGCGCAAGTTACAGTGCCGGGCGCGCTCGAAATTCCGCATGTCATCAGCTATGCTGAAGACGCCGATTGCGGCTATGATGGCTATGTCGCGCTTGGCTGCGTTATTCGCGGAGAGACGACGCATTATGATTATGTCTGCCAAGAAAGCGCCCGCGCGCTTATGGATTTGGCTGTCGATTACCAACTGGCGATTGGCAATGGCATTATCACCGTTGAGAACGAGAAGCAGGCCTGGGCCCGCGCCAAGATAAGCGAAAAAGACAAAGGCGGTTTTGCTGCCAATGCCGTGCTTGAAATGATTGCTATTCGCACGGAGCTTAATCAGCCAGAGCCAAAGAAATTTGATTTGTCGGCTGTGAACCCGAATGAGGGGAATGCGTGACCGATACGCCCGAAATCTCCGAAGATACTGTTGAGATAATACAAGGCCCGCTGCCCGTTCGCCGCCGCGCCGCACGTCTTGCGGCTGTGCAAGCGCTCTATCAAATGGATATGTCAGGTGAGGGCGATAAGCCCGTCATACGACAATTCCGCGATCATCATTTTGGTCATTTAGGCGAAGCAGGAAAAGTCGAAGCCGATGAGGAGTTCTTTAGCGATGTTGTCGAAGGTGTTGTTGCCAATCAAACCGAGATTGACGCGGCTGTGTCCGATCATCTCTCTGCTAAATGGTCGCTGAAACGACTGGACTCGACATTGCGCGCCATCATGCGTGCAGGTAGCTATGAAATTATGCGCCGCCCTGATGTGCCTGCTCTGGTTGTGATTGACGAATATGTCTCCATTGCTTCTGACTTTTTTGAGGGCGGTAAGGAACCAGGTTTTGTGAACGGGGCATTAGAAAAGCTCGCCAAACACGTCCGCAAAGCCGAATTTGGGATGATATAGCCTATGTTTTGGGATAGTCTCATCCCATGACAGAATTTGATTTCATCCGCGACCATCTTGCGCCACTTGCGGGTCCCGAAGGTTTAGGCCTGACCGATGATGCGGCGCGGCTGACCCCGCCTGCAGGGCATGACCTTGTTCTGACAAAAGACACGCTTGTCGAAGGCGTGCACTTTCCAAATGGCATGTACGGCGCGGATGTGGCGGAGCGTTTGCTGCGCACGAACCTCTCTGACCTCGCGGCCAAAGGCGCGACGCCAATGGGCTACATGCTGTCCCTTGCCATTCCGCCCCTGATGAATGACGTGATGATGGCGGCCTTCGCAAAGGGCTTGGCCGCCGTGCAGGACAGCTTTCCGCCGCTGAAATTATATGGCGGCGACACGGTCAGAATTGCAGGGCCTATGGTCGTTACGGCGACGCTAATTGGCAAAGTCGCAAGCGGGCAAATGGTGACCCGCAGCGGGGCAAGCATTGATGAAGATGTCTGGGTCAGCGGCCATATCGGCGAAGGCTATATGGGGCTGTTGCATGTGCTCTCAAAACGCATCGACCCGCCGCCCACAGGTGAAGCGTTATGGCGATGGGAGGAGGCTTATCTTCGCCCCGAGCCGCGCCTTAGTATTGGCGGGTTATTGCGCAAAGTCGCCAGCGCTGCGGCAGATGTGTCTGATGGTTTAGTAGCGGACGCGGGCCATATTGCCGAGGCCAGCGGCGTGGGCATGACGCTGCGCCTCCCCGATATACCTTTCTCTAATGGGACATTCATTTGGGCCAATGGCCAAGCCGACCGGCAGGCTGCCAAGACTAAACTCATAACGGCGGGCGATGATTACGAAATAGTTTTCACCGCGCCCAAATCCCGCCGTGATTTAATCGCGCTCGGCGCGAGTGAACTGGGCGTAGCGCTCAGCCGTATTGGCTATACACGCAAAGGGAATGGGATTACGGTTTTGGATTATGCAGACGACATAATTCCAATAATATCAAAAGGGTATGAACATTTTTAAAGGTATAAATATGACAATTAAATCACTTTTAATCGCGGGCTGTCTCGGCCTTTCTGCCTGTTCCACCCTTACCCCCGTTCCGAAAACTACAGCCGCTACGGCCTTTACCTCTGGGGATTACACACTCGATAAAGCCCATGCTGCGTTGCTTGTGCGCATCAGCCATTTTGGCGTTTCCAGCTATGTTGGGCGGTTTAATGATATTGATGCGACACTGAGTTTTGATGAGGCCAATCCCGCCGCCGCAAAGATGCGGGCCGTGGTGCAAACCGCCAGCCTTGATGTGAATAACTCCGATTTTGAAAAGACACTCATCGGCGAAGAATGGCTTGATAGCGGCGCGTACCCCGAAGCGGTTTTGATTATCGATAGCGTGGTGGTTACAGGCAGCAATACAGGCACAGCCAGCGGGCAGTTAACGCTGCGCGGCGTGACCAATCCCGTTACGTTTGACGTTGAATTTCTCGCGGGGCTGACTAATCCGCTGACGCGCAAATACACGGTGGGCTTTGAGGCCAAAGGCGAGATTAAACGCAGCGATTACGGCATCGACAAACTGCTCTCTTTCGCAGGCGATAAGTTTGATTTCGATACTGTGAAGCTAGAGTTTAACGGGGAATTTCAAAAGCAGTAGCGTTTCCCAATTTACCGTCACGCCCGAGGATGACGTTTGGTTGTGGCTTAGCTATAAAACTTATGCGTCTCAGAGAGCGGCGCTCTGTCAGCCCGTAGATTATTCACATTCGCCGTTTCGTCGCCATAGCCCAGCGCCATTCCGACCATAACTTCTTGGTCTTCAGGGATGTTAAGAAATTTATCGCAGACGCTATGCCAATTGCGCCACCAGCCTTGTGGGGCGGTGTGCAGGCCGTGTTCACGCGCGAGCAGCATCAGGCTTTGCAGATAAATACCAATATCCATATGCTGCGGCGCTTCGAGCTTTTTATGGCCCGTAATGATGAGGCCAACAGGGGCTTGGAAGAACTTCATGTTTTCCATAAACTGTGCCATGCGGCCGAATTTATCGTCTTTGGCAATCCCGAGCAGCGCGTACATATCCTCACCCAACTTATAGCGGCGAGAGCGCATTGGGTCCCAAAGTTTGGCGGGGTAAGCGGCATGGGTCGGCTCGTCCTGATTGCCTTCAGTTGCGTATTTCACGCCGTGCGCGACAAAGTCCGTGAGCGTTTGCCCTGTCATGACATGAACTTCCCATGGCTGTAGATTGCCGCCAGAGGGGCTGCGGCGAGCTTTTTCAAGGATGTCCTTCAATATGTCTTGCGGTACCGGCGTGTCTTTGAACGCACGCACGGTTATGCGGGTTTCAAGGGCGTCCGAGACGCTTGTCGATTTATCCTTTGATAGTGCCATTATTGCTTTCCTTTTTACCAACTACGCGGATGAGGCCTTCTTGCGCGGTGGAGGCAATCAACTTGCCCTCTCGCGTATAAAAACTGCCGCGGTTATAATCGCGCGCGCGGGCAGAACGCGGGCTATCCATGTAATAATATATCCATTCATTCACGCGGATATCCTCGTGAAACCACATGGCATGATCAAGGCTCGCGCCAATAATTTTGTGACTAATGAAGCTGACAGGATGCGGGCGTAGACCTGTGCTCATGAGCGCTTTATCGGAGATAAACGTCAGCAGAGTGCGATGCGCGACTGAATCGTCACCAATATCGCCGTTGAATTTGAACCAAAATCCGTGAAACGGCTCATCGATGGTGGGCTCAACGGAGGTCATACGGTGCGTGCTGCGCATATCGACGACGTCAGTATTGAACAAAAGCATCATGGCGCGGTATTTCTCTTCCGTCAGGCCAGACCCGCTTTGCCCCAGTGATTTGGCCCACTCCACATCAGGCTCCAAATCCTCCGGCATAGGCACATCGATCGGCAGATCCATCTGATGCGAAAGGCCGTCCTCTGTGATTTGAAACGAGATAGCGCAGTTAAAGATTGCTTTGCCGTCTTGCTTTGCGACCACGCGGCGCGTCGAGAAACTACGGCCATCACGAATGGGGTCCACGTCAAAAATTATAGGCCGCTGATTGTCGCCTGGGCGCAGGAAGTAGGAGTGTAGTGAATGCGGTTTTCGGTCAGGGTCTACTGTACGGTAAGCCGCGTTAAGTGCCTGCGCTGCCACTTGTCCGCCGAACACGCGCGGCAAGCCAAAGGTCAGCGAGTCCCCGCGAAAGAGGCAGGTGTCAAGCTGCTCTACGTGCAAGCACTTCATTAAATCTGTGATCGTAAAGGCAAATTCATCCATGACGGCGTTATTGCCATCTTCGCGCGTTATGCCAAGCCTTCATTTATGAATTACGCGCCTGCATAGGCAATTCCATGCCCGCTGATAGGGGACATAAGAAATGACTATACCGCTCGCTTTGTTTAGATTTGCATTGCCCTGATGGGGTGTTTGTGAAAGGCGTAAAACATGCTTTCTGTACTCGACATTTTTCGTATCGGCATCGGCCCGTCTAGCTCCCATACCGTTGGGCCCATTCGCATAGGCAAGCGTTTCGCCGATAGCCTGCACCGAGAGGGCCTGTTTGAGACGGCGGCCCGTATTGAGGTCATTCTGCAAGGCTCACTCGCCTTTACAGGCGTTGGTCATGCCACGCCCAAGGCCTGTATTCTGGGCCTGTTGGGGCTAGAGCCTGAAACGCTCGACCCGCATACGGCGGACGGCCTTGTGGCGCGGGTTGAAAACGAGAATATCCTTCTGCTCGGTGGGCTGCGCGAGATTGCATTTAACGCTAAAACTGATCTTGTTTTTGATTATGAAACCCTTCCAGAGCTGCACCCGAATGGTATGGTTATGCGCGCTTATGACGGGCAGGGGGCATTGCTGCGCCAGCAAACCTATTACTCGACGGGCGGCGGCTTTATTGCTTCAATTGAGCAGCTCCGAAAACCACTCGAAGATGATATTGTTCCGGGCGCTGAGGTGCCGCACCCATTTGGGAGTGCTGATGAGCTGCTGGCGATTTGCGCAGAGCATGACGCCGCCATTCACGAGGTAATCTACGCCAATGAAGACGCCATGCGCCCGCGCGCTGAAACTGACGCTGTGCTCGATAGAATTGCGGAGGTCATGAACGCCTGTATCGACCGAGGCCTGAACACCGAAGGCATTTTGCCGGGCGGCCTGAAAGTGAAACGCCGTGCACCCAAGATTTGGGAAAAGCTTCACGGCGCGCCGCTATCTAATGAACGCGAGCAGCTGTTTGATTGGCTTAATGTCTACGCCATGGCGGTGAATGAGGAAAACGCCAATGGCGGGCAAGTCGTTACGGCCCCCACAAATGGCGCAGCCGGCATCATCCCGGCTGTATTGCGCCACTACTGCGCGGGCGGCCAAGATAAATCGAGTAAGAATGAGAAGAACATTCGCAAATTCCTGCTGACAGCGGGCGGTATTGGGCTGCTATATAAACAGCGCGCGTCAATCTCTGGCGCGGAAATGGGATGCCAAGGCGAGGTCGGCGTGGCATGCTCTATGGCGGCAGGCGGGCTCGCGGCGGTCTGGGGCGCTACGCCCTTGCAAGTCACTAGCGCTGCCGAGATTGGCATGGAGCACAATCTCGGCCTGACCTGTGATCCCGTCGGAGGGCTCGTGCAAATTCCCTGCATTGAACGCAATGCTATTGGCGCCGTGAAGGCCGTTAACGCTGCCCGCCTCGCGCTACACGCCTCAGAGAAAATGAAGGTCAGCCTCGATCAAGTCATAGAAACCATGCGCCAAACGGGCCTGGACATGAGCACAAAGTATAAAGAGACCAGCCAAGGCGGATTAGCGGTGAATGTTGTCGAATGTTAGCGCGTGTTTTGTGCACCGCTTAAGCGCTTTCATTGAAAGCGCGACTAGGGCAGCAAACACACACAGTTTTAGTGTGTGTTTGCGCACCGCTTTTGTGTAGAGTGAACCAAGTCAAATGCATAACGCGCTTAGGTCAAATATGAAAATGCCAAATGAATAACCTAATCGACAGCTTCGGACGCCAAATCACCTATCTGCGTTTGTCCGTAACAGACCGCTGTGATTTGCGGTGCTCTTATTGCATGGCAGAGAAGATGACGTTCCTCCCGCGAAAGGACCTGCTTACTCTCGAAGAACTTGACACACTCGCAAGTCAATTCATTGCCCGTGGCGTGCGCAAAATCCGCATTACAGGCGGGGAGCCCTTGGTGCGACGTGACATCATGCACCTGATAGAGCGCCTTGGCCGTCACCTTAAAGGGCAGGGCGGCAAAAGCGGCGCGCTCGATGAACTCACGGTCACGACCAATGGCACGCAGCTTGCCAAACACGCCGCAGACCTAAGGCGCTTTGGCGTGGAGCGCATAAATGTCTCTCTTGATACCCTTGACCGCGCGCTGTTTAAAACTCTCACGCGGCGCGACGCCATCGACAGCGTCATGGAAGGCCTAGACGCGGCGCAAGCGGCGGGGCTTCGCGTGAAAATCAACACAGTCGCGTTGCAAAACAACGCCGCTGAAATCCCCGATATGATGCGCTGGGCGCATGGCCGCGATATGGATATGACCCTGATTGAGGTCATGCCGCTGGGCGAAATAAACGGCGACCGCGTTGACCAATATATCCCGCTTTCGGACGTACGCGATAACCTCGAAGGGCAATTCACACTCCTAGAAGCCGCCAAGAAAACAGGCGGCCCTGCGCGCTATGTTACCGCGCAAGAAACAGGCGGAACGCTCGGCTTTATCACGCCCCTCACCAATAATTTCTGCGCAGGCTGCAACCGCGTGCGCGTGACCTGCACAGGCCAAATCTACGCCTGCCTCGGTGATGACGGCATGCTCGATTTACGGGGAGCGCTGCGTGGGGAGAATGCGGAAGAAGAGCTGAACAAGCTCCTAGACCAAACCATGCGCACGAAGCCAGAGAAGCATAGTTTTGATATATCCAAGCGCGGGGCAAAACCAAGTGTGACGCGGCATATGAGCGTTACTGGGGGTTAGCGTGAATTTTGTCCTCGGTTTTCTAAAGGAAAACCTCAGGACAAAATTCGCGCACAAGGGCAGCAAAACACCCACACAGTTAGTGGGTGTTTTGTGCACCGCTTATTTATTCTAACCATTCCATTGAAATATATCTTAACAGTGTAGTTGAATTTTTTACAATCAACACTACATCGAATAAACTGGTGGTTTTAGTTTAATTGTTTGAGGTTGATAATGACAAGAGATGAAATCTTAGGGGGTCTTGAAGAATATCAGAAGAGGCATAGTAAAAGTAAATTGGCTATGCGTTTTGCTTTGAATACAGCTGGCTCCATACCTGTAGTGGGTGGAGTTGCAGCTGC
>CAKZTE010000053.1 GCA_937923115.1 uncultured Caulobacterales bacterium | reverse complement strand
TATCGTTTTTATCCTGATTGCTGGGTTTATTTGGTCTCTATTTGCCACGCGGCCTAATGATGTTCCAACGATGGTTTATCCGACGCTAGAAATGCATGGCTATATGATGCTGGGTGCATTTTTGCTGGGTATATTGGCGGTTGTTTACAAACTCAGCCAAGGCGAACAAAAAATTGACCAAAGTGAATATCAGGATGACGTAATAAAAGCAGGCGTCATTGCTACAACTTTCTGGGGTTTAGTCGGTATGTTGGTTGGCGTTGTCATCGCCTGTCAGTTGACCTGGCCTAATGTATTCTACTTTTGCTGCTGCGTTTCTACGGTCATGTCCCGAATGATACCTACGAAAGCACGGCTGTCGGCCCGTGGTTATTCTCCGACTGATAAATACATGGGGAAGACCGTTCCATTCTTATGGCGCCCTTTGACCTCACGGCCTATTCCGATGATCTTTGCATCACCCGTTATTTCATAATTTTGGATGTAACCATCATGCTCAGAGTGATAAGGTTCCGGCATTAACATCGTCACATTTCGACCGATAACATCGGTCTTTGAATGTCCAAAAATTTTCTCGCAAGCCGGATTGTAATCTTCAATAAGCCCATGCGCGGAAATGATTATAACGCCATCCACCATAGTATTGAGTACGGCAACTAATTCACTTCGTAGTTTTTTCACAATCATAGGCTAAATATTGCAATCTTTGTTGTAGCAAGCCATTCCAAAAATCAAAATATGTGCATTTTATTCTTTCACCAACAGATTGGGCCCTGCTCATATGCAACGAGGTGATGATATACATAAATAGTCCGATAAGCGGAATAGAACCTTGCTCGCGGAAACCATCAGAGCCAGCGGTTAGTGACCGCACTAATAGGTCTTGGACATTAGACGTTTTATCCTCGCTCCCGGTCTAACCGGTTCGCCATCACTCTCATCGTTCTTGTAAACTGATTACGCTATTTTTGTGCAAGGATACAACTCAGCACACTTTTTCAGCTTACTTGCTTGTAGTCTTAATCAGCCTCTGTCAGATTTAAGTTTTGGGAGAGTTGATGAACTTTTATGATGAAATGATTGAGGATGGTGCGCCGCGCGAGAGCTATGCAAGCTATCACCAATGGTTTGAAAGCCAAGACCCCAAATTACTGAAACGCAAAATGGTCGAGGCCGAGGCGGTCTTTCGGCGCACGGGCATTACCTTCAATGTTTATGGCAAAAAAGACGCCGATGAGCGCCTTATCCCCTTTGATATCATTCCGCGCATTATTTCCGCTCGAGAATGGAACCGCCTCACCCGCGGAATTGAACAACGAGTCAAAGCTATCAATGCGTTTCTGTTCGACATTTATCATGATCAAGAACTCTTAAAGGCCGGGATTATGCCGCAATCCCTGATCGCAAATAACGAGGCGTTTCTACCGGAAATGATTGGCGTGACCCCGCCCGGGAAAGTCTACACCCATATCGTTGGTGTTGATCTAGTCCGCACAGGACCGGATGATTTTTTCGTGTTGGAAGATAATGCCCGCACGCCTTCGGGCGTATCTTACATGCTGGAAAATCGCGAAACTATGTTGCAAATTTTTCCAGAACTGTTTTCCAAAAATAAAGTGCAGATTGTCGGGAATTATCCCCAAATGCTGCGCCGCTCTCTGGAAGCTTGCGCGCCGCCAAATTGTGACGGCAAACCCGTCATAGCGGTGCTGACCCCAGGCATACACAATTCTGCCTATTTCGAGCATGCCTTTCTGGCCGATCAAATGGGGGCAGAACTTATCGAAAGCCATGATGTGCGCATCCAGAAAGGAAAGGTCTGTATGCGCACGACACAAGGCTACAAGCCCATTGACGTGCTTTATCGCCGTGTTGATGATGACTATTTGGACCCGTTGAATTTTAATCCAAAATCCATCTTGGGTATTCCAGGTGTCATGGACATTTACCGTGCAGGGGGCATAACTATTGCCAATGCTCCAGGAGCGGGCATCGCGGATGACAAAGCAATCTATTCCTACATGCCCGATATTGTAAAATTCTATACAGGCGAAAAAGCGCTCTTAAAAAATGTCGAAACTCGGCGTTGTTCGGACGCGGACTCGCTTAGATATGTGCAGGATAATTTGCAGGAATTAGTTGTCAAAGAAGTTCATGGATCGGGCGGTTATGGCATGCTGGTGGGCCCCGCCTCGACCAAGGCCGAGATTGCACGCTTTCGAAAAAAACTGATCAGCGATCCTGATAATTATATTGCGCAGCCTACCCTGGCTTTGTCGACCACGCCAATCTTAGAAAAAGGTAAGCTCTCCCCGCGCCACGTCGACCTTCGTCCGTTTGTGCTGGTAGGTCCTGACGAAATTATCACCACGCCCGGCGGGCTGACCCGCGTTGCGATGAAAAAAGGCTCTCTTGTTGTCAATTCCAGCCAAGGCGGGGGAACCAAAGACACCTGGGTGTTGGAGGACTAATGTTAGGCAAGACCGCAGGCAGTCTCTTCTGGATGTTCCGTTACTTGGAGCGGTGCGAGAATATTGCGCGCCTGACCGAGGCTGGATTTTACATCGCGCTAACGCGATCAAAATCCGCCGAAGATGAATGGGAATCGATCCTGAAATCAGCGGGCATCGCCGCTCAATATGACGGAGCCTATGAAAGTTACAGCGGCCCGTCCGTGATTAACTTTTTGCTCCGGGATCGCGACAACCCGGCCAGCGTTTTATCTATGATTGATCTGGCGCGGTCCAATGCCCGCACGGCCCGGACAGCCCTCACCCGAGAGGTATGGGAGGCCGTGAATGAAGCTTGGTTGAATATCTGCAAGGCGCTCAAAAAACCCGTAACGCCGCATGTGCTGCCGGAGATATTAGCGTTAATTAAACGGCAGTCGTCTTTGGTCGAGGGCGCGCTGCAAGGCACAATGCTACGCAATGATATTTTTGATTTCGCTCGCCTCGGTACATTTATTGAACGCGCTGATTATACCGCGCGTATCTTGGACGTGAAATATCATGTTCTTCTACCTTCCGTCTCGCTCGTCGGCGGGGCCCTGGATAATGTGCAGTGGGAAACGATCTTGCGTGCTGTGTCCGCCAATCGATCATTTCGCTGGGTTAATAAAGGGACAGTCACGCCCAAGGGCATTGCGAATTTCTTGATACTGGACCGCTCTATGCCCCGATCACTAGCCTTTTGTCAGTGGGAAATCGCGCATAATTTAGGACATTTGAGCCGCGCTTATGAGACCCAGTTTACATCTCAAGAATTGGCCGCGGAGCTTTTGGGAGGCGTAGAAGGACAGACGATCGACGGGATCTTAGTACAAGGCCTGCATGAATTCATCACAGACTTCCTTGCCAAGAACCGTGCCCTCGCCTCTCAGATCGAAACAGACTATAGTTTTTACGCCTGATATGATTTTAGACATCTTGCATAAGACGGAATACTACTTCAGCGCCGCCCCGCAATATGGGTTGCAGCAAATCCGCCTTACACCTCAAACGCATACGGGACAGAGCGTCCAATCTTGGGATATTAAATTTAAGGGCGGGTCGCCTGAAGCTGTCTTCACGGACCACCTCCAAAATAAGGTACACCTGATCAGTCTTGATAAAGACGCCACGCATCTGGCTGTAGTGTCCGAGGGAAGGGTCGATATTGAGGATAATCACGGTATTGTCGGGCCGCATTCTGGATTTGCCCCGCTTTGGCTATATCTCCGGCAAACGCCGCTGACAGAGGCAGGAAAAGGCGTACTAAAGCTTTCAAAGACGCTCACGGACTTGCAAGGCACAGACCTTGAAAAACTACACGCATTATCCGCCGCCATTGGTCAAAAGGTCCGCTATGAAACCGGACGCACAGACGCAATGACGACGGCTGAAGGTGCAATCAAAGCGGGCGCGGGCGTATGTCAGGATCACAGCCATATCTTCATTTCTGCCGCGCGCCATGGGGGGTATTCCGCACGTTATGTCAGCGGTTACTTGATGATGAATGACCGGATTGCCCAAGATGCGACCCATGCTTGGGCGGAGGTTTTTATACCCGATTTGGGCTGGACCGGCTTCGATGTGTCCAATCAAATCTCGCCCGATGCACGTTATGTGCGTGTGGCAACAGGGCTTGATTATTCTAGCGCAGCGCCTATCTCTGGCCTGACAATAGGCGGAGAAAATGAATCGATTTCCGTCGATGTTCAAGTTCAACAATAAGAGAAATCATATGACGTATTGTGTGGGTCTGAGGCTAAACAAGGGCCTTGTCTTCATGTCGGACACGCGTACCAATGCGGGTGTAGACGATGTGGCCACCGTCAAAAAAATGCATTGCTGGCACGTTGAGGGTGACCGCTTTATCACGCTTATGACGGCTGGCAATCTTGCTACAACCCAAGCTTTGGTTAGCCTATTGGATGAGCGCTCCAAAATACCCGAAGAGCGCAACCCGTCTATTTTGCAAGCGCCCACAATGTTTCAGGTCGCAAGACTGATCGGCGATACGTTAAAAGAGGTTATTCAAGCCAATTCTGAAACAGGCCAAACAGCCGAGTCCACCTTTAACGCCACGCTGATCGTGGGCGGACAGATAAAAGGCATGCCGCCGCGCCTGTTTCTGATATATCCCGAAGGCAACTTCATTGAGGCTCAAGACGACACACCTTTTTTTCAGATTGGCGAAACGAAATATGGCCGCCCGATTTTAGTCCGCGCACAAGACCCTGATATGAATTTTGAAGATGCCGTGAAATTATTGATCGTCTCATTTGACTCAACAATTAAGGCCAACCTATCCGTTAGCTTGCCACTGGACCTTATAACCTATGAAACGGACAGCTTGAAAGTCGGCATGACGCGGCGATTTAAACGCGACGATAAATACGTCCGCCATATTTCAAATGACTGGGGGAGTGCTTTGAAGAAAGCGCTCAAGGCTTTACCCGATTTTGAGTTTGATTAGATTGATTTCGCTTAATTCAAATTGAAGGTCAACGCAATATCACTTAAACCGACGCTCCATATTTTCATCTAGATTAATTTCTAGGCATTTTTTCTCATCGATTGCATGTCCTGCACCAAAATTAAAAAACCTCTCGTATCTGTTGAAGCAGCCTAGCTGAAACGCAGAGAAAAGAGGATTTACATGAAAACGCAACGCACACTATTCGGAACAATTTCCATCACCGCACTTGCCTTATCGCTGATGAGCGCAGGGTCAGCCTTCGCTGACGAAACGCCAGAATGTAATGCAAATGAGTCAGACGAAACAACGCTTGAATGCGGCGTAGACAGTTCCGCAACCGGCGGTCCTGACGCGACCGCCATCGGCACGGAAGCCACAGCGAACGGCCCGTCGACTACGGCTGTTGGCGGGGAAAGCGTCGCAATGGGCCCCGGCGCCACCGCGATCGGTTGGCGCGCTGTTGCTGACGCGGAACGCGCTCAAGCCTTTGGACACCTCGCAAACGCTAATGGTGTACGCTCGCTTGCCGTTGGCGAAGCCGCCGTCGCCTCATCACTCGAATCTGTCGCTATCGGTAATTTAGCGAGTGCTACAGGCGTTGACGCCATGGCCATCGGTACGGAAACAACGGCAAACGGAAATTCTACAGTCGCTGTAGGCGGCGAAGCGGTCGCAGACGGTATTGCAGCCACAGCATTTGGGTGGCGCTCATCTGCGACGGCAGAGCGCGCACATGCTATCGGTCACCTGGCCAGTGCCTCAGGCGTAAGATCTCTCGCCGTTGGCGAAGCGGCCTCGGCTGAAGGGCTGGAGTCGATTGCGCAAGGCAATCAAGCCTCAGCCACTGGCGTTGACGCCATCGCAGTCGGGACTATGTCCGTAGCGAACGGTAACTCCACAACAGTTGTCGGCGGTGAAGCCGTCGCAGACGGTATCGCAGCCACGGCATTTGGTTGGCGCTCATCAGCCACAGCTGAACGTGCGCATGCCTTCGGTCATCTTGCAAGTGCGACAGGGGTTCGCTCGACTGCGGTTGGTGAAGCCGCCGCTGCGGATGGCCTTGAGAGTATCGCCATCGGCAATCTGTCTTCTGCGACAGGGCCTGACGCGATTGCAATCGGTACGGAAGCTGTGGCGAACGGGCCGTCAACGACAGTGCTCGGCGGGGAAGCGGGAGCCGCAGGGCCGGGCGCGACAGCTATCGGTTGGCGTTCATCGGCTATGGCAGAGCGCGCCCAAGCCTTCGGTCATCTGGCCAATGCAAGCGGTGTTCGTTCGCTCGCCGTAGGTGAAGCCGCCGCAGCGTCAGGTGCAAACTCGACAGCTATCGGTAACGAATCGACTGCCGGATTTGACAACTCAGTCGCAATCGGTAACGGCGCGTCAACTACGCGGGATAATCAAATTGCTATCGGTACGTCGGTGAATACTTACACACTGGCTGGTATTACATCAGCGGCCAGCACCGAAGCCCAAAGCGGCACAGTCGGTCTTGTTACATCTGACTCCGACGGTAATCTTGCGGCTGACTTCACGCTGACACTCGGCGATGCCGCTAATGCCGTTGCCATTCGTGACAACCAAGCGGCCATCGGCACAAACCGTACGGCTATTGCATCGAACCGCACATCCATTCAGGAAACACAAGCCTCTTTGGCGTTGGCAAGTTCAGCAATTGCGCTCAACTCATCTTCAATTAATAGCAACTCTGCGCGGATTAGCGAAAACATTGATGATATTCTTGATAACCGCGCAGGTATCGCGGCCGCACTCGCACTTGATAATGCCTATGTACCACTTGGGCAAACCTTCGCCGTCTCTGGTGGCTTTGGTAACTATGCGAGCGAAAGTGCATTTGCTGGTAGTGTGGCCTACCGCCTTAACGACACTTTCCAAGTTTCGGGAGCTATCACGTCTGGCACGGATAATGGTCGTACAGGCGCACGGGCTGGTTTCCAAGCAAGCTGGTAGACGCGGCACCAAACAGCTTGTTATCCCTGCGTTTAGCAAGCGAAAACCTCGGACGAAGGGCCCGAGGTTTTTTTATGCGCCAATTTTTTATATGAGTAAAAATGTGTGCTATTCTTGGCTATGAAACTTCGCCGTCTTAAGTCTTTAATATATCATCCAACCTATTGGGCTTGCGATTGCCAGAAGAGGGGATCGTACCCCCCCTCACTTCAAGCCAGAAAACAGAAGAAATTGTGCAGGCCAATTGGGTGACATCTCATGTCTGATAGGTTAGCGTTATCTATGTACTTTAATCTGAAAACCCTCACATCTATTGCGGCGCTTGCAGCAATAACATTTGCCTTGCAGCCCGTCGTCTTCATGCAAACCGCCGCAGCGCAGACCGCCTCATCTATGCAAGCGCGCGCCAATCAGTCTGTGCCTGATGAGAACACGCTTGCGCGGCTCGTTTGGTCGACCATGATTGCTTTGGATAACGCCAATCGCACAGCAAATTACTCTGTCCTTTACGGCCTTGGATCGCCAGATTTTCAGCGGCGTCATTCGCCTGATACGCTTGCCCGCAGTTTTACCGCGCTACGCCAAAACCGTGTCGACGTCGGCCGCGCGATCTTAACGACGCCGTCTTATTACATTCCTCCGCAGATTCTTAGCGATGGTTCGCTCCGCCTGCGCGGCGGTTTTGATTACAGACCTAACTCGATTAGGTTTGACCTTGTCTATAAAAACATTGGCGGCGGTTGGTCGCTATCCGCGATTTCTGTCGTTGAATTGGACGCCAACAGTCCAAAATAACAATGCGATCTAATGGCCTGTTGGCCTGTAAGCTATGCGTAGATAATACGCCATAAAAAAACCGCCTTCTTTTAAAGAGGCGGTTTTTTAATTTTAGTCACAGACGTCCATCATTCGTCAGGGATATCAATAGGCTCAGCTGTTTTATCAAGAGCAATAATGTCATTCGTAAATGGATCCGTCGGCTCATCGAATTCGTCCTGATTAAAGGCAAAGTCAAATCCCGCACCCGCTTGCGATGGCGCGCTGCCAGATGGCGGTGGCGGCGGGGGCGGCGGCGGAGGCGGTGGAGGCGGGGGTGGCACCTCCCCTACTGGCGGCGGAACAAAATCATTGTCGCTTCCGCCACAAGCCGAAAGACCAATGGCCGCGACCGTCA
>CAKZTE010000052.1 GCA_937923115.1 uncultured Caulobacterales bacterium | reverse complement strand
TCATCATGTACTTGTGTCACAGTCTTGCGAGCTGTGATCGGTATCAATTAACCCTGACGCGCCTTGAAACGCGGGTCAGTTTTATTGATAACGTATAGACGGCCTTTGCGGCGCACAATTTGGCAATCGCGGTGGCGGTTTTTTAGGGAACGGAGTGAGCTGCGGACTTTCATGATCTGCGCTTTCTATCTATTATTGAAATCTGAACGGCGCGTATAAGTGGGGTGCTGGGTCAAGTCAACACGGTTTTGGGGCTAAAACTGCGCTGCGCTCCACTATTTGGCCTGTTTACCGACCGCGCTATCGCCTATTTTGCGCCCCACCGTAAAAGAATCAATTAGGGGCCGGGAATCGCCAAAAACATCACAGCTAAGATCAAAGAGACAGATCTCTATCCGCCGCTAAAAGCCTATTTCGAAGCCAGGGGCTATGAGGTCAAGGGTGAGGTTGGCGCAGCGGACCTTGTCGCGGTGCCGTTTCACAATCCTGACAAAGGCGAACCGATTATCGTCGAGATGAAAACAGGCTTTACGCTGTCGCTGTTTCATCAAGCGATTAAACGCCAAATCATGACTGACCAAGTCTATATCGCTGTGCCGCGCAAGACGGGTAAGCCGGCATTGGTCGCAATTCGGCGTAACAAAATGCTCTGCCGCCGTCTGCGTATTGGGTTGCTGACAGTGCGGATGAAGACGGGGCAAGTGGATATGCACTGCGAGCCTAAACCATTCATACCGAAAAAACAAAAGGCCAAGAAAACAAAGCTGCTCAAAGAGTTCGCCTCGCGCCATGGTGACCCTAATGCGGGCGGCATGACGAGCGTTGGCATGATGACATCCTACCGCCAAGGGGCATTGCGCTGCGCCAAAGTGTTACATGACGAGGGGGCTTGTAAGGGGTCTTACGTGGCGAAAATGGCGGGGTTTGAAAAAGCTACAAGCCTGATGGCGGCTAATCATTACGGCTGGTTCGAGCGGGTCGATAAAGGGATTTACGGCCTAACACGCGAGGGCGCACAGGCGCTTGAAGACAATGCCGATTTAGTCGCCTCTATGATGGAAACGCCGTAATCGGTTATTCATTAAGGCTGTATTAAGCCTGTTTCGTTACGTTTCATTAACAACTGCGGCGCGCGTTTTGTGCGGCCTGATAACATTGGTAGAATGACTTATGTGGACCCCTATTGTTAAACCCCTCGCCCTTATCTCTCTCGTCGCTATGCCGGCCTGCGCCAGTTCATCTATGGCAAAAAGCGCACCCGCAATTGCTGCGGCCATTACCCCACCCGTACCTGTGCCGCGCGTGAAACCCGTCGTTGTTTCAGTCGCCGAAAAGCAAAAAGCCTTCAATGCGTGGAAGGCTGATTTCACTCAGCGTGCTATCGCCAAGGGCTATCCAGCCGATCTTGTACGCAGCGTAATTACGCCCACGAAAATCAACGAATTGGCGCTAGAGCGCGACAAAACCCAACCAGAATTCACAAGCCCCATCTGGAAATATGTCGACAATGCCGCCTCGCCTACGCGCCTCGCTGACGGCAAAGCGGCCTATAATTCAAACACCGCTATATTTCGCGAAATTGAGGCGCGCTATCAAGTTAGCCCCTATATCCTCACTGCGATATGGGGTCTCGAGACGAGCTATGGCCGAATCATGGGTACGCATGACGTGCCAAGCGCGCTGGCGACATTTGCGTTTGAAGGCCGCCGCATGGCCTTTGGCGAGGAGCAGCTCTTTGCCGTGCTCGATATATTGCGCAGCGGTGCGGTGACGCGGGATCAACTTGTCGGGTCATGGGCCTCTGCTATGGGCAATACGCAATTTATCCCAACGACGTTTCGTGATTATGCGGTCGATTTTGACGGCGATGGTCGTAAAGATTTATGGAAATCCAAAGCCGATGCGCTCGGCTCTGCCGCGCATTATCTTTCGCGCATGGGGTGGCGTGCGGGCGAGCCGACATTTGCCGAAGTGACCTTGCCGCAAGGGTTTAACCACGCTCTCGCGGACGGGAGTAAACGCAGCATTTCAGAATGGAACGCGCTCGGCGTGAAACCCCATAACGGGCAAAATTGGGCGAGCGGCGCGATGGGGCTAGAGACGAAACTCATCGTCCCAGCCGGTGCAAATGGCCCCGCGATTTTGACGTTCAAGAACTTTGACGTGATTAAGCGCTATAATAATTCGACGAGCTACGCGCTTGGTATATCCATGCTCGCCGAAGCCCTCGCGGGCCGTCCAACGCTGCAAACGCCGTGGCCTAAGGATGATAAGCAAGTCGCCTTTAAAGACCTGAAACGCATGCAAAAAAAACTGACTGCGCTTGGCTACGATACTAAAGGCGCTGACGGCATCATCGGGCCGAATACACGTAAGGCGATACAGGCTTGGCAAGTGAAGAATGGCCTCCCCGCGGATGGTTATATTGAGCAGGGGATGTTTAAGCGGATTATGGCGTCGCGTTAAAGGCTTGAAGCTTGACCTACCAAATCCGTCATTCTCTGTTCCGTATCTTTCCAAATATAAAAAAACCGCCGCCCGAAGGGCAGCGGCTCAATTAAAATATGAACCTAATTAGTGGACGCAGATTGTGTCAGGATTACCATCTGGATCGCCAGAGACAGTTCCGTCAGCTTGGGCATTCCCTAAAAGATATACGCCTGCGACATGCGGGCTGGCCATAGAAGTGCCAGAGAGCGTTGCATAGCCGCCGTCCTTATAGGTTGATTTCACAGCCACGCCTGGTCCGGCGCAATCAACGGGCGGATTGCCATAGTTAGAGAAAGATGCCCATGTGTCACCTTGC
>CAKZTE010000051.1 GCA_937923115.1 uncultured Caulobacterales bacterium | reverse complement strand
TGGTGTGACGGCTGAATATCTCAACCAATGCCGTGAAATTGAAATTAAAGTCGCGCAAGGTGCCAAGCCGGGCGAAGGCGGGCAATTGCCTGGCTTTAAAGTCACAGAGATGATTGCGAAGTTTCGAAACGCCACACCTGGCGTGACACTTATCTCGCCGCCGCCGCACCACGATATCTATTCCATCGAGGATTTGGCGCAGTTAATTTATGATTTGAAGCAAATCAACCCCACCGCGCGCGTCGCCGTGAAACTGGTCGCGAGCTCTGGCGTCGGCACGATTGCGGCAGGTGTGGCGAAAGCGAAAGCTGATACCATATTGATTGCAGGTCATAATGGCGGCACAGGTGCCTCGCCCAATACATCGCTGAAATATGCGGGTATTCCGTGGGAGCTTGGCCTGTCAGAAGCGCACCAAGTTTTGACGCTCAACAACCTACGCGACCAAGTCACGCTGCGCACAGATGGCGGCCTTAAGACGGGTCGTGATATTGTGATTGCGGCCATGCTCGGCGCGGAAGAATACGGCATTGGCACGCTCAGCCTTGTGGCTATGGGCTGTATTATGGTGCGTCAGTGCCACAGCAATACCTGCCCGGTTGGTGTCTGTGTACAGGACCCCCGCCTGCGCGAGAAATTTACAGGCACGCCCGAGAAGGTTATCAACCTGATGAGCTTTATCGCCGAAGAAGTGCGCGAGCTTTTGGCCGAGATTGGGGTCACCTCTATTGAAGAAATTATTGGCCGCTCAGATCTTCTCACCCAAGTCAGCCGCGGTGCGGAGCATCTGGATGATTTAGATCTTAACCCGATTTTAGCACGCGTGGATAACCGCGACGTTGTCGACACGCGAAGCCAAAGAATAGAGGTTCCTGATACGCTGGATATCCAAATTCTTGCCGATTCAGAGCAACTCTTTGAACGCCGCGAAAAAATGCAGCTTACCTATTCTGTGCAGAACACGCACCGGGCGGTTGGCACGCGCATCAGCTCGCATATCTACAAAGCTTACGGCGCGGACGGTCTGCCTGATGGGCATTTGACCATTCGCCTTCGCGGCTCGGCAGGCCAATCACTCGGCGCCTTTGGTATTAAAGGCCTGCGCATAATAGTGGACGGGGATAGTAATGATTATGTCGGCAAAGGTCTGTCTGGCGCGCAGATTATTCTCTCCGCACAAGGCCGCACGCCCATTGATCGGCACCGCTCCGCCATTATTGGTAACACTTGTCTTTACGGCGCAACGGCGGGTAGCCTTATGGCGGCGGGCCGCGCAGGCGAGCGTTTCGCCGTGCGCAACTCTGGCGCCGTGTCGGTCATTGAGGGCTGCGGCACGAATGGGTGTGAATATATGACAGGCGGGACAGTGGTCGTGCTCGGCCGTGTTGGGGACAACTTCGGCGCAGGCATGACAGGCGGAATGGCCTATATTTATGACGAGTCAGGTAATTTTGAAAAAGCCGTAAACCCTGACAATGTGGTCTGGCAACGCTTTGGCTCTGAGCACTATGAGCAGCAATGTAAAGCCCTCATCGCGCGCCATGCCGAAGAGACAGGCTCAGAGTTCTCCGCCAAGCTCCTTGCCGAGTGGCACCTTGAGCGCGGAAAATTCTGGCAGATTATTCCCAAAGAAATGCTCTCGCGTCTGGACGTGCCGCTACAAGACGCGGCCGAATAAGCCGCCTACATAATCAGAAAACAGGCAGGGTGACGCATAGCGTTTTCCTGCCTTTTTGTTATGAAAGCTTATGAACCCGTCGCCGAAGGTAAATGTGTATTTTGATGGCGGCTGTCCCATTTGCCGCTGGGAAGTCGATCTTTATGCGCGCATGGATAAGGCGAATAATATTATCTGGACTGATATTGAAAGCCTGACGGACGCAGCCCTCCCAGACGGCAAGACACGAGAAGACCTTCTTGGCAAATTCCACGCTCAAGAAAAAGGTGAGGGCGGTACTTGGCATATTGGCGTCGACGCCTTTGCCCGTATTTGGAAAGCCCTACCAGGCCTACGCCATATTGCCTTTGTCTTCCGCCTGCCCATCATCCGCCAAGCGGCTATGTTGGCCTATCGTATATTTCTAAAATGGCAAAGCTGGCACCGTAGGCGGAGATGAAAATTAAATTTCGTTATTCAGGAACTTCAACTTCAACTGCAACTGCGCCACGAGTGTGTGAATAACTTTTCAATTCAACTTTAGTTGAGCTTGGCTCAACTTCTAGACCAATCATATATTGCTGGTCAGTCATCAACATAAGTGATGCAGATTCTTCAGGCGCTAATGTCAATTTAGGGTCTGCAATGTACACGCAGTCACGAATAATTATTTCACAAATGTCAAATTTGACGATCGGCAAATTATCCTCTGACATCGTAACTGTTGAGCTAACTATAAAGTCATTCCCTTCTCGCTCAATTTTGTGTTCTTGAACCGCGCCGTCTTTTACAAGAAGCGGCACCTCCAAAAACTGCTGCGTCATTTTTCCATCGCTAGTAGTTTGAGAGAACACTGTTGAAAGCCTATAAACACCAAACGACATAAATTCGGCTTTTATTGGAGTTTCATTTTGATTGTGGAGTTGTATAAAACCCCATGTCCCCAAATGCCCGAGAAGTAATCCGCCTAAGACCAGAGCTGTCCACAAGACCCAGCGGCGTTTCTGCGGCAGGCGCGCGGTATTTAAGGTTACATAACGCTCTATCAATCCCCGCACGAGGTCACTGACCGTACGCCCCTCACCTTCGGCAATTCGCGACAAACTTTGCTTTTCCTCATGCGACAAGCGCACTTCAATTTTCTCAGATCGTTTCATATGGCTCTCCTACCTTTAGGCTAGGATAGCACGCCACTTTAATTCAAGGAGAACCGTGTCAGGACAAGCGCTCTTTCGTGTCAGGACGGCCGATCAAGCACTATATGGCACAGGGAATCTGTCATCGCTTTTGCCGTCGACAATCATATCAGCCAGTAAGTCTCCCGAGCCCGCACAAAGGGTCCAACCCATATGGCCGTGGGCCGTGTTCACCCAAAGGCCTGGTAAGGGGCTGCGGCCAATAAAAGGTTTTCCCGTGGCGCTTACGGGGCGGTCCCCTGTCCACGGTGCAGCAGTAGCGTCCCCTAAGGCAGCCATGATATCAGGGGCCAGCGCCGTCCAGATACCAATAAGGCTGCTCGCGCTCGTCTCGCCCAGCGTACCCGATAAGCGTAGCGTATTGCCAAAAACGCTTAAGGCAGAACAATGGCCTGCCTCCATAACCGGATAATCTGGTAGCTCCAAACCTTGGGGGAGAGCATAATTTACGGCCCATCCCGCCGCACGCTTTATTGGCAGGTCTAGCCCCGCTCGCGCCGCCAAACGGCGGCTTTGCATACCCGCCGCTAAGACGGTATGGCGCGCCAGAATATCGCGCCCACCCAGACGCACACCAATGACGCGCCCGTCCTTTACCCACGGCGCGGCCCCTTGCTGGGTTAAAATCTCTCCACCCCGAGCTGCAATATCGCCCGCGAGCGCCATGCCGTAATCATGGGCATTGCCAGAACGGTCCTGCGGGAAAAACAGGGCAGGTTTGTCCCCAAAAAGCGCGCCCGCCGGTTGGCGGCTATGCTCTATTCCAAGCTGGCGGCAGCGCGCGCTCGCGTCTTCCCATGTTTTTTGGCTATGAAAGATTTGCAAGCAACCCGGCGCGCGGCTGGCATAATTAAGACCGAGGCTTTTCGCTTTGGCAGCAATTAAAGCGGCAGAGCGCACGGCGAGAGAATGGACCTGCGCGCCAACCCGCAGCCGCTCATCCTGCACCAATCCTAATTGTGCCCACGGCGCAGATTGGCTGGGATGAATCATACCGGAATTACAGAAGCTTGCGCCCGTCATTGGCGTAGATTTTATGTCGCTTACAAAGACTGAAAGCCCTTTGGACAGCAGGCTATCGGCCGTTGATAAGCCGATAAGACCAGCCCCAATAATGGCGACATCATAGTCATAATCTGGTGTAATTTCAGCCATGGCGCGACATAGCGCAGGCGTTCAAAAAAGGCAAAGCGGAATAATTAAAGCGTTGCTTTTAGGGCGGCATAATCCGCCTGAAGTTTTTTGAAACGTGGGTTGTCTTCAATACCATCTAATAAGGGGTCATCTTCGAAAATCAATATCGCGTGCGGTCCCGTAAGGCTGATGAATTTCTCCATATAATCTATGGAGCGTTCGGGTTTGCCAACACTGTAAAAGGCGTCAACCGCGTCGCCGTAGAACACGATTTCGGATTGGAAGTCGCGCGGGCGGACGCGCTCTATCAACTTAGCGTATTTCTCGACGCTCTCAATATCGCCCAGCAAAGCCGGAATTGACAGCGGCCGATACGGCAGCGCGCTATTCCACTCCGTTATGGCAGGTGCATTTTTAGACCGGTCGCGCAGCGCGTCTATTTTTTCTGCAGCAAGGGCGTCATCGCCCATAACTTTCAAGGCTCTTATCTCGCTGAGCGCGTAGGTTTCTGGATGCCCCTTAGGGCTGCGCTTGTCTTCAGGCCATGCGTCGAGGGCATAGCGAATTTTGGCGGCATCACGTGTCGGCAAAGCAAAGTTTAGACGCTCTCTTGGAAAGATATCGCGCGTGCGGGACATGGCATTCCAAGCGGCCTCTGGATTACCCTTAAACTGCTCGACAGCCGCTTCAAAAATTGCACCGTAAATGGAGTCGGGGTCTTGCTGCTTGGCGCGTTCAATCATTGTATCGGCGCTATCGAAATCACCTATGAAAGCATAGGTGAGGGCCAATTCTGGCTTGAAGGAATAATTGAGAGGGTCAAGACGGTGCGCTTTGCTGAGGACCACAGCCGCCTCTTCAAATTTACCCAGCCGCCGTAGGAGAAACGCTTTGCCGGCCACAGACCGCGCATGGTTTGGCGCAACAGACAGCGCCGCATCAAAAGCCGTATTCGCCGCCGTGAAGTCTTGGTCAATCCAGTAGCGGAAATAAGCATCCGCGAGTTTGGTCTCAAGCCCGTCGGGTGCGAGCGCTTTGGCGCGCTCGAGCGATTTTTCGCCTTGCGCGGCAAAATCGCCATCAACGCGCCCCGCCCGCTGCTCAAGCCAATAAACCGCAATTTCTGTAAACGCTTTATCCGCCCAAGCCTGTCCGAAACTCGCGTCTGCGGCAATGGCGTCGGTAAAATGGGCCAAAGCCGGAAGAAGATTTTCCGCAAGGTTACGCTGACCGCTTGTGATTAAAAGCGAGCCTTTGATATAGGCGTCATAAGCCGCGACGCTGCTGGTCGGCTCTTCCGCAAGAAGGCTGCGTTCCTGCCCTGTCATGACGGTCTTGAGAGAGGCCGCAATGACCTGCGTGATTTCAGATTGAATATCAAATAAGTTTTCAGTCGTTAGCGCGCGGTCATAATCCTCGGCCCAAAGATGCGTGTCTTCGGCCCCATCAATTAATTGCACCGTAATACGAACGCGGTCGCCTGCGCGCTGCACCGCGCCTTCGAGCACCGCCGCAACGCCCAGCTCTTGAGCAATCTCTGGGATACGTTTTTGCGTTTCGCGATATCCCATCACAGAGGTACGCGAGATAACCTCGATCCCTGAAATTTTGGAAAGCTGCGTCAAAAGTTCGTCGTGAATACCATCCGCGAAAAAGGCATCACTGGCCTCGGTACTTCGGTTGGTGAAAGGCAAAACTGCAACAGAATTACCGGCGCTGGATATGGTGCGGATTGACGGCTCTGAGACGGGCGCGCGCATCTGCGAAAACAGCATAATTCCGCCGACGGCAACAAGGCCAAACAAAATGCCGACATCAAGAAACTTGCCCTTTTGCGCCGCATAATCTGGATCTTGGTTCTGGGCGTCTGTCTTGACAAAGCCGTCGGGCGTAAGGTCAAAAATCCACCCGAGCAAAAGCGCAATCGGAAATCCAATGATCGCCAACGCGACAATCATCGTGTCGAACCATCCAGGAAGATCCATCGCGACTTTCAGCGTCACGGCGGCTTGAACAAGAAACCAAGCGCCCACAACATAGGCTCCGACCAATCGGAACATATTGCGACGTCGTAATTCTTTGAAAAATTCAACCATAGGCGCCCTCAGGTGAGAACACATAACATGTTTAAGCTACTAAGTCTAAACGACTTTTGTGTGATTTCTACACGGTTAAATAGCTAAATCACCACCGTGTCATAAAGCACGCCATCATCATCGTAGTAAAACTCGGTCATGTCGCCGTCGGCTTCGGTGCGTGTGACTTTGCGCGCCCAAGCATAGGCGGCGTCGAGGTCGTATTCATTGACCAAATTGACGCCGTCGTCATAATTAATTTCGAGCAGCATTGTTTCGCCGCTCTCATTTACTAAGCGGTCTGTGTTCAGCCAGTTAAAAATGTCTTCTGTATCTTGATTGCGGGTCCGCGTCGCCCATTCAAAATCACCGTCGCGGTCATAGGTGAGCGTGGTCACAATGCCATTGTCATTTGTGCGAATAGACTCCTCAACTTGGCGCGCGGCGTTATATTCATACACCCAGCTGTCCCAGCTTTGATTATTTGCCGTGTCCGTAAGCGTGCGCACGCTCGCGCCATTGAAGGGACCTTGAACCGTGTAGACTTCATCAGAGGTATAGCTATTATCGCGCTCTACCACGAAACGCGTTTTGGCGAGCGCACCGTTAAACTCAATATAATATGACGTTACACTGCTCCACGTCGCCGTGTCCGCGAGGTCTTGTGTCTCAGACCGCAAGTCCCACTCAAGCTCAGAATTATCCGTATCATAGGTCACAATATTGTGACGGCCTGTATCAAACAGCGTATCTATTTCAGCAAGGTCTCCACCTTCGGACGTGTAAGTTAATTCGCGTGTCTGGTAGGTTTGGGTGTTTGAAACGTCGTAGAGAATGTCAGAGAGTTGTCCGTCTGCGTCCACTGTTTTCACACGCATCAATTCACCTGCATCGTCGTAGACAAAATCTTTGCGAACCCACAGTGCCGCAAGGTCGGTATCAAAGACGGTGACGTATCGGCTCCAGTTCTTTGTGTTAAAGATATCATACTGCGTGTGGTAATCACGCGGCCCATCTTGGCGATAACGACCTAGAACTATGCCGTCAGGATTTCGGAGAACAGCTTCTTCAAAACCAATCAAGCGATAATCTAGCATACCATATCGTGAAGACATTATGTCTAAAGTATCGTATCCTTCTCCGCCAAATATACGAATTGGCGAGACAAGTGAACCGAAGCTTATTTCAACAGAAAAAGAAACCCTTATATTGTCATTTCCAGGTCCAGCATTAATTATGAGACTATCAGGTAGTGACCCAGTTACCACAATTGTATCATGGCCTTCTTCACCATAAGCGGATAGGCGGTTTTCACCATCTATATTTAACAAATAAATAGTATCATCCCCGTCTTCACCGACAGCGATGCCATCACCCCCATTATTGAAAAAGATATTGTCGTTCCCATTGCCCGCATAGATAACATTTGAGGCGACGCCGCTATATATGATGTCGTCTCCATCCCCGCCATTGAGCATATCTTCTATCGTGTTTTCGTTCACGCCCCCGTATATTGTATCATTCCCGCGATTGCCGTAGACTGAACTATAGTCACTCGCCGCTCTAATTATGTCATTATATTCTGTCCCTAATAACGTACTGTCTTCACTGCTGGGTCCTATGATTGGTGGATTCAATCGCGTCGCCGTAATCTCATAACTCCCCGCCCAAGCGTCCCAAGCTTCGCGCACTTGCAAATAATAAGTCCCGCTCTCAACGAATTCATGGGTGAAGTTCAGGTTGGGACCGTAATTACCAAAATCAAAGCCTTCGACATTATTC
>CAKZTE010000050.1 GCA_937923115.1 uncultured Caulobacterales bacterium | reverse complement strand
CACGATAATAGCAATGGTTGGCGTTCCGTATTTACCAACTTCAGACAACTTTTCAGGGACCAGCTTGTCTTTTGCCATGGCGTAAGGGTAACGAGACGCTGACATTATGCCCGCGTTACCTGTGGAAGCAAATGCAGCAATCGCGGCGACAACAATCAGGATAACACCAAGATCAAACGGCCAATCCCCCATGAAGACTCGCCCCGCATCAGCAATCGGTGTTAGGCTTTCATAGAGCGCCTTGGGTTCAAGTATTTTAATGAGCAACAGTGTGCCAAGTGTATAGATAACTGTCGCCGTAATAAGTGAAAGCGTCATACCCAAAGGAATGTTTCTATCAGGGTCTTGAACTTCCTCAGCAACACTGGCGACTTTTGTAAGGCCCGCATAGGACACAAACACTAATCCAATGGTTGATACGAAGCCTACAAGGCCAGTTTTAAAGAAGGCACCATGTTCAGTCTCGGGCTTGAGTGTTCCCGACAATCCTGTCCACTTAAACCCCAATATACAAAAGGCTATAAGAATAACGACCAATGTCGTAACGAGCACTCTTTGCAGGAAAGTCGTTTCTTTGGCACCAAAAATGTTAATCGCACCAAAGGCAATTGTGAGCAGAACGGCCGTTATTCTGAAATCAATATCCAGATACAGGCTAAGATAGGCGCCCATACCAACCAAGGCGAAAGCGCTTTTAAACACAACAGCAATCCAGGACCCAAGGCCGCCGATTGTGCCCATTAAGGGCCCCATCGCTCGGTCTAGAAAGTAGTAAGTTCCGCCCGCCTTAGGCATGGCAGTGGACAACTCAGCCATGCAATACATTGCAGGAAGAATAAGGAAGCCCGCGAGTAGGTAAGCTAAATAGACCGAATTACCAGTATATGACGCCGCTATGCCTGGCAATAAGAACAAGCCAGAGCTGAACATTGCCCCTGTTGACATCGCGTAGACGTCAAACAGGGTCAGGTTTTTCTTGAGCTTTTTTTCTTCGCTCATAAGGCCCTCCTGGGCAAAAGTGTCGACGCAAGTAGGCGCTATTTTATTGGCGCAACCTTACCCGATTCGGCGACTTGCGCAGGGTCTTTGCAGAATATTCTTAGAAGAACATATCCAAGAACACCGGAAGCAATTGAGCCCATGAGAACACCTAGCCTTACAGCATTGAGGGTTTCGTCGCCCTCAAAGGCTAATGTGCCAATAAATAAACTCATCGTGAAGCCTACCCCTGTTAAGCAAGCGATGCCGTATACTTGAGCCCAGTTAGCTCCAGTCGGCAGCTTTGCCCAACCCATCTTCACAGAAAGCCAAGCCATCGTGAACACGCCAAACTGCTTACCAACGAACAACCCGAGCGCAATACCGAGGGGCATCGGCGCAAGCAGATCGCCAAAGCTTACACCCTTGAGTGAAACGCCAGCGTTTGCGAAAGCAAAGAGCGGAAGGATAAGGAAGGCAACCCAAATGTGTAGGCCATGCTCCGCGCGGTGAAGAGGTGAACTTTCGTTCGGGTCTTTTGCCCGCAGTGGGATTGCAAGAGCCGTGATGACACCAGCAAGGGTCGCGTGGACGCCTGATTTCAGCACACAGGCCCATACGAACACACCAATTAGAGCATATGGGGTAATCCGCATCACGCCCATACGGTTCAGTGCAAACAGACCCGCCGCGCCGACGCCGCCCCATCCGAGCGCAACCAGTGAAAGGTCCTGAGTGTAGAAGAGTGCAATAATAATAATAGCAGCCAAGTCATCAATAATCGCGACAGCGAGCAGCAAAATCTTCAGAGAAACTGGTACTCGGGATCCTACGAGCGCAAGAATACCCAATGCAAAAGCGATATCGGTGGCGGCAGGTATGGCCCACCCCTTGATGAGATAAGGGTCTGTCCAGTTGAAAAACACATAGACAGCCGCAGGCGCCAAAATACCACCGATCGCCGCAAACAAAGGAAGCGCGGCCTTATCGAAGGTCGAAAGCTCCCCTTCCATGACTTCGCTTTTGATCTCTAGCCCCACAAGGAAGAAGAATATCGCCATCAATCCGTCATTAATCCAGAGAAGAAGCGGTTTTGCGATCTCAAACGCGCCGAACTGAACTTCAACGGGCGTTGAGAGAAAACTGGAATAAAAACCGGAGAGCGGAGAATTATTCGCGATGAGCGCGAGCAGAGCAACGGCCATCAGCACGAAGCCTGCCGAAGTCTCTAATTTTAAGAAATCTTGAATTTTGTTGACAATACGCGGCATAATTCTATCCGATAAAATTTAGAGCCCGAACATGCTGGGCTGAGTTATTTGTTGAACGTAGGTATTTCAGGAGGCTAGGCTTATGCCTTTATATTGGCAAGGTGTTCCGCGCTTTTATGAGGGATAAAGCCCGGGATTGAGACTGCGGCTGATCCGTCTTTCCCTCAGCCATAGTGAGCTTGGAAATTGCTTCAGTGTAAGCCCGATGAACCTGCTCATTCGTATCTCTCAACCTTCCCGCTGCCGAGATGAGGTCATCTACAGCATAATCGATTTGATCTTGCGCGAAATGTAGGTCGGCGCGCTCCAGCAATTGCTCAATCTCGCCTAAACTTCCGCCGTCAGCCCGATTGTCAAGATAAGAAACACGAGGGTCAATTCTGCCTTCATTTTGTTTAGGCTCTGCTTGAACGCTCTCATATCCTGTCTCCATCTTAGTTGTTTGCGTGAATGGTGTTTTCTGACCCATTTTATTTCTCACTACTGCTTTATGCTTTCCTTAGAAAACCTGTATGCATAGTGAAAATATAAATATACTAACAGTGGTATAGTTTGAATTTATGAAAGTGCCTAAAAATGAAACCTAGCTTACGTCAACTGCAGTATCTCGTTGCAATATCAGAAACAGGCACGATGAGCGAAGCTGCGAAGAGAACGCATGTGAGTCAGCCCAGCCTATCTATCCAAATCAAGGATATGGAGGATCAATTGGGCGCTACACTTGTCGAACGCGGCAGAAAAGGCGCCTTACTAACGCCACTGGGCGTCGAAATCGTCTCTCGCGCGCGCATGATCTTGCGCCAGGTTGAAGAATTAAAAGTTGTTTCTCGCGAGGCGGGAGGCACTTTGGCAGGCCGCGTTAGGCTTGGTGTGCTGCCAACCGTTGGCCCTTATCTATTACCGCAGGCCACGCGTAAGCTTCACAAAGATTACCCAGAACTTCGTCTCACGGTTCGTGAAGAGCGCACCTTTGAACTAGAAGAACATCTCTCTGACGGACGTTTTGATGTCATTATTTCTACGCCAGAGGACCATCCCGGCACCAAATCACACCCCATTGTCAGAGAGAACATCTACATTTGCATCGCGCCTGATGACAACCTTGCCAAGGAGCGCGGCCCAATTGAGCTTAAAGACCTCGGCGGGCGTGAATTTCTCACTTTAGGTTCTGGGCACAAATTTGCTTCTGTTGTAAAAAATCTCGCAGCCATTGCAGGGGCAAGTACAAGCGGCAGCTATGAGGGCACCTCGTTGGATGCAATCCGCCAAATGGCGGCGATGGGCGGGGGTATTGCGGTGTTACCCAGCCTTTACGCCATATCAGAGGCTAAACGCGACCCTCTCCTGATTGTGCGGCCCATTAATCACCCCCTGGCGCAAAGAAATATATCGATTATGTGGCGCGAAACATCCCCAATGGAAGCAAAATTCAACACAATGGGTCACGTTTTTGAAGAGATTGCTAAAGATATAATGAGGTAGCTTGGTTTTACTTAGGTGATTGCTGTCTCTTTGAGCCCAATTTTCATATCAGCAAGCTTCACCTTATCCAAGTTCACCCCCTTAGTAAGCGACATTTTTCCAAACATGAAATCACGCGGTGCATTGACGGCATCCACTGCGATAAACTGAGTCCCTTTAAAGTAATATACGGCAAAGCTGCGGCCCGACTCAATGCCTCCGCGAATAACAACATCGTCATAACCATTGGACAGGCCTGCGATTTGAAGTTTCAGGTCAAATTGATCGGACCAGAACCACGGTAGACTGTGATAAGGTTTTGGCGCGCCGTTGATATGAGCCGCAATAACTTTTCCTTGCTCCGTCGCATTTGGCACGGACTCGAGTCTCACGTGGGCTTTATAGATTGGATTGTAATGCCATGTTACATCTCCGGCTGCATAAATATCCGGATCCGAGGTTTGGCAGAACTCATTTACAGCAATGCCGTTCCCAAGCTCAAGCCCCGCTGCTTCTGCCAATTCTATATTTGGGATAACGCCGATCCCGATAATAACAAAATCAGCTGACAAGGCTCCGTCACAAGCAGTGAGAACGCAAAGCCTCTCACCGTCTTCTTTGATTTCAGAGGCGATGACATTTTCTAAAATTGTTACGCCCTCTTCGCTGTGAACCCGTTTATAAAATTTCGATAGCTGCGGAGCGGTCACTCGCTGCAAAACACGCGGCATGGCCTCCAAAACGGTGACGTCAAGCCCTTGCTTTCGCAATGACGCCGCTGTCTCAAGCCCAATATAACCTCCGCCGATTATGACGGCTGACTGGGCGCGAGAGGCGTGCTCTTTAACCCTAAGCACATCTGTCGTATCGCGGAGATAGTAAACGCCGTCCAAGTTTTCACCCGCGACGGGTAGTTTTCGTACACGCGCCCCTGTGGCTATAACTAGCTTATCATAAGAAAGTTCATGGCCACCGTCTGTCAAAATTATTTTAGATTTTCTGTCAATGGCCCCTACCCGCTCGCCGAGACGCATCGTGATGGAAGCAGATGTATAAGACTCTGCTGGGCGAATTAGTATTTCATCTATATCCTTTTGACCCGACAAGAAATCTTTGGATAAAGGCGGACGATGATAGGGCAAAACAGGCTCTTCACCAATTACAGTAATGCTGCCGTCCCATCCACCTTGGCGAAGACTGACGCTCGTTTGGGCAGCCGCGTGTGAACCGCCGACAATTATAATAGAATGAGTCATAGAGGGCCCTTAAATCGGTACTCCGTCTGCCGTATTAAGGCGGCGCAGCCTATTCTCAATCCTGCACATGCAGAGCCTTAGGTCCAACCATAATTACAAAAAAAGAGGATTTAACATTAGCAAGCAGACTGTTAACCGTCAAACAAATGGAGTTACAGTCTATGACCTTATCGTCTGTACGTCTCGACCACACTTCGGGTGGATTGTCACTCTCGTCTGGTGAAAAATCGCTTGTTTTGCATCCATTGTGGGTGCGAGAGCGCGTCTTTGGTGTAGGCGTTTTTGACCCTGTTAGCCACCAAAGATTATATGAGCACGCCGATATTCCAGCAGATCTGCGCATAAATAAAATTATAGATAGCGGTGACAGTGACATAGATCTAGAATTTAGTGACGGCTGCTGTCTACGGCTGGACCGCGCATCAACACTTAGAGAAATTGGCTGGCAAGATAATCCCGGTGCCTTGCCCGAAGCCGTTCCTTGGACAGCTCGGACGATCGATTTACATCAAACAGATTGGAAATCGCTAGACGCCCCTGAAAACATGAAACGTTTTTTGAAGGCGTATTTTAAAGATGGGTTTTGTGTTATAGAGAACACCCCGACCGAACGGGACAGCTTGAAAAAGCTCGCGCGGCGATTTGGTTATCTTCGGGAGACTAACTTTGGCGAACTCTTTAACGTCGAAACCAAACCTCACCCATCAGATTTAGCGTATACCGACGCGGCCTTAACCTCACACACAGACAATCCTTACCGCGCTCCTGTACCAGGAATCCAATATCTGCATTGCCTTAGGAATGAGGTCTCAGGCGGGTTATCCACATTGGTTGACGGCATGGCAATAGCCATTGCATTGCAAGCTGAAAGCCCCGAGCAAGCGGCTGTACTAGAGCGTGTTTTCGTCAGATTTCGCTATGAAGGACCATCGGCAATTTTAGAACATCACGGCCCGCTCATTGAACGCGATCATGACGGCGTCATCCGCCAAATTCGTCTCTCTTCACGCCTTGATTATGTACCTGCCATCGACCCAGAAACACTTTCGTTATTCTATGCAGGCCGCAAGCGTCTTCACGAAATGAGCAATAGTGCAGAATTTCAAATAAGCTTCCCGTTTCGGGCTGGCACGCTTTTGATGATGGATAACTATCGTCTTCTGCATGGCAGAACCCCATTTGATGGAAAGCAAGGACACCGCCATTTACAAGGGTGTTATATCGACCATGACGGCCCCGCGAGCCTCTATCGTATGTTGATTAGGGATGGTAAGACCGTTGCGGTAAAGCGAGAAGATTAACCCATGAAAACAGTATCATTTACGCGCATGGAAGATGGCTCTAGCGAAGACTACGCCTTCTTAGCAAGGCACGAAGCACGCTTTGCCCGTGAGCTACCAAGTCGTATTATGCTACGCCTAGAAGGGCTTCGAAACTCGCTGTCAGGGTATAAAATCGACAGGCTAGACCACAGCCTCCAATGTGCGACCCGAGCTAAACGCGATGGGGCCGACAACGACTGGATAGTTTGCGCATTAGTTCACGACCTTGGCGATGACCTTGCACCGTTTAACCATGACAGCCTCGCCGCCGCGATTGTTAAACCTTATGTGCGCGAAGAATGCTCTTGGACGGTGCAGCATCACGGAATTTTTCAATATAAATATTATGCCGATAAAGTAGGGCTAAACCCCGAAGAACGTCAAAAGTACAAAGACAGTCCTTATTTCGATGCTGCAGAAAGGTTTTGCAGAGATTGGGATCAAAACTCATTTGACCCTGATTATGACACACTGCAGCTTGAGAGTTTTCGGCCCGCGCTTGAGGATGTGTTTCGCCGTCCCGCATGGGATGAAGCCCGTATAAAGGCCACCTCTAACTAAAGAGCAGCCGCTCTTTCACGCAGTTCTTTTTTCTGTATTTTTCCTGTCGCCGTTTTAGGAAGCGCCCCAAAGATAACGCGCTTTGGCCGTTTGAAACGCGCCATATTATTTGCACAAAACTCAATAAGTTCCGCTTCGCTGACGTCGCCTTTAAGTTCGACAAAAGCGCATGGCACCTCACCCCACTTTGGATCGGGCATAGCAACCACAGCCGCCAGATCGACCGAAGGATGTTTGTAAAGCGCCGTTTCGACTTCAACAGATGATATGTTCTCCCCGCCTGAAATGATGATGTCTTTGGCGCGGTCCTTTAGCTGAATGTACCCGTCAGGATAGATCACGCCCAAATCACCACTCGCGAACCAGCCGCTTACAAAGGCTGTTTCTGTGGCCGCCTTATCTTTTAAATAGCCTTTCATCACTGTATTTCCGCGAATCACAATTTCGCCCATCGTTTCTCCGTCATGTGGAACAGCTTTTCCGGACGCCTCCAAGACATCAACCGACTCGCTCATAGCAAAACGCACGCCTTGGCGGGCTTTCAGCTCTGCTTGCTCGGCGATAGACTTAGCTGCCCAATCGTCTTGCGGTGCGGATTGCAAGATATGACCATAAGTTTCGGTCAAACCATAGACATGCATGACATCAAAGTTAAACTTTGCCATCGCTTCAAGAACGCTGGCTGGAGGCGGAGCGCCCGCCGTCATAACGCTGATAGGTTTCGCGAATGACTTTTGCTCGGATACTGGCGCGCCTGCGAGCATGTTGAGCACGACGGGTGCACCGCCAAAATGCGTAATGGCGTGACCCTCAATCATGTCAAAAACGGCTTTGGGGGAAAAAGCGCGAAGACAAAAAATCGTCCCCGCCATAAGCGTCATAGTCCACGCATGGCCCCAGCCATTACAGTGAAACATTGGCACTGTGTAAAGGTATCGCGGATGCGGCGTCAGCCCCCAACTCGGCACTGTACCCATCGACATCAAATATGACCCGCGGTGATGATAGACTACACCTTTTGGGAGCCCGGTCGTTCCAGATGTGTAGTTTAGCGAGAGCGCCTGCCATTCGTCCTCAAGCGGTTCGCCCTTATACTCTGCGTCACCGTCATTGATAAGGTCTTCGTAAAATTTAAAGTCGCCCCGCGATAAATCTGGTTTTGAAGCCGCCGACGGGTCATCAATAATAACAATCTCTGGCTTGCCTTCGCATTGACTGAGCGCATCTTCTAGAACGGGCCAAAGTTCTCGGTCCACGATAAAAAGTTTAGCCTCGCCGTGGTCAATGATATAAGCGATGGTTGCCGCATCTAACCGTGTATTGATTGTATTTATAACAGCCCCCGCCATTGGCACTGCAAAATGGCATTCAAACATTTCGGGCGTATTAAACGTCAGCAGCGATACCGTATCGTTCTTTCCAATACCGCGAGCCTTAAGCGCGCTTGCGAAACGCCGGCAGCGCTCCCTGACTTCCGCCCAACTATAGCGGCGTTCGTTGTAAACCACCGCCTCTCGGTCTGGGTAAATGTCTGCCGTGCGGTCAAGAAATGAGACGGGCGATAGCGGCACGTAGTTCGCGCTATTCTGACTTAATTCATCATAAGCGGCGGGCATTAGTTTCGTACCGCCTTACCATTATCCAAAAGCCCAGTAATACGGGCCTGTGTTTGCGAAGTTTTAGCAAGACGCAAAAATGCGCGGCGCTCGGCATTATAGAGGTCTTGCTCGGACCACATCGTCCCCGCATCGACATCACCGCCCGTTACAATTTCAGCAATTTGCGTTGAAACAAAAACATCATGCGCAAAGAGCGTCCCTTTTTTATGGGCGGCCTCGGCCCAAGCTATCATTTTGGCATAAACTTCACGGCCCGCCATGGCGATAGGCTCTCGAACGAACGGCACTTGCTCTATCGGATTTTTAATCGCTGCGACGCTTTCGGTAAAAAGTCGATCGCGGTTATTCACAAAACGGTCATTGCCGCGTAACATAGCAAGTTCATTGGCAAGCAATGGAGAGCTTGCCGTCTTGCCAAAACCTAGCGCGTAAAATGATTCCCATGCGGCCGCTGTAACGTCGCCATCTTTCTTTTCGATCCAGCGGTAAAGCGTTTCCTTGCACCCGCCTCCCGCAGGAATGACGCCAACGCCACTCTCGACGAGGCCCATATTGGAATTGGCGTGGCAAATGACCTGCTTGCCATGCAGTACCACTTCGAATCCCCCGCCAAGCGACAATCCAACAGGCGCAACAACAACAGGGAAATCAGCCGTTGCCATTTTGTGAACCGTCTGCTGAAAATCATTCAAGAAAACATCAAGTCCCAACCAGTCTTTGGACTCAAAAAATCCGCGAACAGCATTCAAATTTACCCCGCATGAAAAGTGCTGCGCGTCATTATGAACAATCAGGCCATCAAGGTTTTGATCGCCAACAGCCTCAATCGCAGCGTCTAAAATCAACATTGACTCAGCGCCCAATGCGTTCGCTTTGGAGTGAAATTCGACAACAGCAATGCCCTCAACATTATACCAGCTTGCGTCTTGGTTTAAGGCCGCTGCTCTTAATGTCTTTCTCAGGTCGTTAAACCGTAGCGCGCCATCAGGCCGCACGATCTTGTCCCAGCCTCCACCATTCTTGCGAGCTTTTAGGCCATCGTAAAAACTCGATCCCGCAGCCTGCGCGAGAAAATCAGGAATAGGCCGCTGTTCTGATTGCAGGCGATCAATCAGATAATCCGCGCCAATGTCGTCAATCAACTCGAAGGGACCTTTTATCCAATTATAACCCAGCTTCATCGCGTCATCGATAGCTGTCCCCGTCTCGCCCACTTCAGGCACTAAAGAAGCCGCGTAGCTGAGCACATCAGACATCACCGCCCAAGCATAATCGCCGTACTTTGATTTATCATTGAGGATATAAATCAACCCGTCTTTTTCGGCTTTGGCTGCAATTGGGATATCCAAGACTTTTACCGGCTCATAGTCTCCACTCTCTAGATTCATGACCTGCTTTTCGCCGTCCATAACACGGTAAAAACCTGCCCCAGTTTTGCGCCCGCGCTGACCATTCGATATCATCGTTTCCATTAGCGGCAGTTTATCTCCGACATCATGGAATGCATCGCCATCTGGCAAAATACTGACCAAGCTGCTAGCAACATCGCTCATCAGGTCAATTCCGATGAGGTCATAAAGCCCAAACACGCCCGTCTTTGGGATTCCCATGGGGCGGCCGAAAACAGCATCCGCTTCTTGCGGCGAAAGGCCCATTATTTTGGCTTTGTGAAGCGCGGCTTGAATAGCATAACAGCCAACGCGGTTGCCAAGGAACCCCGGTGTATCCAAGCATGGCACGACGGACTTACCCAAACGCTTATCACAAAAGCTATAAAGCTGAGTCATGATTTCAGGCGATGTGTCTTCTCCCGCGACGAGTTCTAGCAAGGGCATGAACCGTACCGGATTGAAAAAATGAGTAATTGCAAAACGCTGGCGAAAGGCCAGCGGCATATCCTCAACCAATAACTTGATCGGTATTGTGGACGTATTCGAAGAAATTATCGCGCTGTCCTTACATACTGCATCTAGCTTTTTGTAGAGTTCTTTCTTAAGGTCCAGCCGCTCTAAAATAGCTTCTGCAACCCAGTCACATTCGGCGAGTTTGTCAAAATCATCTTCAATGTTCCCCACTTTAATCTTAGCCGCCAAATCGGGGCTAAGAATACCCAAATTATTGGGGTTACAAATACGGTCAAGCCCTGCTTGGGCATAGGTATTTTTATCCGTCCCACTGCTTTTCAAATCCAAGAGCAGGACATCACAGCCTGCATTCGCGGCCTGTCCTGCAATACCTGCGCCCATAGTTCCTGCGCCGATTACGGCTACTTTTTTAATGCTCATGCGGCGGCTCTTTCAGCTTGTACGGAAATAATGAAATCGCGCAGAGCGATAAGCGTTTGTTTGGGCGCCTCAAGCGGTAACATGTGACCGCTATCTGGGATAATTGTCGGCGTGACATTCATGGATTTCGCAAGCGCCAGTCCCGCTTTGAGAGAAGTCATTTTATCAGCTGTAGCGAGAATGCAGTGACGCGGGATTGTCAATGAAGCCGCAATCGCGTCACCTGCGGTGAAGTCTGCGCAGGCCTGTAAGTCTGCCGCAAGCGGGTTACGGCTCATGATGGCGCGGGAAATTGCAATCGGCTGCATACCAGGTACAGAACTACTGCCCATATGCGCGTCAGGGCCAAACCCCCAATTACACATCATATGCGCCGCCTTGGCGGAGCTATCTTTAGCCGTATCAATCAACGCTTGATTAACAGGAATAGTGGCAGCCGTTCCAATGGCCGTCAGAGATAAGATGCGGTCTTGATGGTGTTGGGCGAATGCCAAGGCACTTAGAAACCCTTGGCTATGCCCCACAACGTGGGCGGCCGTTACGCCAGCCTTACCCAAAAACTCGCTCAGCCAGTCTGCACTGTCTTCAATACGGGTAAAAGCTGCTCCGCCAGAAAGGCTATGACCAGGCAAATCGGGAGCAAGAACGCTAAAACCATGATAGGCAAACCAGCGCGTTTGTAGGGCCCATGTACGGTGATCCCCGCCGCTTCCATGCAAAAATAGAACTGTTGGTAGCGAGGCATCGAAGTCTTTGCCGCCTGTTGCGACATAAACCGGGGCGTTGTTTACAAAAATATCCACTACCGTACCGCCCGCGAGGCAGCCTTCAAGCCCTTCGCAAAGTCCGCTTTGATATCTTTGATGTCCTCAAGACCGACTGAAACGCGGATGAGGTCTTCGGAAATTCCTGCGGCCTCCATCGCTTCGGGCGTAAGGCGGGAATGGGTTGTGCTGCCAGGGTGGAGCACCAGCGTGCGACTATCTCCAACGTTAGCAAGATGCGACGCCAGCGTTACGGCGTTAATAAAAGCTGCGCCGCCCTCTCGGCCGCCAGTGACCCCAAAACAAAGCATAGAGCCTACACCATGGGGGAACATCTCCCGCACATGTGGTTGCGCATTTGTGTCTGGATGACGCACCCAAGAGACTCCGTCCTGCTGGGATAACCAATCGCGAAGTTCCGCTGTATTCGCCACGTGCTTCTTCATGCGCAGTTCTAGGGTCTCTACGCCTTGCAATATAAGAAAGGCATTATGCGGGGAAAGCGCCGCCCCAAGATCACGCATGGCTTCACTTCGTATTTTCATCACAAAGGCCGTTGGGCCAAATTCTTCCCAAAATTTCATACCGTGAAAGGGCGCATAAGGTTCAGTCATTTCAGGAAAGCGCGGCGAGCCGTTCTCTTTCGTCACGCCCCAATCAAAATTACCGCCGTCGATAACGCATCCGCCAATCGCGGTGCCGTGGCCGCCAATCCATTTTGTAATGGAATGCACGACGATATTCGCGCCATGCTCTAAAGGGCGGTTAAGTGCGGGCGTGGCAAAGGTCGCGTCAATCACAACAGGCACGCCCATGTCATTCGCGACTTTGGATATTTCAGGCAAGTTCGAGACCTGCATCCCCGGATTTGAAATCGACTCGCAGAACACCATTTTTGTGTTTGGCTGAATAGCGGCGCGAACAGCTTCGGAATCATTAATGTTTACGAAATCACAGCTGATACCCATACGTTTGAGCGTGTAACGCAGAGTCGTCGCTGTGGACCCATATATCTGTTCGCTTGAAACAATATGGTCGCCCGCTGAGCAGAGCGTAATGAATGTCGCAAATAAGGCCGACATACCAGATGCCGTGCAGATTGCGCCTGTTCCGCCCTCTAGGGCCGCCAAGCGCTGTTCTAAGACAGCAACGGTTGGGTTGGAAATACGCGAGTAAATGTGGCCGCCCTGTTCTACATTGAACAGGCTTGAGGCCCCTTGCACGTTTTCAAACGCATATGATGTGGTTTGATAAATCGGTACGGCGCGAGAGCCATGCTCGCTTTCAGGCGTGTAACCCGTGTGAAGAGCAATGGTCGCGGGTTTTAAGTAAGATGAATTTGTCATGTGAGCTGTGTAAGGACAAAATACGAGCCTGCCAATATCGGTTATCCTTATTTATTACGCTTAATAAGTCTTATTAGGTCTATCTGTCGTTGTTAGCGGCTGTAGATTGTCTACGGTTAGTCATGAGTTATTCTGCATTTCGTATTTTTAAAGAGGCTTTAACGGGCCACAAAGGCTGGAAACCAGTCTGGCGGAAAGCTGAGCCGCGAGCGCAATACGACATCATCATTATCGGGGGCGGCGGCCACGGTCTTGCAACAGCGCATTACCTTGCATCAATATTTGATAAAAAACGAATCGCTGTTTTAGAAAAAGGCTGGATTGGCGGCGGTAATGTCGGCCGTAACACGACAATTGTTCGTTCCAACTACATGCTGCACGAAAACGAAGGGTTCTATGAATTCTCGATGAAGCTTTGGGAAAACCTTGAGCAAGACGTAAATTATAACGCCATGGTCAGCCAGCGCGGCGTGTTAAATTTGTATCACTCAGATGGTCAGCGCGATGCTTATGTGCGTCGCGGCAATGCGATGGCGCTACACGGCGCGGACGCCAAGTTGCTCGACACAGAAGCCGTACGCCGCCTCTATCCGTTCCTTAATTTTGACGATGCCCGTTTTCCAATTCAAGGCGGGTTGCTACAGCCGCGCGGCGGTACAGTGCGCCATGACGCCGTAGCGTGGGGGTACGCACATGCAGCGGACAAACGCGGTGTTGATATCATTGAAAACTGCGAAGTCACGGGCTTTGATATTCAAAACGGTCAATGCCGCGGGGTCATGACCTCTCGCGGTCCAATAAAAGCTAAGAAAGTCGGCGTTGCAGTAGCAGGCAATTCCAGCCGCGTTATGGCCATGGCCTATATGCGGCTTCCTATGGAAAGCCATGTCCTTCAGGCTTTTGTCAGCGAAGGGCTAAAGCCGTTGCTCGACGGCGTAATTACATATGGCGCGGGACATTTTTATGTCAGCCAGTCGGACAAAGGCGGCCTCGTGTTTGGCGGCGATATTGAAGGCTATAATAGCTATGCACAGCGCGGTAATATGCCCGTTGTAGAAGATGTCTGCGAAGGCGGAGTCAGCCTGATGCCCATGATTGGCAAAGCGCGGCTGCTGCGTATGTGGGGCGGCATTATGGATATGTCGATGGATGGCTCGCCAATCATTGACAGAACCCACATTGACGGCCTCTACTTTAACGGCGGCTGGTGTTATGGCGGGTTCAAAGCCACGCCGGCGAGCGGCTATAGCTTTGCCCATTTGCTCGCAACTGATACGCCGCATGTCACGGCCAAAGCTTATAGATTGGACCGCTTCTCCCGCGGCTTGATGATTGACGAGAAGGGACAGGGCGCACAGCCTAATCTGCACTAATGATTATCAACCACCCCCTCCTCGGCCCGCGCGACGCTTCTGAATTCACCTATTTAGGAGACGCCGCCTTAATGCTGCGCCCTAACCCAAAATCTGACACCGCCGCGGACAGTTTTTACAGCTATCAATATATACGCGAAAACACAGCTGGGCAGCACCGCGAACTTTGGTATCACGAACAAGGCGACCGCTCTTGGTTGGTGGTGACGCGCAATATTTCAACTCATGAGATAACAAAAGTAGAACTCGCGCGAGATGTAAAACGCGCCAAGGCAATCAATAATGAGGCGGCAACTCATGAGCTTGGTTGATAAAAACGTACCACTCAACTTCACTTTTGATGGCAAAGCTTATAGCGGGTTTGAAGGTGACACTTTGGCCTCAGCGTTGCTGCGGGATGGCGTGAAAGTTGTGGGCCGTAGTTTCAAATATCATAGGCCGCGCGGTATCATGGGTGCCGGATCAGAAGAGCCTAATGCCCTTGTGGAGATTCACGGTCGCGGCGTGTGTGAACCCAATCGCCGCGCGACAACCATCAAGCTGTTTGACGGCCTTAAAGCCAAAAGCCAAAATCATATGGGGTCGCGTAATTTCGACCTCTTGGCGGTGAATGATTTTATACATCCGTTTTTGGCCGCAGGATTTTATTATAAAACTTTTATGTGGCCAGAAGCATTTTGGGAAAAGCTCTATGAGCCTGTTATTCGGCGGGCCGCAGGGCTTGGCACGTTAACGCGCAGAGCGGATCCTGATAGCTATGATAAAGGGTTTTTGCATTGCGATGTGTTGATAGTAGGCGCTGGGCCGTCTGGTCTTTTGACAGCCCTCAGCCTTGGCCGTGCAGGTCAACGCGTGATTTTGGCCGATGATGATTTTCGTATGGGCGGGCGGCTGCTGTCAGAAAGCTTTACCGTTAATGATGCTCTCGCATCTGAATGGATTGGCGAAGTTCTGGAAGAGCTTTCCGAAATGCCTGAAGTTCGGCTTATGCCCCGCACCTCGGTTTTTGGCGTTTTTGATCATGGCATTTACGGCGCGCTAGAAACCAGAACTGACGCCATTGGCGTAGGCGGCGCTCGGCAAACGCTCTGGCGTATTTATGCTGGCCATACCGTTTTAGCAGCAGGCGCGACAGAGCGCCCCATCGCCTTTGCCAATAATGATCGCCCTGGTATTATGCTAGCAAGCGCCGTGCGGAGCTACAAAAACCGCTTTGGAATTGATTTAGAAAACACCGTTTTGATAACGAATAATGATGATGGCCTGCGGACTGATGCGGCGCACATCATCGATACGCGCGGCGGCGGCTATATTGCCAACACGGCCGGCCGCAAAGGCCTTCGGTCTGTTACGCTCCATACTGGCGAAAAGCTGACTGCAAATCATTTGGCGGTGGCAGGAGGCTGGAACCCCAATGTTCATTTGACTTGCCACAAGCGCGGACGGCCTGTGTGGGACAAAGCGCTTGCCTGCTTTGTGCCCGATGCGGCCACGCTTCCCGCCGATATGAGTGTCATTGGCGCGGCGGCAGGGCATTTCTCAACCCATAGCGCATTCGCAGATGCGAATGCCGTAGCCAAAAAACTAGGCGCAAAAACGCCAGCTCTGCCAAAAGCAGAAGACGCTCCCATTCAGATTACGCCGCTTTGGCACATTAAAGGCGCGAAACGGGCTTGGGTCGATTTTCAAAATGATGTCACCGCCAAAGACATTACCCTGGCCCACCAAGAAGGTTTCTCATCTGTTGAACACGTCAAGCGCTATACCACGCTTGGAATGGCAACGGATCAAGGCCGCACATCAAATGTCGTTGGCCTTGCCGTTCTGGCCGATGCGACACAACAAACCATCCCGCAAACAGGCACAACCATTTTTCGTCCTCCGTACTCACCCGTACCGATTGGCGCGTTAGCCGCAGGACATGCCGGACAACATTTTAAACCAACACGCCTTACGCCATCGCATAGCTACGCCCTCGAAAATGGAGCTGCCTTTGTTGAGGCGGGTTATTGGAAACGCGCACAATGGTTTGCACGCACTGGCGAAAAAGGCTGGCGCGATAGTGTTGACCGCGAAGTTATCATGACTCGTAATTCAGTTGGAATTTGTGATGTAACGACCCTTGGCAAAATTGACGTCCAAGGGCGCGACGCTGGTAAGTTCCTGAATAAAGTTTACGTCAACACGTTTTCGACCCTGAAAGTTGGAAAATGCCGTTACGGCCTAATGCTGCGCGAGGACGGTATCGCAATGGATGACGGCACAACGGCGCGATTATCAGAAACACATTTCGTGATGACAACGACCACAGCCAAAGCTGGCCCTGTCTTTCGCCATCTTGAATTTGTACGCCAATGCCTCTACCCAGATATGGACGTACACTTAATCTCTACGACCGACCAGTGGGCGCAATTCTCTATCGCGGGCCCCAATGCGCGCAAGTTACTTGAAAAAATTATCGACCCCGAGTTTGATATTTCAAACGAAGCCTTCCCGTATATGGCCTGCGCAGAAATGAAGGTTTGCAGCGGAACACGGGCCCGTATTTTCCGTCTCTCATTCTCTGGTGAGTTGGCCTATGAAATCTCCGTCCCGGCGCGTTACGGCGATGCCCTTGTTTCTGAATTAATGGCGCAAGGTGAGGAGTTTGACGCCGTTATGTACGGCACCGAAGCCCTTGGCGTTATGCGTATCGAAAAAGGTCATGCCGCTGGCAATGAGCTAAACGGCACGACTACAGCCTTGGCCCTTGGTCTTGGCGGTTTTGTGTCCAAAAAGAAAGATTGCATCGGCAAAGTTTTGTCCAAGCGCGAGGGCATGATCGGCCAGGATAAGCTTTCTATGGTTGGGTTCATGCCCGTGAATGAGACTGATAAAATAACGAATGGGGCTCATTTTTTTACCAAAGGCGAGACGCATAATGCGCAAAATGACCAAGGGTACATGAGCTCTGTTGCATGGTCTCCTAGCCTGAACTCCTACATCGGATTGGGTTTTTTGAAAAATGGTACGAACCGCAAAGGTGAGGTCATAGAAGCTGTTGATTACATGAGAGATAATCATGTGAATTTACAGGTCGTTAACCCCCACTTCATCGATCCAGAGGGAGCACGCCTCCGTGTCTAATCTCAAACCCACACTCCCGCTCGGCAGTTATGCAAAACAATGGACATCACTTTCTCTGCAAGAACGCTACGTCGGAGAGATTGTTTCAATCGCTACTCCGCAAGGCAGAGAGAAGGATTTCTCCTCTGGCTTTAAAACGACCTTTGGCAAGCCACCGCCAAAACCCAATTGCTATGTTGAGGCCCAAAATGCTCAGATTATTTGGAGCGGCGTAGGGCAATATCTTGCGCTTATAGACGGGGAGAATGTCAGAGCAGATATTGATATCGCCCGCGCCTTTAAAGGCAGAGCTTATACAACACTTCAATCGGATGGCTGGGCATCTCTGGTCATGTCGGGCGATAAGTGCTTGGACGTTCTGGAGCGCTTTATCGCATTAGATTTGCGTCCTGCCAAAGCGGACTTCGCCGCGCGAACCGTTGCTCATCATATAGCGGTCATTGTCATCAAATTAAGCGAAACTGAGTTTCAGCTGCTAACGCCGCGAAGCTCTGCACACTCATTTGTTAGCGCGCTAGAACACGTTGTTGAACATGTCGTTCAGCCCCAAAGCTGAACCACTCAAAGATTTGACTAGCTAATATTGCTGTCTGGGAAGCTGGCTTTACGGTCTGCCATATATTTCAAAAGCCGGGCATCAATATCGGAGTCCAACTCTGGCGGCGAATATTCATTGAGCATAGTCTTATAGACTTTCTCCGCGCGATCTTCAGCGGATAGCGAGCCATCCTCAACCCATTGCTCATAGCTATTATTGTCCGAAACATTCGAGGTATAGAACGCCGTTTTGAAGTTCTTTTGCGTATGCTCGCAGCCAAGGAAGTGCTTACCGGGGCCAACTTCTGCAATGGCATCAAGGGCTTGACCATTCGCGCTCATGTCAACGCCTTTGGCGAACTTTGCCATCATGCCTGCTTGGTCAGCATCCATAATGAACTTCTCATAACCCATGGCAAGTCCGCCTTCGAGCCAGCCCGCTGTATGGAGCATAAAGTTCACCCCTGCGAGAAGCCCCGTCTGCAAGGAATTGGCCGCCTCATACCCCGCTTGGGCATCGGGTACTTTGGACGCATTGAACCCTCCCGCTGAGCGAAACGGTACGCCAAGACGGCGCGCAAGAGCCGCGCTCATGTTAATTATCAACGAGGCTTCGGGTGTACCGAATGTCGGCGCTCCTGTTTGCATGGACATAGACGTTACGAAGTTACCGTAAATCACGGGCGCGCCAGGGCGCACAAGCTGCGTCAGTGCCATACCAGCGAGTCCTTCGGCCAAGCTTTGCGCCGCCACGCCTGCCGCTGTCACAGGCGACATTGCACCCGATACCACGAATGGGCTTGGCATGGCGCACTGCCCTGCCCGCGCGTAGTTTTTAAGTGAGCCGAGCATGGTACGGTCCCACGTCATGGGTGAGTTAGCGTTAATCAGGTTCACCAATACGCAATTCTCATTGACGAAATCATCGCCAAAAACAATTTTTGCCATATCAACCGTATCAATGGCGCGCTCTGGCTGAGTGACGGACCCCATAAAGGCTTTGTCGGAATATTTGATATGGCTGTAGTTCATATCAAAATGCCGCTTGTTGACGGGCAAATCGACAGGCTCACAGACCGTACCACCGCTGTGGTGCAGATTGGGCGACATATAAGCGAGCTTCACGAAATTACGAAAATCCTCAATGTTGGCGTAACGTCGTCCGCCCTCTTTGGAATACACAAATGGAGGTCCATAAGCGGGCACAAGCACCGTATTATTGCCGCCAATTTGTACATTGTT
>CAKZTE010000049.1 GCA_937923115.1 uncultured Caulobacterales bacterium | reverse complement strand
AGTGACATCGCGTTTCTAGCCACAGGCTTATTTTTCATTGCACTCTCTGCATCATTTTTGATTTGGTCCAAATCGCGCAAGCGATTGAAAGCGGCAATGCCCACTAATATAAACCAAGACCCGCTAGCAAATTATATCCCCGAAACTCTTAAAGACAGTCCATTAATCCAAAAGCTCTTAATCCACATCTCCGAAAACCCTATTGCCGCGACGGCGACAGCAGCAACGTTGGGGATACTGTTATCTAAAGAATTTCTAGAGGAACTAAATTGAATAATAACCCAAGTAATAAGATTGCTGAAAGAGATGCAAAAGCTGGTCGCCGGGTTAAAGGCATGACGACAGTTCTTGTGGTATCCACAGTGGCCGCTGTGATTGTTGTGATGGCTGTATTCGCCCTGAATGTTAAGCCGTAGACAAACATGACCGAACCAAAGCCACTCGCATCTATCCTAGATGACGTTACCGATATAGAGGACGGTAAAAAAACGAGCTTAAGGTCAGTTCTACTTAATTTTGGAGATCGTGCATTCGGCCCGGTCTTAACAATTTGCGGCTTGATACTCCTGACACCACTAGGTGCTATACCTGGCGCACCTTTCGCGCTATGCGTAATCGTTATCTCATTTTCTTTGCAAATTGTAGCACGTCGATCCAGCCCTTGGCTTCCGACGGCCCTTGAAAGGCTGACTGTCACACAAGACAACATCGATGCGACGCGAGAAAACTTGGGTCCTGTATTGAAAAAAATGGACGGCGTAGTGCGTCCTCGGTTTCGTTGGGCGGCGACGGAAAATGCAAGAAGATTTGCTGCAGTGCTTACTACCCTGCTCGCGATAACGCTCTTGCCATTGGGAGTCGTGCCATTTGGCGCCGTCCTTCCTGGAGCGATAATTGCAATAATAGGTATCGGCATAATGGCACGTGATGGCCTTGCATTGCTGGTTGGGTTTGGATTGACTGGCATAGCGGCAGCTGTAATCATTAACCTCATTTCTTGAAGGAGTTCGAGCGACAGCACTCATGGTGCGCTGATCCGACTGCTAGTTCGAATTAAGCATTACATCCGTTGCCCTCTCAGTGACCATCATGGCCGCAGCATTAAAATTACTGTTAGGGATGCTGGAAATTGTGGAGTCAATTACTTTCAAGTTATCAATTTCTATAACGCGACATTGAGGGTCAACAACCTATGCCGCATCTTTTCCGTCGCCCATGCGGCATGTTCATGTGGAGCGAAAGGCGCTCTCAACATTTTGCCGCTGGGAATGTAAAGAGGCGTCACGCCAGCCTTTATAAGACCGGATTCTGGCCCAACCAGAGAGCTGCTAAAGCTGAGATGAACCAATAGCGCCAGTCGATCAGACAACATCTTTGTTGGCTGCATGATGCTAAGCCCCTCTTGGTTCTCGCCAGATAGTATGCCGTGTTGGGGTAGCCAGCCTATGCACCAGCATCAATAAACGCTTGATACAGCGGACTCAGATGCATGTCGTTTCCTATTGTAACAGCAATCTGACCAGCACCTTAATTCAATCTCGCCGTTTGCCAACTTTCGAGCCGATTATTATATGGCAGGCAATTTTGGTAAGGCAACCCTCGCTCGCCATGGGCCTCCCACTCATCTGTGTCATTTGAAATTTGAAATACATCTGACAAAGACCATGCCATTATCGACGACGAACCAACCGCTCCTTACAGCGACAACATGGAATTACGCGGCCCCCAAGGTAAGGTTCGATTTACAGATCCAAAAACCCAATTAAAGCTCTTTTGAAGGCTTCTATGTGACCATCGTCGCGTTTTCTCGACCCGTCAGATTTGCAATATCTGTCACTTGCTCAGCGATATCCAAAATACTTTCAAGCGCCGCGTTATTTTCCATCGTTATGAGGCTGGGATTGGAGGTATACCGCTCTATATAAAGCCTGAGAGTTGCGCCAACAGTGCCTGTCCCCGACAATCGCAAAACAAATCGGCTACCACTTTCAAATACGACCCGCAGGCCTTGGTTTTCCGACATCGATCCGTCAATAGGGTCCTGATAGGTAAAGCTATCCGCAACCTTAGCTGTCTCCTGCCCAAAAACAGTCCCAGGCAAAGACGTAAGTTGATTGCGAACATGCGCCATAACCGCATTTGCTTTTTCAGTTTCAACAGCGTCGTAATCGTGACGGGCATAGAAATTGCGGCCATAATTCTGCCAATGCTCAATCATGACGTCTTGCACAGACATCTTCTTAACGGCAAGGATGTTCATCCACATGAGCACTGCCCAAAGCCCGTCTTTTTCTCTCACGTGATCAGAGCTTGTGCCTGCGCTTTCTTCGCCGCAAATTGTAATACGACCCGCATCCAAAAGGTTCCCGAAGAACTTCCAGCCCGTAGGCGTCTCAAAGTGCTCAATACCGAGTTTTTCTGCAACACGATCCAGCGCGCCGCTCGTTGGCATAGAGCGCGCGACCCCTTTAATGCCATTTTTATAGGCTGGCACCAAATGCGCGTTAGCGGCAATAACTGCGACGCTATCAGATGGAGAGACAAAGACACCCTTGCCTAAAATAATGTTTCTATCGCCATCACCGTCAGAGGCCGCGCCAAAGTCTGGTCCATCAGCCGAAAACATCTTCGCAAACAAGTCTTTGGCATAAACGGGATTGGGGTCGGGATGATGCCCGCCGAAATCTGGTAGAGGGACACAATTCATCAAACTGTCTTTAGATGCGCCAAGACGCCCCGCGAAAATGTCCTTTGCATATGGCCCCGTGATAGCGTGCATTGCGTCAAAACAAAGCGAGTGACCGCCTGAAAGCCATCCTTTGATTGCAGGAAAATCGAACAAAGTTTCCATAAGTTTAGCGTAGTCGACAACGGGGTCCACAATCTCAACCATCATATCCCCAAGCTTAAAGGCGCCGATAGCGTCTAAATTTAAAGCTTCACTCTCGACGATATGGTAGCGTGAGATTGATTTTGAGTTTTCAAAAATTGCATTCGTAGTTGCCTCGCTCGCGGGGCCGCCATTATCACCATTAAACTTGATACCAAAATCGCCGTCTGGGCCGCCTGGATTATGACTTGCCGAAAGAATGATGCCGCCTTGCGTTTTGTATTT
>CAKZTE010000048.1 GCA_937923115.1 uncultured Caulobacterales bacterium | reverse complement strand
GGTTGGGGATGTTAAAAGCGGCTTACCAATTGGACGTGGGGATTTCTTGGTTGACGAAGAGAAAGTGCGTTTTCTTTTGAGCGGTATTGATCCTACATCAGACAAGACCAAAGTGCAGTGGTGGAATAGCCAAAACGCTGGACTGAACTTTACGCCTGGAAAGGTCCTACTAGAGTTTGGTGATTTTAAAGGAAAGCCTAGCAAAGAAATGACAAACCGGCCCAAATCACTTAGCAATCTTGATAGCCCTGGTTCAGCCGCGAGCGCCTTTATAAAAAATGCTCATCCCGATGCGCGCATCATAATTGCGGAAAAACCAGAAAAGTCGGAATGGCGCCGTATGTATTTGGTTGGTGATAATGGGCCAATCGGTCGCCACCAAAAGTAGGTTGCTATTATTTTTGGCGGAAATAGGGACTGATGTTGAGTTGAGATTTGTCTACCCATGCGGCATTTTCAGCGGGTAGATGTTTTTCCAGCTGTCGTACGACGTTTTGATATTTTGAGTCTGTTGCCAGATTTTTCCACTCATTAGGGTCTGCACGTCTGTCATAGAGTTCTGAACTGCCATTGGAATAACGAATGAGCGTATAGTCCCTTGTCCTGACAGAATGATTGCCTGGCCCGTAAGTGCTCAGAACAGGCCGTTCTGGGGTTTTCGTTTCAGGATGTAACAAAGGTAATAGGCTCCTACCTTGTGACCCTCGTGGGCTCTCCGAACTCGCGATGCCGGCGAGGGTTGGGTATATATCAATGAGGCCAACGGGCGCGTCTATTGTTCTAGATGAAGGGATGCCCTTGCCAGACATAATAAGTGGAACACGCGTTGAGCGCTGCCAAAGGGTGAATTTTTGAAACAGTCCTTTTTCGCCGAGATGATATCCATGGTCAGAGCAGAAAATGATGACTGTATTGTCTTTGTAAGTACTTTTTTCCAAAGCTTTTAAAACAATGCCCACGCAGTGATCGACAAAACTAATTGAGGCGAGGTAGGCCTGAACAATATTTTTCCATTGATCGTTATCTCTTACCCACGACATGTCAGGCATATTGGGTAGGTTCGTAATCTCTTGGGCTTTTTTCGGTAAGTCGTCCCAATCATTTTCCAAAAATGGTGGGAGCCACAGCCTTTCTTTTGGATGAATGTCAAACCAATGTTGCGGCACATACCACGGCACATGTGGCCTTAAAAAACCCACGGACAAAAAGAAGGGTTTCTCATAGTCTCTTCGGAGACGCTCGGCTGCCCATTGTGCAGACTTTGTGTCTGGCATGTCATCATCACTCTCGGGGAAAGCTCCCCAGTCTGTTGACGTGCCTTCTTTATCCCAATGAAACGCTTGCTCTGATTTAGGTCCAAATCCCGGATGGCGACCACCAAACTCATCAAAAGTATTCTGAGGCGCGCCCTTATGGAATAGCTTTCCAATACCCATCGTATGATAGCCAGCTTGTCCCAAAAATTCTGGTAAGAAGACTATCTCTTTTAAGGCCGAACTTGCGCCGCGAATATCGTCATCTTCAATGTGCCCATACACACCTGTCGTGGACGGTAGCAGCCCTGTCATTAGACTGGTTCGCGAGGGCCCGCAAACCGGCGCTTGAGCGTGGGCATTAGAGAATAGCGTCCCTGATTTTGCCAGCCTGTCGATATTGGGCGTGCGGGCCTGAGGATGTCCGTTCATCGCGCCGACCCAATCATTTAAGTCATCCACCATTATCAGAATGATGTTGGGTGGAGTTTCAGCCGAGGGCCTAGAGGGGGTTGGCATATCCGAGCAGGCGCTTGCGAGCCCTGCAGCCGAAAGTGAAATAAACTGACGTCTATTGAGCGAGGGTGGCGCCATCTCTTTTTCCTGACACGCCTCTAACGAAGGTTGTTCAGACGTCATCATTCTCTGTTTGCGACTCAAGGGTGAATTTGGTCGGCCAATGAAAAACGGGATCTATTTTGGGACGCCTTGTGTTGAATTTCTTGAAAAGCTTCCTTCTCAGAGACCTTCAATAGCGCCTCGATTATCGTTGTGAAATGAGCGCGCATGGCTCTACGAGCCGCGATTGGGTCCCGCTTCTCAAGGGCCATCAATATCTCCAAATGCTCTTGTTCTCGGTGAGTAGAGTCCCTTTCACACACCTTTTTGTAAACTTTTCGGAGTTGCGTGTTTTCTTTTCTGATTTTCCACATGCTTTCGATGACATATATAATCATCTGATTATTTGTTGAACGGGCGATAGTCGTATGAAAAGACTGGTCGGCCTCGTCTCGTGTTGTACCATCAAACTTTGATCCCGACATAATCGACATGTAATGTCTCAATTCGGAGAGTGCGTCATCAGTGATTATTGGCGCCGCCAACGCGGCAGATTCGGCTTCAAATAAGGCCCGCGCTTCAGTCAGTTCCAACGGGGTGACTTTAGAAGGGCCGGTCAGCGGGATTAACCCGCTATCAACAACATATGCGCCCTTATAGCTCTTGAGTTTTATGTATCCCATAGCCTCAAGAGCGATGCAGGCTTCACGAATTTTTGCCCGGCTCACACCGAGCGTTTGTGCCAAAATGTTTTGCGTTGGCAATTGACTTTTTGGAGGATAGATTTCTGAACGTATAAGTTCTAATATCCTTTCGGCAGTTTCTCGGTATGTATTTTCTCTGGACACAATTATTTCCGTCTTCCTAACCCAATTAAAAAGTATTATTTACTCGCCAGCCTCAATCATTTCTGCGGCCATGAGTAGAAACCCGCCAACGCCATATAATTGCGAGCTGTCTTTCACAGTAAGCTGCGGATCTTTGCCAATTTGTTGTACCCATCCCACCATACCATCAGGCTGAACCGCGTCCTTCATGGCCACCCAAGCCTTGTCGCGGGCATTGACATATTTATCGCCCTTCAAAATGCCTTGATTAATACCCCATGCAAGACCGAAACCAAAAAACGCCGTGCCGCTGGTTTCTGGGTTCGTGAATAAGTCCGGATCGTCTAGAGAGGTCGGCCAATAACCATCTTCGCGCTGGCGACTAATTAAGGCATCTGTCATTTCAATAAAAACTGCTTCATACCTACTGAGTGCGGGATGACCAGCGGGTAATTCTTCCATAAAACGGGCGAGACCCGCGTAAACCCAACCATTGCCGCGGCTCCAAAAGACTCCTTTGCCATTTTTTGTCTGGCGTTTGAAATAGCGACTATCGCGAAAGAAGAGATGTGTCTCAGGGTCATAGAGGTAATCAATCGTCGCATTAGTTTCTTCAACCGCATATTGACGATATTTCGGGTCACCCGTTACGTTACTGATGGCTGCCCAAGCTGGCGGCGCCATAAAGATGGCGTCAGCCCAGCACCAGCGTGTTTGGCATGTGCCTTCCGCGCCTTTTTGACCAGGTCCTGGTACAACAAATTCTAAGCTGACATCAGAGGCGTCCTCTATGATTTTATCCATTTTCTCAAGCGTGGGGTATAAGAGTTCAATATCTGCGCCGCGTTCTATTGCACCCGCATAGATGGTCCCGAAAATCTGGTCGTCGCCATGCCAATATCTGTGCCCTAATTCGAATCCATTTTCGTAAGATTCATTAAGTAAGAGATTCAGGTAATCTTGATTATTTGTTTTCTCAGCGAAACGCTCAAGCCCGATGTAGAAAGCCCCTTTGACCCATCCCCGATTATACGTGCTGGGCGGAATTTTGTTTGGTAAGTAGGACAAATCGCTTATTGTTCCGAGTTGCCATTCGGCAGCCGCTTTCCCATAGCTCGCGGCATCTATCATTTTTGGCATGGCCTTTTCGCTTTGCATCGCAGGAGATGTGTTGTTTGCCGTTGGACCGCAGCCGATAATGGCGATGCTCATGCATGAGGCTAAGAGAACGGATTTCAGATTAAAGCGCATAAAAGACTCTCCTATTTTTGAGGGATTCGGTGAACACGAAGTGTGGACGCGGGCGGAATATCTGCGCGCGCTTGATCGCGATTGGGCTGCATGGCCTCCCAACTGAGATAGAACTCTGATGAGGCGTGTCGCTGGTCGACCATCAAAGGAATAACACGTTGCGGGATGTCATTGTCCAAGTCGTATTTCGTAATTGCAACTGGCAATGCCTGATCAACTGTTGCTGAGGAAATGACGGTTAAATCTTGAGGGTTTAGCGTCCACTCCCACAAGGTTCCGCGTAAAGTGGCAGGCACGACGATATCTCCATCTTCATTAAGATAGGCGGGGTCATTAGTCAGTAGTGGCAAATCAAGTGCACCGCTCTTATCTAAATCGACACGTAGGTCTGTCCAATCTGAAACCCGCCTGACAGTCCACCCCGCCTTATCCCGCCGTGCGATGTAGACTTGGCTAAGATTATTTTCGTCATATTTTTGATATGTCACGAGAACACGTTTATCCGCATCGAATCCAATGGGATGCCGTCCGTTCAGCAAGCCGCCATGCTCTGGAATAGGATCGATGACCTCGCCCGTTGCAAGTCTGATTGGGAGGGAAATGGGCTTACCGTCAGAGCTTTCCCAATTCACCAAATCACGGCTGCGGGCATAGGACAAGTCATGGTTTGACGAAGCAATCGGGGTTTCGCGCCATGTAAACGTCATATGGGCATAGCCGTCGGGACCGCTGACTGGGCCCAGAGGGTAGACACCCCGTATATCTTCGCCGTCAAGCAGAACAGTTTCGTGCAGATGTGACCATGACTTATTATCGCTATCCCACTGGC
>CAKZTE010000047.1 GCA_937923115.1 uncultured Caulobacterales bacterium | reverse complement strand
CGTGCCATGAAGTTCCTTGATCAAGCAAAAATTTACATTCGCTCAGGCGACGGCGGCGCAGGTAGCGTCTCATTTCGCAGAGAGAAAAACATTGCCTTTGGCGGCCCCAACGGCGGCGACGGCGGCGTGGGCGGCTCAGTTTATGCGGTGGCCGATGCTTCGCTCAACACCTTGATTGACTACCGTTTTAAGCAGCACTTCAAAGCTAAAACGGGCACGCACGGCATGGGGCGAGACCGCGCTGGCGCTGGTGGCGAGGACATCATCATGAAAGTCCCCGTCGGCACGCAAATCTTTGACGCCGACACAGATGAAATTTTGGTGGATATGCTCGAAGATGGTCAGAAAGCATTGCTTGCGCAGGGCGGCAATGGCGGCTGGGGCAATGCGCGGTTTAAATCCTCCACCAACCAAGCGCCGCGCCGCGCTAATCCCGGCGAAGAAGGCGAAGAACGCTGGATCTGGCTTCGCCTCAAACTCATTGCAGATGCGGGGCTTGTTGGCCTACCCAATGCCGGCAAGTCGACCTTCCTTTCAACCGTATCTGCTGCCACGCCAAAGACGGCGGACTACCCCTTTACAACGCTTCATCCGCATTTGGGTGTCGTGGATTTGGGCGCAGTAGAGCGCTTTGTGCTCGCCGATCTGCCAGGTCTAATTGAAGGCGCATCCGAAGGCGCTGGGCTCGGCCACCGTTTCCTCGGCCATGTAGAACGCTGCGCGGCTGTGCTGCATTTAGTGGACGGCACGACTGAGGACCCCGGAGCGGATTATACGGTCATCAGAAATGAGCTGATTAATTACGGCGGCGGCATAGAAGACAAGCCAGAGATTGTTGTTTTGACAAAATGCGATGCCATAGACGAGGACACGATAGAAGCCGCGCGGCAATCCGTTGAAAAAGCCTGCGGGCAGACGCCACTCCTGATTTCAAGCGTCTCTCAACAAGGCCTCAAACCCGTCCTTTTTAAAGTCTATGAGCACGTACAAATTCGCCGCGAAAAAGAGGCCGTTATACGCGCCGAACGGCTGCGTAAAATAGCCATAAAACGCGGAGAATTAGAAGAAGAGACCAAAGGCTGGTCGCCCTAATTTATGCACGGACTGAGCACATTAAAGGGCGCAAAAAGGGTCGTTATAAAAATTGGCTCGGCCATACTTGTTGACCAGAACTCAGGGCAGTTGAACACAGATTGGCTCTCCGCATTATGCAAGGATGTGGCAGATTTAAAAGCGCAGAACAAAGATGTAATATTGGTTAGCTCCGGCGCCGTTGCGCTGGGCAGGCATGCGCTGGGCCTGACCACTAAACCATTGACCTTGTCACAAAAGCAGGCCTGCGCCGCGACAGGCCAAACAATTCTTACCCGAGCCTACGCGGATTCCATGAAGCCCTACGACATGATGACAGCGCAGGCCTTGCTCACGCTTGAGGATACTGAAAACCGCCGCCGCTGGCTAAATGCCCGCGAGACACTAGAGACGCTTCTCTCGCTGTCTATCGTGCCCATTATTAATGAAAATGATACCGTGGCCACCGATGAAATTCGTTACGGCGACAATGACAGGCTAGCGGCGCGCACGGCGCAAATGGTCAGCGCCGATACGCTCATCCTATTATCCGATATTGACGGGCTTTACACAGCAGACCCGCGGCACAATTCGGCGGCAAAACACCTACCTGAAATAGCCGAGCTTTCCAGCGAAATTATGGCGATGGGCGGCGGCGTTAATACTGGCGCGGGCCTGGGTTCTGGCGGCATGGCGACAAAGCTATTGGCCGCGCAAATCGCAACGGCGGCGGGTTGTCATATGTGCGTGATGGATGGGGCTGATAACACCCCAATCACAAGGCTCAACTCCGGCGCCAAATGCACATGGTTTCTCGCAACGGACAGACCGCAAAACGCGCGCCGCAGATGGATTGGCGGCGCACTTGATACCAAAGGCACGCTGACTTTAGACGCGGGAGCGGTGCGCGCCCTTGCACAAGACAAGAGCCTTCTTGCGGCGGGCGTTATAAAAATTGCTGGGACTTTTAAAAAAGGCGACGCCGTTAAGCTTATTTCTGAAACAGGGGCAGAGCTTGCACGCGGCCTAGTCTCCTATGATTCCAAGGATGCGCGTAAAATCATGGGACGACAATCCAACGAAATTGAAGGCCTTCTGGGGTTTGATAATGGCGCGTCTTTGGTTCACCGCGATAATCTGGTAGCGAGTTGATAATGACGATACAATATTCCGAGTTTAACACACTACACGACTACATGGCTGCATTGGGCGGCTCTGTGCGAACGGCCGCGCAAACCCTTCGCCTCGCGAGCGGGGAGAAGCGCAACAGAGCCATTTCCGCTATGGCCTCAGAAATTCGCCGCGCCTGTAGCGCCATAGAAGCCGCCAATGAAATCGACATGAGCGCAGGCAAAGTTAAAGGACTCTCGCCTGCCATGCTAGACCGCCTTGCGCTGAATGCGGCCCGTATTAACGCCGTAGCCGAGGGGCTGGACGCGATTGCCGCCCTGCCCGACCCCGTTGGCGCCATTGAAGAAAGTTGGGAGCAGCCAAACGGTCTAAAATTCTCCAAGGTCCGCGTGCCCATTGGCGTCATTGGTATGGTTTACGAATCGCGCCCAAATGTTACCGCTGACGCAGGCGCGCTTTGCATAAAATCAGGCAATGGCTGCATATTACGGGGCGGCTCAGAGGCGGCGCATTCAAATATGGCGCTCCACGCCGCTATGACGAACGGCCTGAAATCCGCAGGGCTAGACCCTGCTTGCGTGCAATATATTGGAACAACCGACCGCGCCGCAGTTGGCGCGCTTTTAGGCGGCATAGGGGGCGCAGTGGACCTCATCATTCCGCGCGGCGGCAAGAACCTAATCGCGCGCGTGCAGAAAGACGCTCGCCTGCCCGTGCTGGCCCATTTAGAAGGGCTCAATCACAGCTATGTTCACCATGCAGCAGACTTGAGCAAAGCTGAATCACTCGTGCTGAACGCCAAATTGCGCCGTACAGGCGTTTGCGGCTCGACTGAAACACTTCTGATTGACCGCGCGATCGCGGAGACGGCAGTCGCCCGCTTGCTCGGCGCGCTGGCGGCACAAGCGTGCGAAATACGCGGCGACGCCGATGTCTGCGCCCTATATCCAGACGCCGCTCTAGCAAGTGAGGATGATTTTCGCACCGAGCATTTGGCCGCCATCATTAACGTGCGCCTTGTCAGCGGTCTTGACGCCGCCCTCACCCATATTGCCGAATTTGGGAGCGGTCATACGGACTGCATTATCACAGAGGACGCCGACGCCGCGGCGCGTTTCCTACGCGATGTAGATAGCGCTATTTGTATGCATAACACTTCGACACAATTTGCAGACGGAGGCGAATTTGGCTTTGGAGCCGAAATCGGCATTGCTACAGGCCGCCTTCACGCGCGCGGCCCCGTTGGCGCACAGCACCTGACGACTTACAAATATCAAGTCGTGAGCGACGGACAAATACGCCCGTGATAAAAACAAAGCGCACAGGACTTAAAGTTGGCCTCTTTGGGGGGTCGTTTAACCCCGCGCATGACGGGCATTTGCACGTTGCAAAGACCGCGCTAAAATCCCTCGGCCTTAACGAAGTTTGGTGGCTGGTAAGCCCGCAAAACCCGCTCAAGCCCGAGCAGCCAAGCTATGCCTCTCGCGCAGAGACAGTTGCCGCCCTACCCCTGTCGCGCCGCATGAAAATCTCGCGTCTCGAAGTGGATAACGGTACGCAATATACCATTGATATGGTTCGGACCGCCCAGCGACTTTATCCAAATACGCGTTTTGTCTTCTTGATGGGCGCTGATAATTTTGCCCAGTTTCCTAACTGGAAGAATTGGCGCGACATTGCCGCTGCTATGCCAATTGCCATTATCGCGCGGCCGTCCAAAACTGGCGAGCCTCACTTTCGAGCGCGCCTCGGTCAGGCCGCAAGAACCTACTCTGGCGCGCGCATTCCTGAGGCTCAATCGCATATCTTACCGGCTCTGCAGCCCCCCGCTTGGACCTATGTGACCGCCCCTCTAAGCCGACTATCGTCATCCGCAATTCGGGCATCACAAAGATAGCCACGGCGATAAAACCATGCTATGCGCTTCGCTCGCAAGACAATGGAGAATTCCCCTGCCTATTATTGATAAAAACAGTCCGAAAGTCCCCGTCGACAGAACGACAAACGGCCATGTGGGCGTCAATCTGAACAATAAGCCACGCCCAGTAGGTGATGTGAAGGCCGCAAAGGCGCTCGCCGATATGATCATGGATGTTCTTGACGAAAACTCGGCTCAAGACGTGATTGAAATAGATATTTCGGGTAAATCCTCTGTTGCCGACTTTATGATTGTTGCCTCTGGCCGATCAAACCGCCATGTCAGCGCACTGGCTGATTATGTTATTCAAGAACTCAAAGAGACAGATAACCGCGATATGGGCGTTGAAGGTCTGGACGCCTCTGATTGGGTATTGATTGATGCGGGTGATGTTATCTTGCACATCTTCCGTCCCGAAGTGCGCGCGTTTTATAACCTTGAGAAAATTTGGTCCGTTCCTTTACCCGAGTCCATTCGCGCGCTGGCCCCAGCAGACCCCTCACTTGAGGATTAGTCTTGCGCCTGACTGTTCGCGCTGGCGGGGTTATCCGCAAGGGCCCAGAACGCGTCCTCGTTGATGACTACCTGCGGCGCTCAGAAGGGCTTGCGAAAGCCTGCGGGTTTTTATCAATTACTGAAACCCAGATTGACTTGCGCAGTCACAAAACTCGCGCTGATGAAACGGTGCAACTTTTGGGCGGCATGGACCCTAGCCACAAGTTGATTATTATGGATGAGCGCGGCAAATCGCTCACCTCTAGAAAGATTGCGCAGCAGCTTGCTGCTTGGCGCGACGACGGTATCGCCGAAGCCCATTTTGTGATTGGCGGCGCGGATGGTTTCGAACCAGCCAATATCCCCGCCCATGCCGTGCGCTGGAGTTTTGGCACGCAAGTCTGGCCGCATAAGCTCGTGCGCGTCATGCTCTGTGAACAACTCTATCGGGCGCTTTCCATTTTGGCTGGTACGCCCTATCATCGCGATTAATGTTGCGTGGATTACTCATAATTTTGGCCTTTCTTGCCACCCCGCTGGCTAATGGGCAAAGCGTGGACCCCAAAGACCTAGAGGCAATAACAAAAGCGCAGGCAGAAGCCAAAGCCAAAGCTGAGCAGCTAGCGCGGGAAACTCAGGCCATTGAGACCCAAATCTTGAGCTTTAAAGAAGACCTTCGCCGCTATGCCGCAGAGTCAGCCAGCTATGAGCGCGCAGGGCGGGAAATTGAGCAAAACCTGACCAAGCTCACGCGCGAAGAAGCGCGGCTAATGAGCCAGTTAACGGATGACAGGCAATCCCAAAGCGATTTATTAGCCGCCATCCAGCGCCTATCGATGACGCCCCCCACTGTTATGACGCTGCGCTCAAGCACAGCACTTGATGCTGCGCGGGCCGCCATGATTATTGGCGGGCTGACGGAGCAATTAGAAAGCAGCGCGCAAGATTTTTCAGGTCAGCTAACGCAGCTCTCAGCCGTACGCGCGGGCATGGACAGCGAACGCATAAAGCTCACCGAGTCGGAAAAAGCTCTGATCAAACAAAGGCAAACCATTCGCTCGCTTGTAAAAACTAAAGCTGCTCGAGCTGCATCGCTATCCGACAATCAAAAGCAGCAGCAAAAACGCGCGAAAGAACTGGCAGCAAAGGCGGACGATCTGCGTGAATTAATACGCCAATTTGAACGCGCCGCCAAAGATGTAGTCCCGCGTATAAAACCTGCACCAGGCCGCGCGGGGCCGCGTGTCAAACCCAAAAGCGGAGCGCGCCCACCAGAACCGCTCGACTTGCCCGAGGGCACACGGTTTGCAGATGCGCGCGGGAGCTTAAAGGCGCCGGTTCAGGGCACGCTAAAGTCAGGCTACGGCAGTGGCCGAAAGGGATTAACCGTCTCCACGCGCCAAAATGCGCAGGTCACGGCACCTTTCACTGGACGGATTGAATTTGCAGGGGCCTTTAAAAACTATGACAATGTCGTGATCCTCAATGTCGGGGAAAGTTATTTCATGTTGTTGACAGGGCTGGGAGAAATATTTGTAACCTCTGGCGAAATGGTCAGAGCAGGGGAACCGGTTGGCCTTATGCCCCCATCGGCCGCAGAGACAGAGCTTTACATCGAACTTCGCAAAAATGGCGCGCCCATCAACCCCTCGCCCTGGCTTGGCAACGCTTTTAGCGCGAGCGGCTAAGCTTTTTAGCAATAACCGCCGCCGCTGCCCATATTGACAATCATGACAGCTTTGTACTGAAGATAAGGTTTGCACCAGCCTGAAAAAAACGCATAAATAGAGGTCCGTTATGGTGTTGCCGTAACGTTATGACTGGAGTTTTGAATGAAATATATCGTCCCCGTAGTCGGAACAGTAGCCGCCGTTGCTTTATTCGCTTTTTCTAATTTTAATTCAGGATCGGCTATTGCGGCGGAAACTTCTAAGAAGGCTGATATATACAAGCAATTACAGCTCTTTCCAGATGTGCTTGCGCGCGTTCGGGCGGATTATGTGGTAGACGTTCAAGACGAACTTTTGATTGAAGATGCAATAAACGGCATGCTCCAGAGCCTCGATCCGCACAGCAGCTATATGAACGCTGAAGCTTTTAGGGATATGCAAAATGTGACGGCAGGCGAATATGGCGGCCTTGGAATGGAAGTCACGTCCGATAGCGGCTTTGTCAAAATCATTGCGCCCATTGATAATACGCCCGCGTATAAAGCTGGCATTAAAGCAGGCGACTACATCACAGAAATTGACGGCGATAGCCTTATTGGCATGAGTCTAACCGATGCCGTAGATCAAATGCGCGGAAAACCCGGCGAGCCAATTACAGTGACGGTGGTACGCAAGGATGAAGAGCCAATGGAAATCACAATGGTTCGCGCCATTATCCCTCAGAACCGCGCAACCTATAAAATTCAGGATGGCATTCCTGTCATCCGCATTTCGCAATTTAACGAAAAAACTGAGAGCTCTATGGTGTCTGCTATTCAGTCAGCCCGCAAAGACTTAGGCGGCAGCGTGCCGGGGCTTGTTCTTGACCTGCGCCGTAACCCAGGCGGATTGCTGGATCAATCCATCAAAGTCAGTAGCGCATTTCTTAATGGCGGTGATGTGGTCTCAACCCGCGGACGCCGCGCTAACGACGTGCAAGAATATGGCGCGGAGAAAGGCGAGCTTCTTAAGGATGTTCCCGTTGTTGTTATCATCGACAATGCATCGGCTTCGGCCGCCGAGATTGTTGCCGGCGCGCTGCAAGACCGAGGCCGCGGCCTCGTTATTGGCGCGACGTCATTTGGCAAAGGCTCTGTTCAGTCAATCATCCCGCTCGAAGGCGGTCGTCAGGGCGCGCTTCGCTTGACCACACAGCGCTATTACACGCCGTCTGGCCGCTCCATCCAAGGCACAGGTATTGAGCCTGACATTTTTGTTTCTGCAACGCCAAAAGATGAAGACGCCCGCAAATCATTTCGTGAATCTGACCTTCCTAATGCCATCAAAAATGAACTCGAGGCGGCAGAAGAGGATGAAGTTGAAGCCGTCGTAGAATATCCGCCAGAGGGGTTTGCAGAGGATGGAGACTTCCAACTTGATAAAGCCATCGAAATTTTAAAATCAGGCCAATATAAAGCGCTCATGGCAGCAGCCGGTTAATGCCCAGTCCTTCGGTTATGAATACATCTAAAACATCCTCTTGGCGGCAACGCCTGCTTATAGGCAGCCTTCTTATTGCGCTCGTCAGTCTTGTGGCTCCCGGCCCGATAAGCCTTATATCGGAAGCGCAGAGCAGCGCGAAAAAAACGGACAAGCAAAAGCGCGCCGAAGATCAAGCCATGATTGAGGAACTCAAATTCTTTGGCGACGTCTTCGCGCGTGTTCGGTCTGAATATGTTGAAGACGTGCCTGATGAGGATTTAATAGCGGCAGCCCTTAATGGCGCGCTGCACGCGCTTGACCCGCATTCAGCCTATGTGCCGCCCGTCGACTTTGAAGAGCAACAAGTCTCATCGCGCCGTGAATATGGCGGCATTGGGATTGAAGTCAGCCAAGAGCTTGGCCTCGTGAAGGTCCAATATGCCCTTGAGGATGGACCTGCTTACAAAGCTGGGATCCGTACGGGCGATTTTATCACAGCCGTAGAAGGCGAAAAAGTTCGCGGTAAGACCCTTGATGACGCCATCAAAGGTATGAAAGGCCTCGCGGGCGACCCCGTAACAGTCACGGTTCTTGATACAAATAATATAACCAAAGACATTGTCGTTGTGCGCCAAACGGTACGCGGACGGGCCATTCAGCATAGAGTGCTTGACGGCTTGGGATATGTCTTCATTGAAACATTTAATAACGAAAACCTCGCGCGTGACCTTGAGCGCGCGCTCAATGATTTAAAACGTCAAATTGGCGGAAACATCCCCGGACTTGTCATTGACATGCGCGGCAATCGCGGCGGACTTTTGGATCAATCCGTGGACGTGTCTAGCTTGTTCCTTGATGGCGGCGAAGTGCTTTCCTCGCGCGGGCGCACGCCAGAGGATACAGAACGTTACCATGCTGCACCCGGTCAGTATGATGAAAATATGCCCATCGTCGTGCTAATTAATAGCGGCTCGGCTTCCGCCGCAGAGATCGTGGCGGGCGCGCTACAAGACCGCGGACGCGCCGTGGTCATGGGACGGCGCTCCTTTGGCAAAGGATCAGTACAATCTGTTATTCCTCTCCTTGAAAACGGCGGAGCCTTACGCCTCACCACGCAACGTTATTATACGCCGTCCGGAACATCGATACAGGGACGGGGAATCATGCCTGATATCCTTGTCGCGCTGTCGCCTGACACAGGCAAAGTCGAAAAACGATTCCGCGAAGACAGCTTGCGTAATTCTTTGGGTAATCCTGACGACAGTGATTTTGCAGAAAACCACGATGATATCGACTATCCGCCAGAAGAATGGCCGAAAACTGAAGATTATCAGCTAAAAGCAGCACAAGATTTATTGCGGAGTTCGCGTTACCGCACAATGATAGCTAAGTTTGATCAACTCGCGCCCTAAGTTAGCTTGCCATCTGTGAAATTATTCTATCAGCCTCATGTAGTGATAGACCGCTTCGCCAAATAGCTTTATCAACACACCCATGGGACAACCGACTTTCGACATTGATCACCGCAAGAGCGTTGAGCGCACTACATCGGTGCAAAGTCTGCCCGGGCGGTCTGTCAGCAGTCAGCGGAGGATTTACACGCCGCTTTGGCAGCATTTTATTGGAGCCCTCATCCTTTGCGCGGCCATAATCGCAGCCGCAGCAGCTTATATCTCTCTATACGGCGATGAAGAGGACGCCATTGCGCAGCAAAGCGTAGCATTAAAGCTTCCGCCTCAGCCTGCACCATTTGATAGTTTGAACGGGACAGGATCGGCCCTTCCAGACCTGTTTAGTGAAGTGACAGCAAATACGAACCCTACTGAAATCATGGCACAGCAGCAGCGAGACGCGCTCGGAAATCCAATTGGCGGCCTTGCGGGCGCGGGGTTACCGGAAGTAATGGCGGGACAAAACCTAGTTGAAACGCGCGCGCCTTCGGACATCAATGCCATCACGATAAATGGACAATCTATCAATGCGGGACTCATTAAGGCCCCTGCAGCAGGCCTAGCGCGCACGACGCCTTACGGCAGTATTCCTGCGCGGGCCAATGACGGCCGCACAGCCTTTAAAGTCTATGCAAGGCCCTATACGGCGGCGGCAAATCTTAAGCCGGTCTCGCTAATTATCGGCGGGCTTGGCATTAATCGCGCGCTCACGACTCAAGCTATTAATGACCTCCCGCCTGAGGTGACTTTATCCTTTGCCGCACATGCTCCTAATTTGCAAAGCCAAATCAACGCTGCGCGGGCCCGTGGCCATGAGGTTCTCTTGGAGCTTCCCATGGAGTCCGAGGCATTTGACCCAGCGGAGCCTGGCGCAGAGTGGGCCCTTCGCGTGGGCAGCGAGACCATGGCACAAAACAAACGGAACTTAGATCGGCTCTTATCTCGCGCCAGCGGTTATTTTGCGGTTACGAACTACAACGGCGGCCTGTTCCTTCAGCGTTCTGATAGCGTTGTCCCGATGATGGCGGCTTTATCGGATGCAGGGCTTGGGTTCGTATTTGATGGGTCGGTGCCTGCGCCGTCTTTGACCACACTCGCCAATGCGTCGCGGTTGCCCTTTTTAAAGGCCTTTTCTCTTATCGACTCCAATCCTGATAGCGCGAGCATCAAAGCTGAACTTGACCGAATGGCGTCTCTCGCTAGTAGCGGCGCCGCTCCTGTTGGCGTTGGTTTCACCTACCCACAAACGATTGAAGCGGTGTCGGAATGGGTCAAGAGCTTGCAAGGTCAAGGTCTCACGCTCGCCCCGGTCTCATCGCGGATTCCCTCTCAATAAGAGACTCTGATGCCCACACCCCAAGGCCCCGTAAGCGAGTACCGCCCTGCCGTGGCGATTGTACTCTTTAATAAAAAAGGCCACGTCTGGCT
>CAKZTE010000046.1 GCA_937923115.1 uncultured Caulobacterales bacterium | reverse complement strand
AGTCAATAAGACCAAAGTGATAGATGATTGTATCTCTATAGGTTTCGTCGGGGCGCAATATTATAGACGGGAAGTGGGCGTGATTGACAGCATTGGGGCGCGCTTGTGGCTCTAGCGCAAAGCCGTGTGACGGACCGTAGGCGACGCCGCCTGCGCCTTTGAAAACTGGCATGGCTTGACCCGTATAAAACTGCAGGCCATCAGTCGTTGCATAGACATCTAGTTGCCGTCCAGAGGCAGGGCTTTGAACACGGGCCATATGCCGAAGGCCTTCGCCTTGCACAATATAATGATAGTCAAATGAAAGAATGCCGTCGGCGTTCTTAAACCCATTGAGGGGCTTGAGCGTGTGTAATTTTTCCCCTGCATCGGCCATTAAGGCAATCTCGCCATTGGCAGTTTTATCCTCAGCGAGAGCCGCATAGGACGTGCTATTGAGCTGGACATGATGGCCATCAATTCGGCTTACCCCGCCGTCCGTCAAATTGAAATATTCATGGCGCGTCATGGCGATTGGCGTGGGGGCTGTGGTCTGGGCTTGCAGCTTGTAGATAAGGCGATTGCTCTCGTCGAGACTTACATCAATTTGCGCCTGAACGATACCAGGAAAGCCGCCTGCATCTTTGGCCGTTTTATAAGTAAAGCGAAGCCCCGTCGCGGTAGCTTCAGCGTCCCAGAGTTTCTTGTCCCACCCCTCAGCTCCGCTATGAAGGCATGTTGGGCCTTCATTGGCATCAAGCAGACAGGCGGTGCCGCCCAGCGTGAACTGCGCGCCGCTAATGCGGTTTGAAACGGGGCCAATGATAACGCCAATGTAAGCGGGTTTGTTTTCATACTCGGCAAGCGTATCAAACCCCAACACAACAGGGCCAAGATTACCTCTCGCGTCTGGCATATAGGCGCTTACGAGCGCAGCACCAAAATTAGTGAATTGCACATAGGCACCGCGGGTATTGGTCAGCGTGAAAAGTGTCGCCGTTCGGCCATCCTGAAGACGACCAAAAGGCGTAGATGAAATGGAAAGGGGCACGACTTATTTGGTGTGATAAGTCACGATGTTTTCCAGATATTCCTGTCGGCCAGAAATTGGCGCAGGCGAGATGTTTGTCTTAAGCGCATAAGCCGCCATATCGTCTAGGTCCGCTTTGCCATTGAGCATTTTCTTGCCCATGCCGCTATCCCAGCCTTTGTAACGGTTGTCGACAAATCCAGACAGTTTTTCTGACTTGATGAGATCTGCGGCGTTTTCAAGTGCGCGCGCCAAAAGGTCCATGCCGCCAATATGGGCGTAAAATAAATCCTCTGGATCATTTGATTGGCGGCGCACTTTGGCATCAAAATTCGCGCCGCCGTTTTTAAAACCTCCGCCGCGCAAAATGTAATACAGCGCCATTGTATTTTCGCGAAGATCGTAGGGAAACTGATCTGTATCCCAACCATTTTGCGGATCGCCGCGATTAAAGTCGATAGAGCCAAAGATGCCAAAGGCATTGGCCATTTCCACTTCATGCTCAAAATTATGCCCTGCCAATGTGGCGTGATTAGGTTCTATATTGACGCCAACTTCATTTTCAAGGCCGTAGGTTTTAAGGAAGCCGTAAACCGTTGCAACGTCGCGGTCATATTGGTGCTTTGTGGGTTCATGCGGCTTTGGTTCAATCCAAATGTCGCCTTTAAAGCCAATTTTGTGTTTATGCTCGACCACCATATTCACAAAACGCCCAAGCTGATCCATTTCACGGCCCACATCTGTGTTCAGAATTGTTTCATAACCTTCGCGTCCGCCCCACATGACGTAACCTGCGCCGCCGAGCCTGTGCGTTGCCTCAAGGCAATGCTTTACCTGCAGCGCGCCAAAGGCCACGACATCAGGATTAGGGTTCGTTGACGCGCCAGACATATAGCGCGGATGTGAAAACATATTGGCCGTGCCCCAAAGCAGCTTTGTCTTGGTTTGCGCCATTTTAGCTTCGATTTTATCGACAATGACCGCGAAGTTTTCGATATGCTCCTGCGGCGTTTCAGCGGCCGCCATGACATCGGTATCATGGAAGCAGAAAAATGGATTTCCAAGTTTTTCAAAGAATGAAAACGCAGCATCAAGTTTGGCATCCGCTGCGGCTTGGTCATTTGTGCCTGCAAGCCAAGGCCGGTTGAAGGTCGGGCCGCCAAAAACGTCCGCGCCGTCCCAGCAGAAATTGTGCCAGTAACACACCGCAACGCGTAAATGTTCTTCCATTGTCTTGCCCATGATGATTTTTTTCGGATCATAATATTTAAACGCAAGGTCGGTTGTGCTGTCGGGGCCCTCAAATTTAATGGGATCGATATGGTCAAAATAGCCGCTCATGATGTTAGTTCCTTTGTGGAGGTGTAAAGTGATTTAAAAGTCTCGCGCCGCGACGCATAATGCTCTGCAAGCGCCGCGTCGGGCTCAACGGTTTGGTCAATGGCGGGAGGCGTACAGATATCGACGGGATTTTCACCGCTGACGCAGAGCCGCGCAAGACGCGCCGCGCCGTAAGCGGGCCCGACGGCCGCTCCGCCGCGGTAATGAAGCGGCAGGTTAAAACTGCTCGCGAGAATTTTACCCCAATAAAGACTGCGCGCGCCCCCGCCAATAACGGAGAGTGCCTTGGGGGCTGCGCCAGCGCTGCGCAGCGCGTCAAGGCCATCGGCCAGTCCAAAGGCCACGCCTTCAAGGGCGGCTTGGGCCAAGCTGACTTGGTTGTCTTCATGGGTCAGGCCAATGAACGCGCCTTTGGCATTCGGATTATTATGCGGCGTACGCTCACCCGATAAATAGGGCAAAAAGAACGCGCCCTTTAATGGCGTGTTGGCGTCCTCTGCGGCGGCATATAAATCTGCGGGCTGGGCGAAGCCCGTGATGCGCGCGGCAAAATCAACGGCGCTGGCCGCAGATAACATCACGCTCATTTGGTGCCAGAGGTTAGGCAGGGCGTGGCAGAATGTATGCACAGCCGAGGTGGGGTTGGGGCGGTAGCTATTGTCGGCGGTAAAGATAACGCCCGACGTCCCAAGCGAGACAAAGCCCTCGCCGGGCACAATCGTACCAGAGCCAACGGCCCCCGCCGCATTATCACCGCCGCCTGCCGCGATAGGTACTTGCGGGACGCCCCAGTCTGCGGCCACAGCGGCGCTTAGCTGCCCTGTAGCGTCTGAGCCCTCATAGAGCTTTGGCATGTAATCGCGCGACAAACCTGTCAGCGCCAAAATGTCATCTGACCAATCGCGCGCGGCCACATCCATCCAAAGCGTGCCGGCGCTATCACTCATGTCAGACGCATAATCGCCGCTCATCAGAAGACGCACATAATCTTTGGGCAGCAGCACTTTTTTGACTTTTACAAAATGTTCAGGCTCATAGGTGCGCATCCATTCAAGCTTGGGCGCTGTGAATCCTGGCATGGCGAGATTGCCTGCAATATCAACGAGCTCTGGCATTTCGGCCATCATGCCTTCGCATTCGGCGGCGCTGCGTCCGTCGTTCCACAAAATCGCAGGGCGCAGGACTTTGTTGTTCTCGCCAAGGCAGGTCGCGCCGTGCATTTGCCCCGAAAGACCAATGGCTTTCACGCCGCTGCGAAGGTTCGCGGTGAGGCCTTTGACGGCTGCCGTTGTTGCGCTCCACCAATCGGCGGGATTTTGTTCTGACCACAGCGGATGAGGGCGCTGCACGGTGAGGGGGGCGACCGCTTGGTCGACAATGCGCTGAGCGTCATCGACAAGCACGGCTTTGACGCCAGAGGTGCCGATATCAATACCAAGATACATGGCTACTGAACCGTGAGCGTAACAGTTTTGACGTTATCTGAGCTATTGCCGACCATGATGTCAAATTCGCCTGGCTCGACGACGCGCACCATATCGCGATTATAAAACTGTAAGGCTTCGCGCGTGATGGGGAGCGTCACGGTTTGGGACTCGTCAGGCTCTAGTGCCACGCGCTTAAAGCCGCGCAGCTCTTTTACGGGGCGCGTTACGGAGCTGACTTTATCGCGAAGATACATTTGGACGACTTCTTCGCCGGCAACGGCGCCCGTGTTGGTCACAGTGACGGAAACGTCTGACGTGCCGTCAATGCCGATGGACGGTGCTGAGAGTATCGGTTCGCTCATCTCAAAGGTTGTGTAGCTGAGGCCATAACCAAAGGGGTAAAGCGGGCTGACATCTTCAAACGCGAAGCCGCGGCGCGCGGTTGGTTTGTGATTGTAAAACGCAGGTATATGTCCCACGGAGCGAGGAATCGACACAGGCATTTTGCCAGACGGGTTTGTGTCTCCGTAGAGTAAATCAGCAACGGCTGTGCCAGTTTCTTGGCCAAGAATCCAACCATAGAGAATAGCGTCAAATTGATCTTCCACATTCGTCAGCGCCAGCGGACGGCCAGAAATAATCACGCCCACCATAGGCTTGCCTGTGGCGGAAATGGCGTCGACGAGTTCTTTTTGTTCGCCGATTAATGTGATGTCATTGCGGTCGCCCATGTGCTGCTCGTTCCACGCTTCGCGGGACGTGCTCTCGTCTCCGCCAATGGCGAGGATGACAAGGTCAGCTGTCTTTGCGACGGCGACAGCCGCGTAAATCGCAGAGAGGTTCTCGTCGCGGTCAGCCAGATTAACTTCATCGTCCCACCAGCTGCGGTTATCTGTTAGCTTTACGCCTTGCGAGTGAACAATTTCCACGTCGCCGTCGAGCTTTGTCTGCAATCCCTCAAGAATTGAAATTGTTTGGCGCGGCTCATCTGAATAACCGCCAAGGATAGTGACATCAGCATTGGGACCGATAACGGCAATGCGTTTGTATTTATCAACGGATAGCGGTAGCGCGCCGTTATTTTTGACGAGCACGGCGGCTTTCTTGGCTGCCAAAAGCGCAAGGTCGCGCGCTTCTTGATTGCCCGTAATCTCATCCGCTTTTGCGCCGTCAGAATAAGGCGTGTCGAAGACATTGCCGCGAAATTTCATTTCCAATACGCGGCGCACGGCACGGTCAACATATTTTACGTCAAATTCGCCGGCCTCAATTTTGTCTTTCAGCTCATAAAAGGCAATGCCGTCTGGGAGTTCCAAGTCAACGCCAGACATTAGCGATAGCGCGCCTGCATCGCCAATATTATCGACGATATGGTGGCGGCGTTCGAGTTCATTAATGGCAAAGTAATCAGCAACGACAACGCCGTCAAAACCC
>CAKZTE010000045.1 GCA_937923115.1 uncultured Caulobacterales bacterium | reverse complement strand
ACATGCTGACCAAAATCCCGCGTTTCAGCAAAGAGCGCTTAAATTGATAGAGGCGGAACTCGACGCACCTGGCGTATCAAAACGTAATTACGCCTATCTTTATGACCGCGTGCAGTCAGCGTTTGGTAGCGACGGCAAAGCTCGCAGGAAACAACGCTACGCCACCCAAGGGAGGTGCACAGGTCCTGGCACGTGGGAGCCGCTCCCCGTCGAAGACCTTGAGAACATAGACGCTATCCGCGCCAAAGTCGGGCTCGGCACGTTGGCGGAGTATAAATCCCGCTTTAAAGATATGTGTAAAAAGGACGAGCGTTAACAGTCTCATCACGCTTGCATAGCCCCGCGTCAAAATCGGCATTTGTTCAAGGCGATGAATTGACCTATCCTCTTTAAAAGCGGTTTAGATCGCGGCGGAGGAAATGATGATAAAGCTTACTGTAAACGGACAGGTGCGCGAGGTTGATATGGCCCCTGAGACGCCACTGCTTTGGGCGGTGCGCGAAGAGCTGGAATTGAAGGGAACGAAATTTGGGTGCGGCGCAGGGCTCTGCGGGGCTTGCACGGTGCATGTCGATGGGCAGGCGGTGCGGTCTTGTTCGACATTTCTCGGCGATATTGACGGCGCATCAGTGACAACAATCGAAGGCCTCAAGGCGGATGACGGCACACTTCATGCTGTGCAGCAAGCCTGGATAGAGCACCAAGTGCCGCAATGCGGTTATTGCCAAAGCGGGCAAATCATGTCGGCGGTTGCGCTCTTGTCAGAGACGCCAAACCCGACAGATGCCGAGATTGAGAGCTTTATGGCAGGCAATATCTGCCGCTGCGGCATGTATGCGCGCATCAAAGCGGCGATTAAAACCGCTGCGGCGAAAGCATAGGAGACGGCCATGCCAAAAACATCATCAGACACTGCCGTAGAGACGAAGCCCGCCAAAAAAGGCAAATGGACACGGCGCGGCTTTATCACCGCTGGCACGCTGGCGGGCGGCGCCTTACTGGTCGCGGTTGCTATTCGGCCGGGACATCAAGAAAAGAAGATGGCCAAATATGTTGAGGGCGAGGGCGAAACGCTCGTCACCGCCTTTGTTAAAGTCGGCAAAGATAATAAAATTACCGCCATCATTCCGCATTCGGAAATGGGACAAGGTGTGTTGACTGCGCTTGGCGCGATGCTGAGCGAGGAGATGGATGTCGCCTTTGACGCTCTCGATATTGTCGAAGCGCCCGCGGAAAAGGAATACGCCAATTTCGTCCTTGCGCGCGAGTTTATTGCCGGCGGTATGTCCGTGCCGCCCATGTTGCAAGACACGGTGAACGGCGTGTTCCTTGCGGCGACCAAGGCTATGGGCCTTCAGATTACGGGCGGGTCTGCCTCTGTGCGCTTTACAGGCGCGAACGCTATTCAAACGGCAGGGGCGGCTGCGCGCGAAATGCTCATGAAGTCGGCGGCCAAAGAGTGGAGTGTTCCGCTTTCTGAACTCTCAACCGAGAACGCCATCATCTATCATACGGCCTCTGGCAAATCCGCGCCCTATGCGCAATTTGCTAAAGCCGCCGCCGCGCAAAGGCCAAACCGCAATCCAGTCCTCAAGGACCGTAAAGACTACACCATCATGGGCACGTCTGTGCCCCGCCGCGATATTCCGTCCAAAGTTGATGGCAGTGCTATGTTTGGCGTCGATGCTTCTGTGCCCGGTATGAAATATGCCGCCGTGAAAGCCGCGCCTGTGATTGGCAATAAAGTCGTCAACATGAACGCGGCCGAAGCCCGCAAAATGCCGGGCGTGATTGATGTGCTCAATATGGGAGATTTCGTCGCCGTGGTGGCAGACGGTTATTGGCAGGCTAGCCAAGCGATTGAGTTTGTTGATATCACCTTTGAAACAAACGTCTCTGATGATGTCAGCGGCGAGAGCATTCTGGCGCAATATGCAGCCGCGCTTGATACGGGCAAAGTCAAAACCGTCGTCAGTACGGGCAACGCCGCAGCCGCGCGCGGCGACGGGGCGAAAGTGGTTGAAACAGAATACACTGTACCGTTTCTCGCCCATGCGACTATGGAACCGATGAGCGCGCTCGCGTGGGTACGGGATGGCGAATGCGACCTTTATACGGGTACGCAAAACCCGCTCGGCACGCGGGTCATTACGGCCAAAACACTGGACATGGATTTTGATAATGTGCGCGTTCACAACATGTTTCTCGGCGGAGGCTTTGGCCGCCGCGCGACGCCTGATTACACCAACCAAGCGGCGCTTATCTCGCAGAAGACCAAGCTTCCGATTAAGCTGATTTGGTCACGCGAAGAAGACATGGCGCAAGACCATTACAGACCCTCTGCCACAGCGCGTATGGCGGCTGTGCTGGGCGGCGACGGCTATCCGCTGTCGTGGGAAAATACCTTTGTGCATAAACATGACCCTGCCGAGGCGAGCCATATTTTCTATGATATTCCCAATCAATCTATTGGTTATGTCGAAAGCCCAACCCATGTGCGCTTTGGCCCGTGGCGCTCTGTCGATCATACGCAGCACGGCTTTTTCACCGAGAGCTTTGTTGACGAGCTCGCAGCGGAAGCGGGGATTGACCCTTATCAGTACCGCCGAAAATTACTCGCGAGCAAGCCGCGCCACATGGCGGTGTTGGACGCGGCGGCCAAGCTAGGTGAGTGGGGCATGACACTGCCTGCGGGGCAAGCCAAGGGCATAGCAATTGTTGAGAGCTTTGGCTCTATTGTCGCAGAAGTCGCAACAGTCGACATTAGCGGCGGCAGCCCAAGCGTGCTCCATGTCGCCTGCGCGGCTGATGCGGGCCTCGCGGTTAACCCAGATGGCTTCACCGCACAGATGGAATCGGGTATTATCTACGGGCTGACCGCTGCGCTATACGGCGAGATTACAATTGACGGCGGCGCCGTCGAGCAAAGCAATTTCCACGATTACGAAATGGTGCGCATGAACGACGCCCCTGATATTGACGTGCAGATTATCAACTCAGACAACCCGCTCGGGGGCGCAGGCGAACCCGGCACGCCGCCAATTTCTCCCGCCGTGACCAATGCGATATTCGCCGCAACGGGAAAGCGGATAAGAAATTTACCTGTGAAGAATTATGAGTTTGGCGGGGCGATTTAGGAACGAAACTCGCTTGTCAAATAGCGGATCGAGTTGAGTATCACTATATGATTTACCTGTCGCAAACTTCTAACTTTCTGCCCGAGGCTGTGCAGAGACCCATTTCAACCTTGCTATTAGTTACTGTGGGTTTCTTTTGTGCAAAGATACTGTCAGCAATAGTTTCAAACATCATTCCTCAACAAAAAACTGATGTGGGTGATGAGTTTCCTTCATTACGCATTCGGGTGAGTCGTGCTTGTTTTTGGTGTGTTTGGCTGGCTTTCGGTATTATTGGATTGAAACAACTTCCTTTCCTTTTTCCCGCAATAGAAAAGATAGCTACAAATCGCACTGACGCGCCAACTCAAATTGTAATGGGACTTGGTGCAGTTTTAATCCTCTGCTTAGAACCTCGTATTACCCAGTTTATTGCGAAGCAAAGGGGCAAAATACCAAAGAGATTGAAGATAAAAACTAATTCTACTTTTACGAAACTTATTCCATATTTCTGTTTGATATTATTCATTGTAGCTTGCGGAATTTCTCTCGACGCACCCAACACTTACCGCTTCAAGATTGTTGAAACCGTACTTGTTATATTTACAGGTGTTTTTCTTATGGGAATGTTTAAAAAAGTTGCGGCAAGTTTGCTGGATATGTTTAAAATTCGCAGTGAGTTTTTGCTCAGGTTCATATCATATTTTGTGTTTATGGCGTTTATCGTTACATCTTTTGAAATCTGGATTTGATAACTTGTACTTATTCGCTCATCCCGACTCTAGCGTTT
>CAKZTE010000044.1 GCA_937923115.1 uncultured Caulobacterales bacterium | reverse complement strand
ACTCAAATCAAATTATAAGTAAAAACAATGATTTGGTCAAATTCCTCGGGAAGAGGATGGCTCCGCAAGCAGGACTCGAACCTGCGACAAGCTGATTAACAGTCAGCTGCTCTACCAACTGAGCTATTGCGGAATAGACCACTTCAGGTAGGCGCGCCTGATAGCAGAGTTTCAGCCCCTGACACAACCTTATTTTTCGTCTTATTCAGTATTTTTTCAAGCGAGCGCGCGGACCCTATTCAGCCAAAAAAAAGGAGCCACAAGGGCTCCGAAGGTATTAGGTGAATGGTGGGTTGTCTCCAAGAGAAGACACTTACAATATTAACGATTAAGGTAAATTAATCGTTAATGACGTAAAATAAGGCAAATAAGTACAGTGCCATGGGTAATGTCTCGATTAATTTTGCGCAAAACACCCCAAGCGAGGCCTAACTTAAGCGCAATTAAAAACTGCCCGCTTTGCGTAAGTATTTTTACGCTAAGTCCTAGCGTTTTGTGAAAGATAGGCGTTGCCCCTCGCCGCGCTTGTATATATATCCCCGAAGAGTGAGGCACCATGGCGGAGTGGTGACGCAGCGGATTGCAAATCCGTGTACCCGAGTTCGATTCTCGGTGGTGCCTCCATTTTCCCCTTATGAGACAGTCAGCCTGCTTTAGCGGTGTTCTGAGCGGCGCTATAGCCGCCGCTATACTCCATATATCGCATGGACCGCTGCGTTCCGAAGAACCCAACCGCAAACAACGGTGTGACAATGAAAACGTATCGTGCAAAAAATCCGGCAAATTCGGAATAAACAAGTGATGTCGACCACAAAACAGTCGTCACCATCCACGGCAAAGCCTTTATTGAATAAACATTTCTCGCCACATTTGAAGCAAACAGAAGCCCGATTAATGCCCATAATGGCAAGATAAAGAGAGGCCCCCAAGGCCCAAAGTTGAGCCATGCCTCGGCGAAAAGCCCCGTCGTAAAGGATGAGTTGCCTGCCGCTCCAACAACATAACTTCCGGGGAAAATTTCATTCTTCATCCTGGGTCCGCCGCCCAGTGGTTTTTCTGGCCACATTGACCTAGGGACAAAATTTGAAAGCGCCGCAAAATAAGAGACGCCCTCATGTTTCTTGTATGTATTATTTGCCATCCAGACGATATTTTCGTCATTTCCAAAAGCCCCATAGATCATTGAGGTTTCAAGCTCGTCTAGACGGTCCAAGGTATAGCTGGATTCGGTAAAAGTGTAACGCTCCCGCGTCATGACGGTAAACGCGGACCAGCAAGCAACCGCCAGAATGAAAGCTACGGAGGCTTTGCGTATGAAGTTTGCGCTTAAGATATGAACCGCCGGACGCATGAACATATAGAGACTGCCGAGCAATATGACCGTCAAGAAAATGGAATTTCTGCTATTAATACTATTGTAGTAGTACACGACCATAACGAATGACAGTCCGCCAAGCACTGCTGCTACAGCACGAGAGCGCCTTAACTCACCCTTATTAGATAAATATATATAGGCGAATATAAGTGTGCTAGAAATTAGAAAGTTAGGCAAGGATCGGCTTAAACCTTGTCCTAAGCCCGCACTAATTCGGTCCGACAGAAAATTTTCATCGAGCTGCCCATAATTCCGCAAAAAGTAAAATGCCCCAATGGCCATCGTCACAATGCCAATGCTGTAAATCAACCAAACGATGTGCTCCGTTCCAACACTGCTTTCCCGATACTCCGCTTTGCGCAGCCCCGTTGATATGACTTTTCTTGTAAAAACATTCAAAACTATGATAGCAAATTGATAGCCAAGCAGGCCGATTAGCGCCGCATTGATAAGGTTTTGCTCACTATAATTATAATCGTAGCGCCAACCCGATGTTGAATACTTCAAGCTCGCCACCGCTAGGTGGATAATAATATAAAAAACCGAAAACCATATACCAGGATTAAGGATAAGTGCAGCCGTTCCGCCGCGCCGCAGACCTTGGAAGATGTTCCAAAGCGCTAAAAGTAAACCGCAAAATAGGATAAAACTGTAGAACATAAATCCTCATACTGCAGAAACTGGCAAAGGCCTAACTCGAATTTAACCACTCCTAATCGCGGTCTGCTTGGGACATCGACGATTATCCAACTTTGACGAGAGTGGTATTATGCCTGCGATGTTATTTAAAAGGGCCTAAACAGCGCCGCAAGTTAAAAATCCACAGACAGACATGCAAAAGCAGGACTTCTTGTCAGGCACGAAAAACTAATGTCTACTCTTTGGCTTGCGGCTTTATCAGCATTTCAAGTGGACTCGGCTCAAGCTTCTTGCGTCGACCGCCCATGGGATTACCGGTAACCTCAACCTCTTCATTTGAGCTGACCATGCCGCCAGAAATAATCATCTTGGCTCCCTCCTCTGGTGTCATATCAAGAATTTTTATGTCTTCACGTTTGACGAACAAAAGGAAGCCAGATGTAGGGTTTGGCGTGGTTGGCACGAAAATACAGACATAGCCCTCGCCTAATTTTTTTCGCGGCGCGCCCTCAAGATCAGCGGTTACAAAGGCGACGGCCCATAGGCCAGGACGCGGATATTCTACGAGGCAGACCTCCTTGAAAGACCGGTCACTTTGCTGCGCTACTGTCGACACAATCTGTTTGAAGAAATTATAAACATTGCTGACGATCGGTACACGCGCAAGCAGGCGTTCGCCTGCTTTGATGATGGACGTACCAATGAAATTTGAAGCGAACGTCCCCAAAATCACAAGGCTCACCATCACGACAATTAACCCAAGCCCCGGAATGGCGAGCACAAGATCAACCCACGGATTAGCCTGCCAAGTCAAGGGAATTAGGCCTATCACATAGGTGTCGACTTTGCCCACAATCCATGAAATGGCTGAAATCGTCACAAAGACGGGCAAAGCCACAATCAGTCCCGTTAAAAAACGATTTCTAAACCAACGAAAACGGCGCGGTTTCACCATGTCTGGCGTCACATAATCTGGCAAAGGGTTCGGCGTTTCAGTCATTGGATGTCCGTAGCATTGTGTGTGTTGGGCGTGAACACTTACGCAATATATTATGTTGCAGAGCTTTGATAGGCTATAAGCCTATTCAGCAATTGCTTTTTTTACGCAATAGGTGACAACAGTCCTATGACGACGACGCAGACATCATCACGCCCCAAGGCGGCCGCTATTTTCCTCGCTGTGTTAGCTTTAGCGGCGATAATTGCCTATTTCTATCGCGATGACATTTTCCAATCACTACAAGATCCTGGCGTTCCGTTTCAGACCTACGAAAAGCCGCCTGCCCCTGATTACACACTTGAGAGTTCTTGGCTTTCACGGCCCGACCTGACCGAGGACAGTTTCTTAGCCAAAGCCCCCGGAGATGCTTTTATTGTTGTGCCCGGCGTTTACCGCGGCGGTAAACACTGGGTACTGCCCGTTGATGAGGACCGCCGCCGTGACCGCCTACAAAACATCGTCAGGCCTAATTATGTTGCGCCATACGCGTTTGCGGGGCGCGCGTTTGCCCCCTATTACCGTCACGCGGCCATCTATAGCTATATGACAAACCGTGAAGACGCACGGCGCGCAAGGGAATTTGCATATCAGGATGTAAGGCGCGCGTTTGAACAATTCCTAAAAGATAGCCCTCCAGAAAGGCCTATTATACTTGCCGGGCACGGCCAAGGCGCGGACCACATTTCGCGTCTACTTCAAGATTACTTCCAAGGCGATTTGAAAAAGCGACTAGCGGTTGCCTATGTTATCGACCATCCCCTGCCCCAAGCCCTTTTCGGCGGCCCGCTTTCGGGTCTGCCACCGTGCGAGTCAGCGGCAGATTTTGGCTGCATTGTTGCTTACGGGAGCTTTATGCCATCTGATAAAAGAAACGCGGAAAGGTTTAGTACGCGCGCACTCGCCTACAATGGGCGCGAATATATGGCGATCAACGGCGCAAAAACGCTCTGTATGAATCCGCTTTTATGGTCCCGCTCTGAAGATTATGCAGTCTCTCGCCTACACAAAGGCGGTATGGCAGCCGAAGGTTTGGAGCCTGACAGATTACCTCCACCCCTGCCAAAACAAACTGGCGCGCAATGCGAAGACGGGCTGCTGCTTGTTGATAAACCGCGAAGCCGCTCGCTAAGGCGTCCATGGGGTATTGGCGCGCGCTTTTGGACATTGCCGTCAAATTTATTTTTTGAAGACCTGCGCCTAAATGCTCGTGCACGCACAGATGCGCTTCTCGCCACGGGCACGTTGCCGACTCGGGTCAGAGCCCTAGAATCGCTTAAAGTTATAGACATTATCGAGAGCCCCATAACGCCGTTTGACCCAAGCAAGACGCCCGATAAAAAGGATAAAGATTAATGCTGACCCACCTCCTGCTGATGCGTCACGCGAAATCAAGTTGGAAGGACCAATCACAGCCTGATCATGCTCGGCCACTCAACAAACGCGGTCGAAAGGAAGCGGATATCATTGGCCAAACACTGTCAGCCAAGGGCTTTGCGCCCGATATCATATGGGCATCCGATGCAGAGCGGACATCTGAAACGGCGGCACGTCTCATTTCAATTATTCCTGGCGCGCAAAGCATAATACGAAACCCTGAGTTCTATCACGCCAGCGCCGCCATAGTTATCGCGAAGTGCATTAGCCAAGAGGAGCCGAGCGGAGGACTTATGTTGCTGGGACATAACCCTGGCTGGAGCGAACTTGCCCTGCACTTTACAGGACGCGAGTTTAATCTGCCAACAGCGGGCTGTCTTGTCTTTAAGCGCAAAGACGAAAACTATGAGGACTGGATATCGCCCAAGCATTGGCATCTTGCAGATTTTCTTGAACCCGCAGCCCTACTGGCAGGCCGCGATGATGGGAATGGCTTTTAATGAAAGCGGCCTTAAAGGCCATGTGGCAGTTATTTACGGGGCTCCTGTTTTATCCCGTTATGATTGGCCTGTTCTTATGGCTTTACGCTGCGGACAAGCATTGGATCTTTGGCCTCTTTGTTATCGCGGCCATATTAATTCTCGACCCAATCTGGCGAATTATGGGGCGGCGAGCCTTAGAAATACTGACCGCCCGCAAATAGCGCTCAGGTTTACTTCTCGATAGTCAAAAGTGTATCTTCATTGCGTAGGCAATATAGAAGCACCATAGCCATCAAAGCCGGAACAGCGGCGAGGAAAAGCTGATTGTAGCCCTCAAGACCCGGAATTAGGTTAGGGATAGTCATAGCCGTGCCAATGCCGTGAAGCAGAGCCACAAGGCCATAGCTAATCCGCTTTTTAAGGCCGAATAGGAACGCAACAAGCAAAGCCATCATAAGCACGCCCGTAATGGTGCTACCGACTTCTGGCATACTGAATTTATAGTATTTTTGGGCAATGCCATTGATGTTCTCAGGCTTTGAAAAGCGCATAAGTTGCCATGGCAGCAGAAATAAAAATATCGACAATCGCGTTAAAAACAGCGGCAAACGCAATGATGATAAGTGAATAGTTTCTTTCATAATATCTCTCCTAATCAGCCAACGGCCTAGTCGGAAAGCGTCGTTACGCCAAATCGCGATGTTTCACGGTTACGTGAACGGCTTTGCATGAAATAGATAACCACTTGCAGACAACAGATTAAGCGACCTCACCCCTCAAACGGGCTGCCGCTTTTTCAGAGCCTAGCAAATCAAGAATATCTCCCATTGATGGTCCGCCGCGGCGCCCCGTGAGCGCGAGACGCAAGGGAAGGAACAGGCTTTTGCCTTTACGCCCAGTTTTTTCTTTAAGTTTACCTGTCCAATCTGACCATGTTGTATCGGTGATTTGGGCTGGCAAACAATCCGCCGCCGTTTTGCAAAAATCAATATCGTCACTTTCAATCTGACCTGCCATAGGCGCGTAGACCATTGTTGACCACCCTGCCATATCGGTCAGCTTTGAGATATTATCGCGCGCCAGCAGCCAGAGCCGCTCACCGCCCGCAACGCCCATAGCGTCAAGACGCTCTTTCACATCGCCGTAAGGCGTATCATGAAGCAGGCGTCCGTTGAGCAGCAGCAATTCATCCTCATCAAATCGAGCCGGCGCACGTCCAATTTTTGAAAATGAGAACTCGTCTTTCAGCACGTCAAGCGAGGGTCGTACTTCGATAGGGTCAGACGTCCCGATTTTTCCGAGTAGCGAACAAATCGCGAGCGGTTCAAAATACTCATCGCGAAGTTGACCCATAGAGAGCGA
>CAKZTE010000043.1 GCA_937923115.1 uncultured Caulobacterales bacterium | reverse complement strand
ATCGCCTTCATCCTAGACCGCCTCAAAGGCGACCTGCGTGATAAAGGCTTCCGCCATGACATTATTGACGCTGTCCTCGCGCTGGGCGGAGACGACCTTGTCGACATCGTCAATCGCATTACGGCGCTTCAGTCCTTTATTGATACGCCCGACGGCGAAAACCTTCTCGCGGGCTATAAACGCGCGGCCAATATCCTCAAAGCGGAGGCGAAAAAGGGCGAACTTCCTACTGGCGATATTGACAAATTGTCGCAGTCACAGGCTGTGGCCTTACAAACTGGTCTGACCAATGCAAATGCTAAAATTGAAACGGCTTTGGCGTCTGAATCCTATGCAGAGGCGATGACAGCGTTGTCGGAACTGCGTAGACCAATTGATGATTTCTTTGACAATGTCATGGTCGTTGATGAGGACGCTGCTATTCGCCGTAACAATTTATTACTCCTTAGTATGATAGGTGATACAGCAAGCCGCATCGCTGATTTTGAACAGATCAGCGGCTAAGATAAGCTGTCACCGCTGCGCGAGCAGGGGCCATTATCTGTATATCATTCGGGTGATAAGTGGGAGGCAGGCCCACTACCTGCGGGACTAAATGGAGTGTGGGAATGGCAAAATGGGTCTATAATTTCGGCGGCGGCACAGCCGAAGGCAATACGACAATGAAAAACCTGCTGGGCGGTAAAGGCGCGAACCTTGCCGAAATGGCCTCGCTTGGCCTGCCTGTCCCGCCCGGTTTCACCATGACTACCGATGTTTGCACCAGCTATTATGATAACGGCGAACAATATTCAGACGGCGTTGCGGAGCAAGTTGAAGCAGGTCTTGCCCATATTGAAAAGCTGACGGGTAAGACATTTGGCGATGCGAAAAACCCGCTGCTTGTCTCTGTGCGCTCTGGCGCGCGCGCCTCTATGCCAGGTATGATGGACACGGTTTTGAACCTTGGCCTGAACGACGAAACCGCTGAAGGCCTCGCCAAGCTTTCTGGCGATCGCCGTTTTGCGCTCGATAGCTACCGCCGTTTTATCACCATGTATTGCGACGTTGTGCTTGGCGTGCATCACCACACTTTTGAAGATATCCTTGACCATCATAAAGATAACCAAGGCGTCATGCTCGATACCGATCTGAGCGCTGATGATTGGGCGAAGATTATTGAAGCCTATAAAGGCGCGGTGCACGATCAGCTAGGCCGTGATTTCCCGCAAGACCCGCGCGAGCAGCTGCAAGGCGCGATTGATGCCGTCTTTGGTAGCTGGATGAATGAGCGCGCGATTGTCTATCGCCGCCTCCAAGATATCCCCGCGAGCTGGGGTACGGCCGTCAATGTTCAGGCCATGGTCTTTGGCAATATGGGCGAAACATCCGCGACAGGCGTGGCTTTCACGCGCGACCCTTCGACGGGAGAGAACGCCTATTACGGCGAGTTTCTGATTAACGCCCAAGGCGAAGATGTGGTCGCGGGTATCCGTACGCCGCAAACGCTGACGAAAATCGCGCGTGAGAATATGGGCGAAACGGCCCCCTCCATGGAAGAAGCATTGCCAGAAGTTTACGCGCAATTGGCTGGCACGTTTGAGACGCTGGAGTCGCATTACCGCGATATGCAGGACATCGAATTTACGGTCGAGCAAGGCAAGCTTTGGATGCTGCAAACCCGTACGGGTAAACGCACCGCCAAAGCCGCCATGAAAATCGCGGTGGATATGGCCGAGGCGGGGCAGATTTCCAAAGACGAAGCGCTCATGCGGATTGAACCGCTTTCGCTGGATCAATTGCTGCACCCGACGCTAGATGCGGACGCGCCGCGCGATATTATTTGCATGGGCCTGCCTGCGTCTCCAGGCGCTGCGATTGGCGAAGTTGTCTTTGATAGCGACAAAGCCGAGGCGCGCGCCAAAGCGGGCCATAAGGTTATTCTTGTGCGCATTGAAACTTCGCCTGAGGATATTCACGGCATGCACGCCGCCGAAGCGATTGTGACGGCGCGGGGCGGGATGACATCGCACGCCGCCGTTGTGGCGCGCGGCATGGGGCGGCCTTGCGTCTCTGGCGCGGGCGACCTTCGCATTGACTATAAGGCGGGCGAGTTTAGCGCCTCGGGCCGCACCATTAAAGAAGGCGAAATTGTCACAGTCGACGGCGGCTCAGGGCAAGTGTTCCTTGGGGCCGTGGATATGGTGCAGCCCGAGCTCTCTGGCGATTTCTCAAAGATTATGGATTGGGCGGATGAGGCCCGCACAATGGGCGTGCGTACCAATGCCGAAACGCCGCTGGATGTACAAACGGCGCGCGATTTTGGCGCAGAAGGTATAGGCCTTTGCCGCACAGAGCATATGTTCTTTGAAGCGGATAGATTAGGTTATTTCCGCGAAATGATTTTGGCTGAAGATAGATCTGGCCGTGAACATGCGCTGGCAAAAATCCTGCCCGTACAGCGCGCCGACTTTGCCGCTATTTTCCGCATTATGGCCGATACGAATAAAAGCTTGCCGTGCACCATTCGCCTTCTAGACCCGCCGCTGCATGAATTCTTGCCCCATAGCGAGGATGATATCCGCGTTGTGGCCGAAAATATCGGCATACCCGCCAAGGATATGATGCGCCGTGCCGTCGAATTAGCGGAAAGCAATCCGATGCTGGGCCACCGGGGTTGCCGTTTAGGAATCTCCTTTCCTGAAATCTACGAAATGCAGGCGCGTGCCATTTTTGAAGCCCAAATTGAGGTCGAAAATGAAACAGGCATCATGCCGATTGCTGAGATTATGATACCGCTCGTGTCCTCGGCCAAAGAGCTTGAAATTCTCAAAGCCGCGATTGGCCGCGTTGCAGACGCTATTGCCGCTACGGGTGTTGCGCCGCAATATATTGTGGGCACAATGATTGAGCTGCCGCGCGCGGCCCTACGGGCTGGCGACATTGCACAGCATGCCGAATTCTTTAGCTTTGGGACCAATGATTTGACCCAAACCACATTTGGCCTCTCGCGCGATGATGCGGGCCGTTTTCTGCCGGATTATGTCGCGCAGGGAATCATGGAAAAGGACCCTTTTGTGACGCTTGACCAAGACGGCGTAGGCGACCTTATTCATATTGCTGTGGAGCGAGGCCGCGCGGCGAAATCAGGCCTTAAGCTTGGGATTTGCGGTGAACACGGAGGCGACCCAGCCTCTATCGGCTTTTGCCATCGCGCTGGCCTAGACTATGTCTCCTGTTCGCCATACCGGGTCCCGATTGCCAAGCTTTCGGCAGCCCAAGCTGCGATTCGCGCGAAAGATGGTGGCAGTCAGGCCTAAACTTTACCCTTTCTTAAGTCTCTGGGGTCAGTTTCCCGAAAATTTTGGAACATACGCGCGTTTGGTGTGTTGTCAGTAATGATGCTCGCCTGTGGCTATTGTGACACAGTCGAGATTAGAAGTGAGTTATCGCCGCTAAATTAGGTTGAATACCTAATTTTAGGGCGTTAGGAGGCTGGCGATATGAAGACGCTGAAACAGATTCTAAGAGATAAACCGGCCCATGTGGCGGGTTGGAGCTGCGCATTTGCGGGTGTTGCTTTCTCTGCTATTGCCTTTCCAGCGGTTGCCGCAAAGGCAGAAGCTGCGCGCATGAACACGGCGCCCGCTCCGCATTTCGACATTGCGCTAGAATCGACAGCCCTCATCACGAGTGTTGACGGTTTGGCTGATAAACTAGCAGCAGACTTCATCGCAGATAAGCCGGAACGCAAGGCGATTGGCGCAGATTTGATTGACGCGGCCGACTCGCAGGCGCGCGAGCACAAATGCTTATCCGAGGCTATTTTCTACGAAGCGCGTTCCGAAGGCAAAGATGGCCAGAAAGCTGTTGCCGAAGTGGTACTGAACCGTGTGCGCAGCAAGCATTATCCGAACTCTATATGCGGCGTTGTCTATCAGGGTGCTGAGCGCCGTACGGGTTGCCAATTTAGTTTCACTTGCGACGGGTCAATGGACCTCGCGCCTAGCGGAAAGACTTGGAAGCGCTCCCAAGATGTGGCTTCGATCGCGATGACGGGCGGCCTGACGCCAATGACGGGCCGCGCGACGCACTACCATACTCTGGACGTGACGCCCGTCTGGTCAGACACATTGGTCATGACAAAGCAAATCGAGACCCACAAATTCTACCGTACACGTTGGCGCGAACGCCCCGTTGCGAGCGCGTCGCTTTCTGTGGCTCCGCCTAGCCCATAGGCTTAACGCCGCGCCTTAGGCGTCATCCATACCCATATCGAAATTAGGCGCGCTATGGGTTAGCGCTCCGATTGAAATCACGTCAACGCCGCTCTCTGCTAGGCCGCGCACCGTATCAAGATTCACTCCGCCTGAGGCTTCGAGCACAGGACGGCGATGTTCTGAAGCCTCAACAATCGCAACGGCCTCGGCAAGTTTTTCCGCCCCCATATTATCAAGCAGCACAACATCAGGCGCGTATTTCAGCACTTTTTCCAATTGGGCAAGCGTGTCGACTTCGACGCTGACGCGGGTCATATGGTCGGCATTTTTGGCGATTGCTTTTAGGGCTTTGTCCACGCCGCCCGCAAGCGCGATATGATTATCTTTAATCATAATGGCCGCTGATAGGCTTTCGCGGTGAGTAAATCCGCCGCCTGCTAGCACGGCCTGTTTTTCAACAGCGCGCAGTCCAGGCGTGGTCTTTCGCGTCGCCGCAATGCGCGTGTCTGTACCCTTTACGAGGCTCACATATTCAGACGTAAGCGTCGCAACGCCCGACATGCGGCCAAGAAAATTCAGTGCAACCCGCTCCGCAGACAATAGCGCCCTTACAGGGCCTTCGACTGTGGCCACGAGCGTCCCTTTGGACAGGGCTGCGCCATCTTTCTTCTTGGTAACGAATTTTACGCGGGGGTCCACCATAGCGTATGTCATCTTTGCCGCCTGCATACCGGCCAGAACGCCCGTTTCGCGCGCGCGCACATAGAGTTTCCCACGCGCTGTTTCTGGCACAAGAAGGTTCGCGGTCAGGTCGCCGCTATTGCCAAAATCTTCATCAAGGGCGCGGCGTACCATGGGTTCAATAACCGTTGGGGGAAGGGGAGGAAGCTGTGTCATAATGCGGGTTTAGCGGGTTTGCGCCGCTATGGAAACCGCTAAGCTACTGTTCAAATGCGCGTAATTGCTCAAGCGTATAACGCCGCTTTATGTCAGGAATGTCCTGCGCGTCATAATCTGGGTCTGCGGTTATGCACTGCGCGCTGCAAATTAAGGCCGTTGTTCCTAGGCGCGCATCGTTAAACCAGATCCGCCCGCCAGGTGTCGCGACATATCCGTCAATGCCTTCATTGATGTCTGCGATTAAATCATCAGAGGATGGCAGCTCGCTTTCAAAATTCTCCGAATAAGCGCCGTGTGTGTGATAGGATGCTAGGAGCCTAAAGTCTTCGTCCACCTCTTTTGCGAGGCAGGAGCTCTTTCTGCCTTTGCGGGCGGTGGAGGCTATGAAGCCGCCGTTCTCATTAAGTCCAATATAGCCGCAATATTCGCGGTTTTTGGCAATTGATTGGGCTTGTAAATCGCTTAGCAGGTTTTTGACAAAGGCGATTTCAGCGCTGGACTTTGGCTGTGCGCGCTGAAATGGGGCAGGCTCAATGTCAACGGACTGGCATGCCAGAAGCGACATAGACAGCCATCCAAGGGTGAGCACGCTGCGCATACTCAAAGCCTAATCCAGCATATCAAATGTCATATAGCTGCTGCGAGCGGCGGCTTTGGTTTTAGGGAAATCATCACGGAAATGCCCGCCGCGCGATTCTTCTCGCGCGAGGGCGCCAGCCGCTATCATACGTGAGGCGATGAGGGGATTGGCCCGTCCAACCTGTTCAATAAGGTCGTCAATCAAGGCGAGTAATTGATTAAGCTTGGCGGCGTTTCTGCGCACGCCGCAATTGGCGGTCATTGCATGGCGCAAGGTCTGGCTCACACCTGGCCCCATAGACAGCCATGGCTGCACGCGAATGGTGCCTGCACGTTTCTCGCTAAACTCACTTCCCAGAATGAACGCTGCCGCGCGCCCGCCAAAGACCGTAGCCTCAAGCAGGCTGTTACTCGCGAGACGGTTCGCGCCGTGAACACCTGTGGCGCTACATTCCCCAAGTGCAAACAGGCCATCCAAATTCGTCTGGCCGTAGCTATCGGTTGCCAGCCCGCCCATGTGATAATGCACGGCGGGCGCGACGGGTATAAGGGCCGTACGCGGATCAATACCGGCGCTCATGCAGCTCTCAAATACGGTGGGAAATTCATGTGGAAACTCTGCGCCAACGGCTTTGCGGCAATCCAAATATGGCACGCGGCCTGCTTCTATTTCGGCAAATATCGCGCGCGCCACATCATCACGCGGGGCCAGCTCGCCCTCGGGATGATAGCGCGGCATGAAGCGCACGCCATCAGAATTGGTTAGCACTGCGCCGTGACCGCGCAAAGCCTCTGTGGCCAGCGGCGCGGGGTCGCGGCCAACATCAATGGCGGTGGGGTGAAATTGCACAAATTCCATATCCCGCATCTTGGCCCCGACAACCGCCGCCATACCCAGCGCGTCGCCGCGCGCAGTGCGCGGGTTCGTGGTGACGGCAAATAATCCGCCCACGCCGCCTGTGGCCATTATAGTAATGTCGGCCTCTATGCCCAGTAGCGTACCGTCATCATTACGCGCGAGCGCGCCTGCCACAGCGCCCCCGTCATCGGTCAAAAGGCTTTCCGCGCGCCAGCCAATCAGGCCCGTAACGTGGTCTGCGGCTTGCACGCGCTCAACCATGATTTTAATAATCTCTGCGCCAGCGGTATCACCTTTTACGCGGGCGACGCGCGGCAGGCTATGGGCGGCTTCTAGCGAGAGATAAAGCTCGCCTTTGTCATTGCGGTCAAAGGGGACGCCAAGCGCCTCTAAATCATGCACACGAGCTGCCCCTTCGCTCGCGAGGATATGGGCAATCTCTGGATCAACAAGACCGTCGCCCGCCGCAATTGTATCATGGGCATGGGAGGCAGGACTATCCATAGGGGACAGCGCCGCCGCAATGCCGCCTTGCGCCCACGCGGACGCTGAGCCTTCTTTGGAGCGGCGAGAGGTCAGCACAAAGACCTGGCGCGGGGCCAGTTTCAGCGCGGTATAAAGCCCCGCAAGCCCTGCGCCAATCACAAGGACTGCGCCTGCGGGAAGTTTCTTTGTTTCTAAGTCGCCAAGGGCCATATTATATCCAGTCTTTCGCCGCAGGGGCGCGTCCGCTGTCGCCAGAATTGGGTTCGCCCGTTGGCTCAATTAAAAGGACTTTAGCTTCCGTTTCGGCGCGCGGGCGGTGCACAACCCCTTTTGGGACAATGACCATCTCGCCGGGGCCAAACGTTACAGCGTCATGGTCTTCATACTCCATGGTGACCAAGCCCTCTATGACGAGAAAGAAATCATCCGTATCATCATGTTTGTGAAAGGGATATTCGCCCTGAAATTTCACGACCATGACGTCATTCTCATTATAGCGCGCGACGACTTTGGGGTCCCAATGGGTATTAAAAAGACTTAGCTTTTCCGCTAGGTTTATTTTCCCCTTTGTCATTATATGACTTTAACACCCACTTGCGGCAAGCTGGGGTCAAAGTGACCTTTGACGGGGTCAAACTTCACATTAATCATATCCATGACAGCCTTGTAGGCGCGCACGCGCTGATCTTCTGGAACAAGGACTTCATTGGTCTCGTCTTTAAGGCATTCATATATGTTCTCAAGCGTGATGCGTTTCATGTGCGGGCAAAGATTACACGGCCGCACGAAATCGACATCGGGGTTTTCCATGGCGACATTATCGCTCATAGAGCACTCGGTTAGCAAGATGACGTTCTTAGGGCTGTTATCGGACACGTAATCGGACATGGCTTTGGTAGAGCCTGTGAAGTCAGACTCCGCTACAACCTCTGGCGGGCATTCAGGGTGCGCCAGAACAACAACGCCTGGATGCGCTTCGCGCATGTCGCGCACATCTTGTGCAGAGAAGCGCGCATGGACTTCGCAGCGGCCATGCCATGCAATGACTTCGATATTGGTTTGCTTAGCGACATTTTTGGCAAGGAACTCATCGGGCAGCATGATAACCTTGTTCACGCCCCATTCGGCGCAAATATGCTCGACAATAGCAACGGCGTTCGAGCTTGTGCAGCAAATATCGCTCTCGGCTTTCACATCCGCGCTGGTGTTAACATAGGTCACAACAGGGATACCGGGGTAGCGCTGCTTAATCAGTTTAATGTCCTCGCCCGTAATCGAACTCGCGAGAGAACAGCCCGCGCGCATAGACGGGATAAAGACGCGCTTGTTGGGGCAAAGAATCTTGGACGTTTCCGCCATGAAATGCACACCGCCCTGAATGATAATCTCGGCGTCCGTTTTAGTCGCTTCAATGGCGAGGCCAAGGCTGTCGCCCGTGTAATCGCCAATGAGGCCAAAGATGTCTGGCGTCATATAATTATGCGCGAGAATAACGGCGTTCTTTTGTTTCTTGAGCGTATTGATGGCATGCACAAGCGGCGCGTAAGCAGGCCATTCAAATTCCGGAATGAAATCCGCAACATCTTTATAGAGGTGGTCCGTTGCCGCCTTTACTGCGTCGGTATACTCTAATTCGCCTTCCGGCGTAGAGGGCACGGCACAAACGCCGTTTTCAACTTCTAAAGTCTGACCAATCCAGCGGCCATTTTCCCAGTTGATTAGCTCTTTGCCCATGTACGTGTCCTCTTTCGATCGTTGAGAACTATATAGGACGCGCGGGCGGCTTTCGCCAGCCTTTATCAGCAGATGTTGTGTTTAGAGAAAGCCGAGTCCTAGCATAAGCGCGGCAAGGCTCAGCAATGAGAGGACTATTGTCACGCCATTGAAGTTGTAAAGAGGCTGATTGTTTCGATTTGAAACCATATAGGCCATTGTCGACAGGCTAAAGGCGATAAAGGACAGCAAGAACCCGTAATGTTCAAAACCAATAATCATCAGCCCGCTTCCGCCTGAAAACCCTTCGGTCCATAGCGACAGATAAACAAATGCGACCGCAATTGCCCCCAAAATGGCCGGTACAGTTGACGTGATTGCGAGTATTTTGTGCATAGCTCTCTCCCAAAGGCTATCTTCACGAAACGCGTCTCTGGGTCAATTCGAAAGCAATTATTGGGTTAATAAACGGGAAAAAAGCACAAGCTGCTCTTGAGTCTCTAGGCGGCTTGCAGGCGCGCGTTTACAGCCTCGAAGCGGGCGAGCATCAAGGCTTCCGCCTCTTTTACAGGCCGCGGGTTAATCTCTAGCTTTAAATCGCGCGGCGGGGGGATGAAAAACTGGTCGGCTTCGACGGGATCAAAGCCTGCGATTTGCGTGGCTTCAAACCACGCGCAATAGAGGTCGCATTGCTTGATTTTCTTCTTAAGCGTAGGCGGCATTTTTGGCGGCAGGCCGTAGCGCAAATGTATCGCCTCTTCGAGCCGGGCCTCAAACGCTTTATAATCAATACCGAGCGCATGTTTAAACGGTGAAATCATATCGCCAATGACATATTCTGCCGCGTCGTGCAGCAGGGCTGTCATTTGCTCTGCGGGGGTGCAGCGCGGGTTGAGCGCCGTAAAAAGCTGCTCGACGACAACGCTGTGTTCGGCCACCGAAAACGCATGATCGCCAGAGGTCTGCCCGTTCCAGCGCGCCACGCGCGCGAGCCCCCGGGCGATGTCTTCAATTTCAACATCAAAAGGCGAAGGGTCAAGCAAGTCAAGGCGGCGGCCCGAGAGCATGCGCTGCCAGGCGCGGGGTTTTGGAGGAGGCTTTTGAGTTGGCAATTTAAGCTACCCGCCGCACGAAAATTGCACCCGCGCTATAGCCCGCGCCAAAGCTACAAATTAGCCCCGTCTCGCCGGCTTTGAAATCACCGCTATGTTTGTGAAAGGCAATGATGGAACCAGCAGAGCTGGTGTTGGCATACTCGTCCAGCACAACGGGCGCTTTAATCATGTCGACTTCTTTGCCGAGCACTTTTTTAGCAATGAGCTGATTCATGGATAGATTGGCTTGGTGAAGCCACATACGTTTCAACTCATGCGGGTCCAAATTGTTCGCTTCACATTCGGCCGTAATCATTTTCGCAACGAGCGGCACAACTTCTTTGAAAACGCTACGACCGTTTTGGACAAATAATTTATCTGTCAGGCCCTTCTTGCCGCGACCCCCAATCAGGCCGTCATCTTCGGGCGCGGCGTGATTAAGAAAGCCAAAGTTATTGCGAATATTGTTGGAAAATTGCGTGACCAGTTTAGAGCCAATAATTTCCCAGTGATCCTTGGGCGCAATATCATCAGACTCGACCAAAATAGCAGTGGCGACATCGCCGAAGATAAAATGCGCGTCGCGGTCTTTAAAATTTAGATGTGCGGTGCATATTTCAGGATTCACCACAAGAACAGATTTTGCTTGTCCGCCCATGATAAGCCCGCGCGCGGTCTCTATGCCAAAGGTCGCGCTGGAGCACGCCACATTCATATCAAACGCAAAGCCCGATGTGCCAAGAATGTCTTGCACTTCGACGGCAATAGCGGGGTAGCCGCGCTGTAAGTTCGAGCACGCCACAATAACCGCGCCAACATCTTCGGGTTTGCGGCCCGCCGTCTCAAGCGCTTGGCGCGCGGCATTGGCCGCGATTTCCGCAAGGATAGACGGCTCTTCATTGGGGCGCGCGGGGATATGTGGGGCCATGACATTGGGGTCTAGAATCGGGCCTTTGGAAATCACAAAACGAGACTTAATACCAGACGCTTTTTCAATAAAGGCGGCGTTGGAATAGGTTAGCTCGTCCTTTGTGCCCGCCGTAATCTCCGCCGCGTTCTCGCTATTCCATTTATCGACATAGGCGTTAAAGCCTTCGACAAGTTCTTCATTTGAAATAGAGTCTTCTGGCGTCCAGAGACCTGTGGCGCTGATTACGGCGTTCATGAGCTTTCCCATATTTTATTATATCGACGGTATAGCGGCGCCGCCGCAGTGGCGCTAGGCCTAACTGCGGCTTAAGACAGGCCAAGTTTCTGGCACTCATTATGTACGTGGCAATCCACGCTGTGATCATTGATCATGCCGACGGCTTGCATGAAGGCATAGAGAATAACGGGGCCGACGAATTTAAAGCCGCGTTTTTTTAAGTCTTTGGACATCGCCTCAGATTCTGGGCTTTGCACTGGCGCATCTTTAAATTCGGTCCACGCATTTTGAATGGTTTTGCCATCCGTAAAACTCCACAGATAATCAGAGAAATTAATACCCTCTTCGTCGCGCATATTGACAAATATCTGCGCGTTAGAAATGGCGGCATTTATCTTGGATTTGGACCGAATGATGCCTGCATTATCTAGAAGCCGCAGACGGTCTACATCGTTATATGTCGCCACAATATCCGGATCGAGCCCGTCAAATGCGGCCAAGATATTCTCGCGCTTGCGCAATATTGTAATCCACGCAAGGCCCGCCTGCATGCCGTCTTGAATAAGCTTTGAAAACAGCGCTTTGTCATCCGTTATGGGCCGTCCCCATTCTTCGTCATGATAGGCGCAGTAAAACGCGTCGCTCGGCGGCACCCATCCGCAGCGCGGCAGAGATGGGTCATGGCCGCTGGCGTCAAAGTCTTTGTAATCAAAGAAGGGGTGTTCGCTCACAAATCCTTCTCCATGCCGATATTTGCGCGCGCATAAACAGGGTGCGGGCCTTCGTGATTTACGCTCCAGCCATTGCGTTTATAGAGCCTTATCGCGGCGGCATTGCCTGTATTAGACAGCAGCCAAAGACGTTTAAGGCCGAGTGTATTTTTAGCATAGCTCTCACAGGCGCTCATCAGAAGCTGCCCGACGCCATAGCCGCGAAACGTGCTATCAACGGCCATTTTGGTTAGCTCGTAATCGCCTTTGCCATGTTTCTTGAGCGCCACGGCGCCTGCGACTTCGCCGTCAATATGGGCGGAGAGAACATGATTGCCGTCTTGGGTGTAAATCTCGGGATGGGCGACCATCTTCTTGTCTGACTCCTCAAGGAAATGCAGCTCCTCTATCCACTGCGCGTTAAGCGCGGCAAAACGGGGCAGGGCGGCCTCGTCATCCAAATGGATGTCGACTTTAGACGTGTCA
>CAKZTE010000042.1 GCA_937923115.1 uncultured Caulobacterales bacterium | reverse complement strand
AGAGCTTTCGGAAAGTCGCGAGACTTTTACGACGTATGCTTTTGAGACCACCTTTTTAAAAGACGGTCAGCAATTTCGTCAGCCAGGATATTTTGCGGCTGACGGCGACGCCGCAGAAACAGGGGCCACGACTGGTAAAATCTGGCGTGTTAAATTTACGCCGCCAAGCGCGGGTAAATGGGAGTACGTAGCCCGGTTTTACCGTAAGGGTGGTGCTCAGCTCGAAGGACAAGATTGGAGCCCTGTCGAAGGTTATGGATTGCTAAAGGGAGAGTTCACAGTTGCGCCCGCCGAGCTCGACCCCTCTGCACATGACTTCGCCAAACGCGGAAAACTCGCCGACGTCAAAGGTCGCTATCTTGAATATGTAGGCACAGGCGAACCTTTTATAAAAACGGGGGCGGGGTCGCCAGAGAACCTCCTCGCTTATAGCGGTTTTGATGGGACTTATGATGCGGGCGGCACAGTTTTTCCTGCGCTCGGTGACAATCAACTACATGAGTTTGAACCGCACCTGCCAGACGCACGCGCGGGCGACCCGACATGGCAAAACGGTAAAGGCGCCTCTATTTTGGGCATTGCCAATTATTACGAAGAGGTCGGCGTCAATGCGCAATATATTGTGACCATGAATGTCGAAGGGGATGGTCAAGACGTTTTCCCTTATGCCTCCCATGACGATCCTTATGTGTTTGATGTTTCAAAGCTCGAGCAATGGCAGCGCGTGTTAGAGCATTATAATTCACGCGGCGTGATGATTGATATGCTGCTGACCGAGACTGAAAATGAAAGCTGGTTTGAGGTGTCTGACGGGCTAAAGGTCGGCGAAGACTTCGCGCCAAGCCGTAAGCTTTACTACCGCGAAATGGTCGCGCGCTTTGGGCATTTGAACGGGCTTGTTTGGAACCTCGGCGAAGAAAATGGCGTGGACGGCAATTCGGGGAAAGAGCCTTTCCGCAAAGCCACAAGCGCGAAACAGCGTCTCGCCTTTGCGAAGTATATCGCAGAACTAGACCCCTATGACCACGCCATCGTCAGCCATAATTGGCCCGATGCAGAAGAGGCGACATATGGCGAAAAACTTGGCGTAGATTATTGGTCAGGTATTAGTCTTCAAGCGCATCATAATTATGCTCAAAAAGTCCGAAGTTGGACGGGACCTGTTTTCATGGTGGGGGATAAATTGATGATGAAAGATCGCCAGTGGATGGTTACGGTGGATGAACCGCTCGGCTGGGAATATGGCGCGCGGCCAGATGCGGATGCAGATGATCGCCGCCGCGAAATAGAAGGTGTTCTATGGCCGACACTTCTTGCGGGCGGCGCAGGGGTGGACTGGTATTTCGGCTGGCAAAACAATGCTCCGACCTCTGATTTATCAAATGAAGATCAACGGTCTCGTCATGATTTATGGGTTGCGTCAAAACGTGTGGCAGATTTTGTCCGTGAAAATATTGACGTGCGAACTATGAAATCGAGCATTGTTGATAGAAAACACGGGACCATAGTCGCCCAAGGTCAAGACTATGAAGGTCGCGATGTTAAGTTCACGCTTGAGCGCCGTAAGCCTAAAATACCGCAAGGTGAGGGGCATAACCCTTGGGAGTATCAGGTTGAGCGCCTCGCGTTTGAACGCGGGGGTAAGCTCACTTGGCTTGACACAATGAATCCGCTACTTCCCGAGGAATGAAAAACCCGCTCTCTTATCCTGCCTTTGCCCTGCTCAAGGTCTATAAATATGGCGTAAGTCCAATCTTGTCGATGTTTGGCGTGCGCTGCCGCCATACGCCGAGCTGTTCTGATTATTCGCGCGAAGCGATAGAAACTCACGGGCTTTGGCGCGGGGGCTGGATGACGCTCGCGCGGCTTTCGCGCTGTCACCCCCTGACCAAACTCGGCGGCACCTCGGGTATTGATAATGTCCCGCAAACCGTGCAAAACGCGCCTTTCTGGGCGCCCTGGCGATATGGCTTATGGCGCGGCACATATATGGATTAAGTCATGGTGACACTCACATTTCCCGACGGCGCAGCGCGTGATTTTGATGCGGGCATAACGGCCATGGAGGTCGCAAAGTCGATCTCTAAAGGTCTCGCAAAACAAGTCCTTGCCGCCAAACTTGACGGCAAGCTTGTCGATGCTGCTTTGCCTATCAATGACAATGCCAAAATTGAATTGGTCACCGCCAAAGATCCCGAAGGACTAGAGCTCATTCGTCATGATGCTGCGCATGTGCTGGCGGAAGCCGTGCAGGAATTATTTCCAGGCACGCAAGTCACAATCGGCCCCGTTATTGAAAACGGATTTTACTACGATTTTTACCGTGACGAGCCTTTCTCAGCCGATGATTTTGCCGCAATTGAAAAGAAAATGGCCTTTATCATTAACCGCAATGATAAATTTGAACGCATTGTCATGGACCGTGATGAAGCGATTAAAACCTTCAAAGATATGGGTGAAGACTTTAAAGCAGAGCTGATTTCTGATCTTCCCAAAGACGAGGTCATCACGATTTACAAGCAAGGCAAATGGTTTGACCTCTGCCTTGGCCCGCATCTGCCGAGCACAGGTAAAATTGGCAAAGCGTTTAAGCTGATGAAAGTGGCGGGGGCTTACTGGCGCGGCGATAGCGATAAAGCGCAATTGCAGCGTATCTACGGCACCGCTTGGCGCACGCAAGAAGAACTGGACGCGCATCTCAAGCAGCTTGAGGAAGCCGAAGCGCGCGATCACCGTCGCCTCGGAAAGCAGCTCGAGCTGTTTCACATGCAGCCCGAAGCGCAGGGCATGGTATTTTGGCACGACAAAGGCGCGACACTATGGCGCCAAGTAGAGGACTATATTCGCCGCCGTACGAAGGCTGCGAATTATACTGAAGTTAAAACACCACTTCTGATTAATAATAAGCTTTGGCAGGAAAGTGGTCATTGGGACAAGTTTCGCGAGAATATGTTTGTCTCAGAGGTTAAGCATGGCAGCCATGAGGAAGTTCACGCGCTCAAGCCGATGAATTGCCCCGCCCATGTGCAGATTTTTAATCAAGGCATGAAAAGCTATCGTGACCTTCCTTTGCGCATGGCTGAATTTGGCTGTTGTCACCGCAATGAGCCAACGGGCGCTCTGCACGGCATTATGCGCGTGCGCGGTTTTACCCAAGATGACGGCCATATTTTCTGCTCGGAAGATCAAATCACCGAAGAAACGCAAAGCTTCATCACGCTGCTGACATCTATCTATGAAGACTTTGGTTTTACAGATTTAAAAGTGAAGTTTTCGGACCGTCCCGAAACACGGGCGGGCACGGACGCGACATGGGATAAATCCGAAGGCGCGCTTATGGACGCCGTCAAAGCGGCAGGTCTTGAGGTTGAACTTAATCCAGGCGAGGGCGCATTCTATGGCCCGAAACTTGAATTTGTTCTGCGCGATGCCATTGGCCGTGATTGGCAATGCGGGACGCTGCAAGTCGATTTCGTTGTGCCTGAAAGATTATCGGCGAGCTATGTTGGCGATGATGATCAACGCCATGTGCCCGTGATGCTGCACCGCGCGATCCTCGGCTCGATGGAGCGCTTCATCGGTATCTTGATTGAAAATTATTCGGGTAAGTTCCCGCTGTGGCTTTCACCTGTTCAGGTCGTCATCGCGACAATTACGGGTGAGGCGGATGATTATGCGCGCGAAGCGGCAGAGGTGCTGCGCGCGGCGGGTTTGCGCGTCGAGCTTGATCTGCGTAACGAGAAAATCAATTATAAAATTCGAGAGCTGTCTGCGGATAAGAAAATCCCCATCATCGCCGTGGTGGGCATGAAGGAAGCGGAAGGCCGCAAACTCGCACTGCGCCGCCTTGGCTCTCAAGGCCAGACTATTCTGACCCTTGATGAGGCCTCTGTGACATTGGCCGAAGAGGCGCTCGCGCCTGATCAGCGCCGCAGCTGAGATGAACGCCGTGCCCAATATGCCGGCGCAAAACGCAGAGCTGATTAATAGGCGCGCTGCCGCCGTTTTGTTGGGGTTGTGTTTTGTAGCGGGCCATGCGGGCGGCTTAGGCCTTGTACCACTTGCCGCTATTGCGGGCCTCATTGGCATCCTGACAAGCGATTTTTCGCAGGCAAGAGTGCAAGCGGCGCAGATTTTTAAAACGCAATGGGTTTTAGCGCTCATACTGTTTTTGGGCTGGGCGCTGCTCAGCTCGCTTTGGTCCCCTTATGAGCCGCGCGGTATCAGTAATGCGCTAAAGCTCATTTTGGGCGTTGTGTTTTTTGAGGCGGGCCGCCGCGCTCTTGTGAGGGCCAGCGGCGCGGCGCGTGTCTTTCCGCTAAATGGGCCGCAAACTTTGATGATCTATATGCCGATGATTGCGGCGATAATCCTTCTGATTGATATTGCGAGCGGCTTTGGATTAAGCTTTGCAGTCGATCCGCCGCGCCCCTCCGAGGATATTGAAAAACGCCGGGCAGACGCCATCATGAATACGTCCAATGGCCTCGTCTTTTTGATATTAATGAGCATTCCGTCGGTAATTTTACTGCTTTGGACGCGCTTTCGCGGTCCCATCATCTGCGTGCTTTTGCTAGCAATCATTGGTCTAGCCGCTGTTATAGGCGGATTGAATGTCGTGATTGGCGCGATGATTTTATCAATCCTCTGCATGTTGCTGGCTGCGTTCTATCCCAAAGCGACAATACGGACACTGACGACATTTGCGATGATGCTTATTGGCTTTGCGCCAATTGTTTCCGCCATGGCCATGACAACGTCATCAGAGCTCAGAGCGGCGATGCCCTTTTCATGGGAGCACAGAATGGTCACGTGGAGTTATGTCGGAGAGCGCATTCGCGATCACCCTATCGTTGGACACGGATTTGACGCCTCTCGCACATTTGACGCAACCTATAGCGCGCGCGGCTATGATATGGCGGTTGTGTCTTTGCACCCCCATAATGCGGGGCTACAGATTTGGCTGGAGACAGGCTTTGTCGGGGCTGTGCTGGCGGCCACATTGATTTATCTCTTGGGCCAACAGGCGCTTAAATTTTCTGAGGGCGGCCGTGCGCGCTCTATGGCGGCGGCGGGGATTATTGCGCCGATTATATTGATTTCTAGTGTCTCTTATGGGGTCTGGCAGCACTGGTGGTGGGCATGTTTGTTTCTATGTGCTGGCGTGCTGCATCTTGTGCCGCGTACAAAATCACCGTCTTGGGCTTGATTGACGAAATACATATCCAACGGCTGAAACGGATTGAAATAGTTAATTTATTGACTAATACGATAATGTACAGCAGTTAGACCCTGCTGAGGTGGGAGTTACGCGAAGCGCTATAGCGCTCGCCAACCAACGAGATGATTATGACCGCGCAAATACTTCCGCTTCGTTTGCCAGATATTAAACCCCGTATCAGCGTGATTATGGTGAGTTTTATGACGGGCCCGGCCTTGCTCGAAGCCATATCAGCCGTGATTAACGACCCTGAAATATTTGAACTTGTCATTGTTGATAACGGCAATACATATGCAGCGCGGCAAAAACTGTCAGAGCTTGTTACAGAGCATGACAAAATCCGCATGCTGCAAAGTCATGGCAATATTGGATTTGCAAAGGGCTGTAATTACGGCGCGCGCATGGCGAGGGGCTCGCATTTTCTCTTTTTAAATCCTGACGCAATTATTGCGCCTGGCACAGCTATGGAACTCGCGGAATGCGGCGATCAATTTGATAGTCCTTGGATTGTAGGCGGCCGCCTGAAAGATGTGAACGGAAATGAGCAGCGCGGTAGCCGCCGAGGAGAGCTAACGCCGATCAGCGCCATTGTGTCGTTTACGCCGCTGCATAAGCTACCTTTCTTTCGTTCGCTGCATTGGGAAAATGAACCACTGCCGGATGCGCCGATTGATGTTCCTGTCATTAGCGGCGCTTGCCTTATGATGAGCCGCGCCTGTTTTGACCTTACGGGCGGGTTTGATGAGGATTACTTCCTTCATGTCGAGGATATCGAGCTTTGCCACCGCGTCCACAGATTGGGGGGCAAGGTGATGTTTCACCCGCATGCGGATGTGCTTCACTATGGCAGTACGTCTGCTGCGCGCCGACAAGATATTGAATTTGCAAAGTTTCGCGGATTTTACCGCTATTTTAAAGACTATTCCGATAAATGGTGGGCCAAGCTTCTCACGACTTTAGCTGTGCCGTTTATGTTCGCCGCGGTCATGGGCCGCGCGTGGTATTTGGTTATACGCAAAGCTTTCTTGGGCAGTTAATCATTGTGGCTGCGGGGCCTCCACGCTCACGGCAGGACAGATGACAACTTCCGAGAGCTTGAGCGTGACTTCATCGCCGCGCGAGTAGTTTAAGCCGTCAAATTTTGCAAATTCCTGTATGCACAATCCTGCTTCTTTAACGCGTGCTTGAAACAGCGCGGCGTCCTGTCGGGCGACATCAACAAGCAAAATAGTCCCAGGTGGAACGGCGCGGCTCAGCTCAATTTGATCGCCTAAGCGAACTTGCGTGCCCAGATGATAAACAAGGCTTGGCTCTGTGAAATTATGCGCTAGGACCGCAGGCCCGCCTTCGCGGGGCAGCTTGATGTTCTTGGCGCGAAATTCGGCCACAACCCTATCGGCCATTCGAACATCGGACAGTGATGGCAGCAAGACCTGATACAGAGCGGGGCTAATAATAATGGCGCAAAGAAAAGCGGCGCAAAGCCCCAACTTGGCTTTGGAAAATAGCAAAGCCCCCCCGGCAATGAAAATGCAAATTATCGCGGCAATCGCGAGCCCGTATGGCCAAAGGCTGGCGGGTCCGTAAACCGACTCGCCCAGCAGGGCCGCCGTAATGATAGTGATGCCAGCCGCGATAAAGATAACGGCGCTTATCGGGCGACTCCATTTAAATTCTTTGACCGCTAAAAGTGTTATGGCCGCTCCGCCGACCATCAAAGCCAGTGCTGGGTAGACGGGCAGTAAATAATTGGGCAGCTTTGTCGGAACAATCTCAAGCGCCGCCCAGAACGGCAGGGCGAAACACAATAAAAGCCGCATCCCGCGTAAAACGGGGCTTGATCTATCCGCGCCTTTCACAGCCCGAAAGCCAAAGGCCAGTCCAGGGATTAAGAGCAATGTCGCGGGCCAAAATGTAATCGGTAAAAACGCAAGATAATAGCCCGGCAATCCACCATGTTTTTCCTGCGCGCCGACAAGTTTTGTTCCAAAGTCGCTGCCCAGCGCCTCTTTAAAGAACTGCCCTTCTGTGGCCTGCCAAATCATGATGGACCAAGGCAAAATAATTAGGAGGCATAAAATCGGGCCTGGCCAAAATAAAAGCCGCCTCATCCACGAGGGCGCGTCTTGGGTTGTCCTCGCGCGGCGCTCCCATAACCAAAGCGGGAGCAGGGTCAGAGCGGCCAAGGCGGGAATGACGGGCCCTTTTATCATCGCGGCTATCCCTATGGCGGCCCAAAACAAAAGGGCAAAAAACCGCCCACCGCCTTGCTGTAAATGGGTGAGGCTCGCCAGCATAAGGGCCGACGTCGCCAGCAGCATCGCGTCAGTCTTTGCCATGTGGGCTTCAAACACAACCAATCCAGAGACGGCCAAAAAGGCCGCACCAATAAATGCGGCGCGCCGCCCTAAAATAGGCAGGCCCGCCCAATAGGTCGCGAGCACCGCAATCAGCGCGCCAAGTACGGACGGGATGCGCTGCACCCAAATCTTGCGCTCTCCGGGTTTAGAGAATAGCTTTATCATCGCGGTCTGCGCCCAATAACTGCCGGCGGGTTTTTTATTGCGGGCCTCATCTTGGAACCGAATGGAGACCAAATCACCGCTTTCGGCCATTTGCACACTGGCGACCGCGTAGCGCGCCTCGTCTCGGTCAATAACGGGCAGGGTGCTTATACCCGGCAAAGCCATGGTCAGCATAAGCAGGGTTAGAACCACCAAATGAAAAAGGTGCGAGCGCTTTTTAGGCGTGGGAGTGTCCGTTATCGGGGGGCTCTCTTTTATCAAGGGCGTCCCATTTGTGGCGAATACATCTGCGGCGGCGTTTTCCATGCCGTTCCTTAAACCATGCGAGGAAACTGGCAAAGCTTTTTGGCGGACCGCATATGCAGCGTTCACGCTGCCTTACGGAATTCTCATTTGCCAAGCGGGGCGCAAGGGGGCATGACGCCCGCATGACCAAAACTGCCGCCCTTGGCCTCACAAGCCCCGCTATTTCTGTAATTGTCCCTGTCTATAATGAGGCGGAGAATGTCGGCAAGCTTGTCGGCGAAATTGCCGCCGCCTTCGCGGGCACGGCTTATGAAATGATCTTCGTCAATGATTGCAGCTCTGATGACACGCTCGCGGTCTTGCAAGGGCTGAAAAAAACCTATCCTGCGCTGCGCGTGCTCTCTCACCGTGCGAATGCGGGTCAGTCCCGCAGTGTCCGCACAGGCATTCTTGCCGCCAGCGCACCGGTCATTGGAACGCTGGACGGCGACGGGCAAAATGATCCCGCGGATTTGCCCGCTATGTATGCACAGCTTACGCGCGATAATGCACCAGACGGGCTACAGCTTGTGGGCGGACGGCGCGCCAAACGGATCGACAGCGCGGCCAAGAAAATAGCGTCAAAATTTGGCAATGGCGTGCGCAAAAAACTGCTTAAAGATAATGCCGATGATACGGGCTGCGGCATTAAGGTCTTTGGCCGCGAAGCCTTCCTGCGCCTCCCATATTTTGACCATATCCACCGCTACATCCCAGCGCTTATGCTGCGGGAGGGCTACACCGCTGAATTTATGGATGTAAACCACCGTTCGCGGGAATTTGGCGTCTCGAAATATACCAATTTCGGACGGCTGATTGTCTCTATTGCGGACCTGCGCGGTGTGATGTGGCTCAATAAACGCTCGCGTAATCCGGGCGGCTGGGATGAGGTTTAACGCCTCAACTGAGGCGTAGATTTACCGCTCTGTTAACACCTTGATAAGCCTTTCTCTTTAACTTTCGTTAAGGAATTTGATTCGGGCTGCCAGATATGGGCGCTGCCGTATCGGGAGGGATTTCATGTTTCGTGTGTTTACAGTTTTCCCCCTGCTGACCATTCCTGTCCTCATCTATAATGTGATCGCCTGGGGCGGCGCAAAATTTAGCAGCGTTGATGCCGTGCGCGCGCGCATCGATCAAGATGCGTTTTTCATTCCCATGACCTCTGGCACGACATGGGCCATCACCCCCGGCCATACGCTGATTGCTGTGTCCTTGCTCATGCTTTTCTTTGAGCTTTTAAAATCCACAGGCACGGGCCGCGCCGCAATTATCAATCATGCTTTTTCCATGGTGCTGTTTATCATTTGCCTTGTTGAGTTTTTACTCTTCCCTGCCTTTGCGACCTCTGTTTTCTTTCTTGTTATGATGATGACCTTGCTTGATGTCATGGCGGGTTTTATTGTGACAATCGTATCTGCGCGCCGCGACTTTGGCGTCAGCGACGGATTTGGGGACTAGCATGATATCCGAGCGGCCCCATGGGTGAGATATTTAGCCATACGGCGCAAGGCAAGGACGCCTTGCCGCTTGCTAGCGCGCAAGCGGTTCAAACCTATAGGCTTTTAGGGGTAAGCCCTTTTTCAATGACTGAGGACGGAAATCTAAGCTGGGCTGAGCCCGCGCTTGCGAGCCGTCTTTTACGCGCCGCGCAAACGCTTCTGCCCGGCACAGAGGCGGCGCTTGAAGGCCGGCTTGAGCCGCCCTATTGCCGCCTTCGCCGTGCTGCGCTGTCGCAGCTAACATGGGACGGCGCGCGTTACTGCGTTCAATATCCAATTGATTTATATGATGGACAAAAGATTTGGGTTGAGGAACGCGGTCAGAGGCTGACAGGCAATGGCCGACAAGCGGGTAAAATCTTGTCGACGCTTGCCGATATTGATGACAGAAAACGCAGCGAACAAGACCTCATTTACCGTGCCTCCCATGACCCGCTGACGGGGCTTTGGAATGAAACGCGGCTTCGTAGCGGTTTTGTGTTTTTAGAGGCCGCGTCAAAGGCCGCAGACATTTCCTTTACATTGCTAAGGCTCCGCCTGAGCAATTTGGCCGATATTAACACGAGCTTTGGTTATGACGCTGGGGATCGCCTTTTAAACTCTATTGCAAGCCGGCTTTCATCAGAGGTTCTTGCACCGCATATGACAGGGCGCGTCAGCGGTTCTACTTTTGTTATTGGTCTGATGGGATGCGGCGCATCCGACGTTAAGCCGCGCTTGGAGACTTTGCTGAGTAAATTGTCAGCAGAACTTTATGATAGTCCGCAGGGTACATTAAAAGCCGAATTTGTTGTCAGTTCTGTTGCTGTTTCGCCCCATCATCAGGTTGAGATTGAGACACTGTTTTCTCAATCGGCAATGGCAATGGAGCGGGCGCAAAAATTAGGTAAAGCCTATTTAGCTTATTCAGCGGCGCTTCACGGCAAACCCAAAATCGTGTCAAACAACGCCACAACATCTGATGACATTATTGCTGCGCTCAATGATCGCCGTGTGTCCTTGGCGTATCAACCGATTGTTGATGCCAAAACCCATGCTATTCATCATCACGAATGTCTATTGCGGCTCAGACAGGGCGACAATGAAATTGTATCTGCCGGCGCGTTTATTATGGCCGCCGAGCGGCTTGGCATCGTGCATTTGTTAGATCGCCGCGCGCTTGAACTCGCCTCGCAAACATTAGGGCGCTATCCCACTATTCGCCTGGCGCTGAATGTTTCTGCGGCCACGGTAAAGGATGAAAAGACCGCAGCGGCTTATCTTGAGGCGCTGCGCGGCTTGGGAACTGCCGCGCCGCGCGTAACACTAGAGCTGACAGAAACCGTTGCCTTAGGCGACCCCGCTCTGGCGAGCCGCTTTTCTGTTCAGGCTCGTGCTTTGGGCTGTGAGTTTTCGATTGATGATTTTGGCTCTGGCCATACGAGTTTTCAAAACCTCATGGCGATAGAAGCTGATTCAATTAAGATTGATGGCAGCTTCGTCAAAGACCTCTCCCTCACCCCGCATAAGCAAACTTTTGTGCGCATGATGGTAGATTTGGCGCAAACATTTTCCGTTAAAACAGTCGCTGAAATGGTGGAAACGCCAGAGGATGCCCAGCTGCTAAAACGTCTTGGGGTGGATTATCTACAAGGCTATTTATTTGGCACGCCTAGCGCGGCGCCCGCAGGACATGAGGCGTAAGCCAACATTATTTTTTCATCACAATCTGCGCTCCGCCCTTTTTAATCGGCGCTGCCTCTCCTAAATAGAGCACATGAAAAAAATTATGCTCTCTCTTTTAGGCGGTACGCTCATCGCGGCTTCTGCGGTTAATTGGCCGGCGGCTGCTAAAGGCCCGCTCATTAATTTACCTGGCAGCGGGAAAGTTGTACCCGATAGCCAGCTTCAAATGCAGCTGTCTTTCGCGCCTGTTGTCAAAGACACGGCTCCCGCAGTGGTGAACGTGTTTACGTCGCGCACAGTTCGCACGCGCCAACGCGTTAGCTTTTTTGATATGATGCGCGACATGGGCCGCGCCCCAACCGAGAGCGTTCAAAACTCTTTGGGCTCTGGCGTTATTGTGCGCGATAGCGGAATTATTGTGACTAATGCTCATGTGGTTAAAGGCGCGGATGAGCTGCGCATCGTGCTTAATGACCGCCGAGAATTTGCGGCCAAAGTCATCGCGCAAGACGAGGAAATTGATTTGGCGGTTCTTGAAATTGACACTAAAGGCGAGCGCCTACCGACCTTGTCGATTGACAAAAGCAGCGACCTTGAAATTGGCGATATCGTGCTGGCGATTGGCAACCCCTTTGGCGTAGGCCAAACCGTAACCAGCGGGATTGTCTCCGCCTTGGGCCGAACCAATGTAACAAATGCTTCCTCTTTTATTCAAACGGACGCGGCGGTTAATCCCGGTAATTCAGGCGGCGCGCTTGTCGACTTGAACGGTAATCTTATTGGCGTAAACACGGCGATATTCTCGCGCTCAGGCGGTTCAAATGGGATTGGTTTTGCTATTCCCGGCGTGCTTGTCGCGCGCGCCGTGGACAGCGCCGTTACAGAAGGCAAGATTGTGCGGCCATGGCTTGGTGCGCGTACTTCTGCTGTCGATAGCGCGCTAGCTGCCACGCTGGGTCTTGACCGCGCGCGCGGCGCAATTGTGTCTGATGTTTATCCCGGCGGCCCTGCGGATAAGGCCGGCATAAAACCGCGCGATGTTGTCCTCTCAATTGACGGCACGCCGATTAATGATGATAGCGGTCTGCGGTTTAAACTCGCGACGCTCAAACTGGGTTCGCGCGCCAATGTTGAAATTATGCGCAGCGGCAAAACGCAAACTCTGCGCACAAGAATTGAAACGCCGCAGGAAACACCGAAACGTGACGAACGCTTCCTTGATGGCTACCACCCGCTTGACGGCGCAACGGTTGTGAATATGTCGCCTGCGCTGGGCGAGGAAATCGGCGTTGATCCTTATGTTCAAGGCGTGATGATACTTAGTCTTGCGCGCCGCAGCGCCTCTAGCAGTAACGGCCTCCGGCCCGCAGATTTAATTTTGGAGCTCAACGGCAAAGAGATCAAATCTGCGCGGCAGCTTGAAACGCTTTTAATTTCCGAGGAAAACTCCGATGATTGGGAGCTGTCTATTGATCGTGACGGCAAGATATATGACGTGCCGATCCGCTATCTACCGCGCGCGAACTAGTTTATAGCGGGGCATGGCCTCACTCTTTGAATCTGCTGGATTATCTGATAGCGCGCCGCGCCCGCTCGCGGATCGGCTGCGGCCTAAAACCCTATCCGAAGTCGTCGGCCAAGATCACCTTATTGGCGAGGGCGGCCCTATTGGGCGTATGCTGTCCAGCGGACGACTTGCCTCCATTATTTTATGGGGGCCGCCTGGCGTCGGTAAAACCACGATTGCGCGCTTGCTTGCTGATAAAGCGGGTCTTGAATTTGTACAAATTTCAGCGGTCTTTTCTGGCGTTGCGGATCTTCGCAAAGTGTTTGATGCCGCCAAAGCGCGCCGCGACATTGGGCGAGGCACGCTCTTGTTTGTCGACGAAATTCACCGTTTTAACAAAGCGCAGCAAGATGGATTTTTGCCTTTTGTCGAGGAAGGCATTGTGACGCTTGTTGGCGCGACCACAGAAAACCCAAGCTTTGAACTTAACAACGCTCTGCTTTCTCGCGCCCAGGTCATGGTCCTTAAAGCGCTCGACACGGCAGCAATGACGCTTCTTTATGAGCGCGCAGAAGCTGAGCTTGGGCGCAGGCTTCCCGTGACTGACGATGGCCGCGAGGCGCTTATTGGATATGCCGATGGGGATGGGCGCTATGGATTAAATTTGGCCGAAGAAGTTTTCGCGCTCTCGCCGCAAACTGATTTCAATGCAGGCGATATTGCCAAGCTACTCCAAAAGCGCGCGCCCGCTTATGATAAAAACGCCGAAGCGCATTATAATTTAATATCAGCGCTGCATAAATCTATTCGCGGGTCTGACCCTGACGCGGCGCTTTACTGGCTTGCGCGTATGCTGTCGGGCGGCGAAGACCCGCTTTATATTTTGCGCCGTCTCATTCGGCTCGCGAGCGAAGATATAGGCCTCGCCGACCCGCTTGCGCTAATGATTGCCAATGAAGCGATGCAGACTTTCCGCACGCTGGGCTCGCCCGAAGGAGAGCTGGCGATTGCCCATGCCGTTGTCCACATGGCCAGCGCGCCAAAATCAAATGCCGTTTACACAGCTTTTAAGGCGGCGATGATTTCCGCCAAGAAGACGGGCAGTCTGTCTCCGCCCGCCCATATTCTCAACGCGCCAACAAAGCTCATGAAGGAGCTGGGTTACGGCGCAGGCTATGCCTATGATCATGATGCGCCTGATGGATTTTCGGGGCAAAACTATTTTCCTGATGATATGCCGCGCGAAGTGTTCTACGCGCCCAAAGGGGCGGGGCGCGAAGCCGCTATTCGTGATAGGCTAGAGACATGGGCGGCCCTTCGCAGCGCGCGCGGCTAATCCCATTTCAAAATCCATTTTTACGAAATGGGATAGGTGCATTATCTTATTTTTGCAAAATGGGTTTGATCCTAACAGGTTTTCCTTCCTGTAATTATATGTTAAGCCTAGGTTAATGTTCGTTAACCTAGGTGAACGACTTAAATGGGGACAAGGAGACCACAATGGCAACTGAACGCAATGATGACGAGTATAAACCCGTCAAGTTTTATCAAGACGCAAGTAAAGGCCGCAAACGCGGATTCACAAGTTTTACAGAGGGCGACGCCCATTATTTTGCGCTCGTCATTGACGGCGAAGTCGCAATGATTTCGCAGGCCTATACATCGATTGCGGGCCGCGATAACGGCATCGAGTCGGTTAAGAAGAATATGAAGTTAGAGAAGCGTTACCGCTTTTCTGAAAATGCGGGCCGTAACGGCTTTGGTCTCTTTGCTGGTAATGGCCAAGAAATCGCGATTAGCCCAAGCTATAAGTCTAAAGCAGACGCCGAATATGCCGCTGGCCGCATGATGGGTAAGGTCAAAGCGAAACGCAAAGCCAGATCTGCGTCCGCATCTGTATCCGCAACGCCTGGCGCAACGCCTGGGGCCGCTAAGCTGATTAAGGCTAAGCCCGTCAAGCGCGCCAATACCGAAGATGATTACCGCAAGGTTGCCTTCTATGAAGCCAATTCCGTGACGAATGGCTTTAATAGCTTTGATGACGACGGCGAATATTTCTTTGGCTATTATGAAAATAACAAACTCGTTTGGCGTTCTGAGTCATATCCAACCGCGGCCGCTCGTGATGTCGGTCTGGCCTCTGTTAAGAAAAACATGGGCGACCCAAAAAAGATCAAAACAATAGATATGGGTAACGGGCAAAGCTACCGGTCCTTGCGCGCGGGCAATCACAAAGAGATCGCGCGTTCTGGTCTGTTCGCCACGGGCGCTGCTGCGGTGGCCGGCGCGTCTTTTGCGGGGGCCTCCACCGCTGCGGCGCGCAAACCCAAAACGGCAAAATCGAAAACTGTAAAAGCGAAAACTGTAAAAGCGAAACCCGTCGCCCCCAAAGCGGCTACCCCAATTGCAGCGGCCGCTTTGGCCACTGGCGCGGTTGCCGCTGCAAAGCCAACGCCTGTAAATCGCACGCCGGCGGAAAAAGACGATGATTACCTCCCGTGTAAAGAGTATCACGGCCATCCCGTGACTGATGCACATAATAATGTTGCGCTCTTTCAGCATAGCGATAAGCAGTATTACTTTGCCGTCTATGATGAAGAAGGGGACGTGCGGATTCGTTCAGAGGGATTTGTAACAACCGCAAAGCGCGATGAAGAACTTGCAAGCGTCTTGCGCCTTAAAGACAATCCAAATTATTATAAGCGCATTGAAAAGGGCGCTTACTTTATGGATGTCCTTTATGACGAACGCGGCCGCGAAGTTGGCCGAAGCTGTCTTCGTAAGATCGCCGCGCCTATCGCTGCTGCAGCGCCGATTGCCGCCGCGGCCGCACCTGTCGCTGCGGCTGCTGCTGCGCCCGTTGTCGCCGCTAAAGTTGCTGCGCCTGCCGCCGCTGCCGCAGCTCCTGCTGCTGCTGCCACAGGCGGGTTTGGCTGGCTGAAATGGCTGCTTCTTGGGCTTCTGGCTTTGTTGGCTCTCTTCTTATTGTCTAAATGTTTTGGCGGAAAGACCGAGATTCCGGCGGCGGTTGTTCCGCCTAAGGCGTCAATGATCTCATGCTGGGATGGCAGCGAAGCTGAGAATCAAGCCGCCTGTCCAACGAAAGTAGAGTGCTGGGATGGTAGCTTTGCAAAAATGTCGTCGGCCTGCCCAATTGAACCCGCTCCTGAGCCGGCTCCAGAACCAGCGCCAGAGCCCGTGGTAACGCCTCAGCCGGTTCCAGTGCAAGCTGTCATGGGATCTATTGACCGCATGTGCGGCCCCAGTAGCGTAACACTTTTTGATGTGCCAAATTACACGCCAAAATCTGTCAGCTACCTTGGATCAAATCCGCAATTTGGCGATAGCCACAGCCTGACGCCTAGCCAGTTTTTCAATAAACTTGCTGATCGTGCCAGCTTTGCGGGCTCTGACCGTGCGTTCTTGAATTATATGGCGCGCTCACTTGGCTACGGTAGCTTTAGGGATATGGACGCGTCTATGTTTAGCAATGCTACGCTGAGCCGCGGCGAGAAGGGTATGCTTGGCTTTGGCTCTGACCATGCGCTGCAATACTCCGTTCTCAATACTGACGCCCGTGATCTTGAAGCCTTCCGCGTCCGCGCGGCTAATGGCCAAGATGTTCACTTCATGAAATCATGCGGTAACTTCATGTATGTTTGCCAATAGGCGCAAATAAACAATCAAAGAAAGGCCCTCGTGAGAGGGCCTTTTTTAATGCGCGGAGAACAAAACTAACCCAGTAGCTTTGGCAGGATAAAGGCTGAAAACGCGCCAATCGCCCAGACGATAAATCCCGCCGCAAGGACAATACCGCCAAGCTTTCGAAGCCGCGCGCAGGTTTTTGCGGCGGCGGGATCGGCGGGGCAAGGCATGTTGCGGGTCGCGTGCCGCACGCCCCAGGCCATGAATAGCAGTACGAGTGAGCCGCCAAAGACAAGCGGCTTACGTTCGGAGAGCCAGATAAGTTGCGGTACATTTGACGTAAGCGAAGAGAGCGCTGCCCCCATGCCGAGCGTAATCATAAAAGCGGGGAGGGTGCAGCAGATCAGCGTCGACAGAGACGTCACGAGCGCGGCAGTAGGCGCTGCCGTTTCCCTAAAGGCCAGCTTTGCCTTTGACATGATTATCCCGCCTTGCGCGCGATTTCCGTCACGGAATAGCCCGCCTTTTTCACCAATTTCGTGACCTCTGGGTCCGTCAAATTAGCGCCCTCTTTGAGCACGATTGATAAGCTTTTGGTATCAAGGTCAACAAAGGTCGCGGCGACGGCCTCATGTTTCTTAAACGTCTTATTGAGCGCTATGGAACAAAAATCACAAACAAGGCCGTTGAGCCCAACAGTGATATTGGCATCCGCTTTAATTTGTGCCGCCTCTTCTGCGGTTGGCCCTGCAAAAGCCGCGGGCGCAGCAAGGCTGAGCGTGGCGAGCATTGAGGCGGCGAAAAATGTTTTAATCATGGACATATCTGTCTCCTTAAAATCGATGGATATAGTTGAGCATAGGCTCGCCTTGGTCGTCAACGCCGACTTCCACAAGGCTCGGGCCTTTGAAGAATCGCAAAATTGCCGTCGCGCCGAGCTTATCAGAGGCCTGCCGGCCCGCGCTCTCGGGTTTGTGATGGCCTTCAATCATAAACCATGTGTGCAGCGCGCCTGTGCCAGCCACATAGGGCGCAATTCCGAGGCGCCCATGATAGGCCGTCTCGTCGCCATATCGTCCGCGCTCCCAATGCTCGGCAGAGGCGGAGATGAAATAGCGCCGCGTCTCCCAATCTGCGGCAAGGCCGATAAAGCCGCCCGCATCATCCTTCGCGGCAAGCGGACCAGATTTCTCATCAGTGATAAGTCCCGCGCTAACCATAGCGTATATATTGGCTTGGCTATCAGGCTTGTTCCACCGCCTCAGCAGGCGGTTCACCTGCGCGCCCGTGTAAACAAAGTCGCCCTCGCGGTCATAAATCAGACGCAGGCCAACACTGTGTTTGGGGTCAGGCGTGTAATGCACATGGGCAGAATTTATATCGGCGTCATTGCGCAGCATCACCGTCCACCCCGTGGGATAAGACACAGGCCGCGCCTGCGCCGGCATAGCACCTAAGCCATAGACGAGGAGCGTGGCTGTGATGGCAAGTATTTGACGCATACCCCCCTATGGTATATGCAATCGAAATAATCAAATGAATTATGCGTGAGCAAAACTCTATGACAGACCGTAAAACCCGCCGCGAAAACGCCAGTAAGCGTTTGTCGCGCATTGAAGGCCAGGTGCGCGGTTTGCAAAAGATGATAGAGGATGACCGCTATTGTGTGGACATTCTTATCCAAGTGAAAGCGGTGAGCGCGGCCATGAAAAAGGTTGAGGGTGAGCTTTTAAAAGATCACGTCGATCATTGCCTCGCGGCCGCGATTGCGAGCGATGATATTAAAGAGCGCGAAACCAAAGTTGCGGAGCTTGTTGACCTGCTGGCAAAACGGTAATTATTTCGCCGCGCTATGCACCGCATTCGAAAGGTTTTTGACCAGCGCAATCGCCGCATCATGTCCGTCCTTATGGAAGGCCTCAACAATCGCAGAGCCGACGACAACGCCGTCAGCGTCTTTGGCGACCTGCGCAGCGCGTTCAGGTGTTTTGACGCCAAAGCCGACAACAACGGGCAGGCTGCTGGCGGCGCGCACGGCGGCGACTTGCTCTTTAATGTCTCCGCCCTTCGCAAATGCTGAGCCGGTAATGCCCGTCATCGAGACGTAATAAACAAAGCCCTTTGTGCCCGCGACGACCTTGGGCAGGCGCGCGGCATCGGTAGTCGGCGTAGCGAGGCGTATAAGCGCAAGATCATGCGTTTCAAATGCCGCGCGTAGACCTGCGTCTTCTTCTGGCGGTAGGTCGACAATAATCGCCCCGTCTACGCCGGCCGCTTTGGCGCGCTTTGAAAACGCCTCATAACCCATGTGATGCACAGGATTGCAATAGCCCATAATGATGAGCGGCGTCACAGTGTTCGCCGCCCGAAATTCCGCCGCCATTTCTAGGATGGTATTAAGCGTCGTGCCCGCTTTGAGACTGCGAAGCCCCGCATCCTCAATCGTTGGGCCATCCGCGGCGGGGTCAGTGAACGGCATACCAAGCTCAATGATATCCACACCCGCGCCGGGCAAAGCGTTTAAAAGCGCTTGCGAAGCGGCGCCGCCTCCGTCGCCCCCCATCATATAGCCAACAAAAGCTGTAGAGCCTGCGGCATTGAGGTCAGCGAAGGTT
>CAKZTE010000041.1 GCA_937923115.1 uncultured Caulobacterales bacterium | reverse complement strand
ACAAATGGCGCGCTTGCAGCTTGCACATCCGCTCATCTCGCCTATCATAAAATTATGAAAACAGATTACGATTTATTGATTATTGGCGGCGGTATTAATGGCACAGCGATTGCGCGTGACGCTGCAGGGCGAGGGCTCTCTGTTCTTTTATGCGAGCGTGATGATCTTGCTAATCATACTTCAAGTAGCTCTACCAAACTTATTCACGGCGGGCTGCGCTATCTTGAGCATTTTGAGTTCAAGCTCGTGCGTGAGGCCTTGATAGAGCGCGAGCGGCTTTTGCGCGCTGCGCCGCACATTATTTGGCCCATGCGGTTTGTACTGCCTTATGACAAAGGTCTGCGCCCTGCATGGATGTTGCGCATGGGACTGTTTCTTTATGACAGCTTAGGCGGGCGAGAGTTACTGCCCGGAACGCGTACAATTAGCCTTAATAAGGCCCCGCATAAAGGCGTGCTCGAAGACCGTTTGACCAAAGGATTTGAGTATTCCGATTGCTGGGTCGAGGACGCGCGGCTTGTCGTGCTAAATGCCGTTGACGCAAAGGCGCGCGGCGCAGATATCTGTACCCGTACCGAAGTCCTAACGCTGGACGCGATTGATGACGGTTATAGTGCACAAATCAAAGATAAGAGCGGAAGGCGCGAAATCACGGCGCATGCCATTGTAAATTCCGCTGGCCCTTGGGTGGACGAGATTTTAGGCCGGCTGAATAAAGCCGGGAAAAATGACGCAAAGAATGACAAAGGTCTACGCCTTGTAAAAGGGAGCCACATCGTAACGCGCCGCCTTTTCAAAGGAGATCACAGCTATATTTTCCAAAATGCTGATAACCGTATTATTTTCGCTATACCATATGAAGGGGATTATACCCTCATAGGGACAACAGATGTCCCGTTTGATCACGCGCCTGGTCCCGTGAAAATCTCGCCCGAAGAGACAGAGTATCTGTGCAATGCAGCGAATGAATATTTCCAAAATGACATATCGCCCAGCGATGTACTGTGGAGCTATTCTGGCGTGCGTCCGCTCTATGATGATAAGTCGGAGAATGCATCTGCCGTTACGCGGGACTATGTTTTGGACATTGACGAATTCACGCCAGGCGCGCCGTTTCTCTCGATTTACGGCGGAAAAATTACGACGTCGCGCAAACTGGCCGAGCATGCCCTGCAAAAACTTGCGCCCTTCTTTATGAAGGGCCGCGCTAAGGCGGCTGGCAAGGATTGGACTGAGACGGCAGGATTTCCGGGTGGCGATATTCCGCATGCTGATTTCGAAAGCTTCTTTAGTGCCTGTGAGCTGCGCTACCCGCAAGTTGATAGCCAAGTGTTGCGTCGTCTGGCCCGCAGTTACGGGACCCGCATATCGCTAATTCTTGGCAGTTCAGGAAAGCTTGGCAAGATGTTCGGCGCAGGGTTGTCCGAGAGCGAAGTCCGCTATCTTGCTGGGCATGAATTTGTTACCCGTGCGGATGACGTGATGTGGCGGCGTAGCAAACTTGGCCTTCACATGAGCGAGGCTGAGAAGACAAACTTTACTCAATGGTTTGATAAAACCTTGGCCGGCTAATGAAGTCAGTCTTACTGCCCCGCTATCATCCTCTTGATGTCTTCCGTTTTGCGCGCGCGCGACAATCTGCAGGAGAGCGCGTTGTTTTGGTTGTTATAGAGGCCGTCAGCGGTGCGTCTGTACGGCCAATCGGCACGCCAATGGTGGTCAGCGAAGCGGGCGACTATGCAGGATATGTCAGCAATGGCTGCGTTGATGCTGATATTGCGGGTCACGCGCTTGCCGCGCTAAAAACAGGGAAGGTAAGCCGCGTCACCTATGGAGCAGATAGTCCTTATATGGACATACAATTGCCCTGCGGCGGCGGCGTGTCTGTTGTTATTATCCCGCAGCCAAGCCCAGATATTACGGCCGCCATTTGCAAGCGTCTTGACGCGCGCCAAATCGTGAGTCTGTCTTTGGCGCAGGGACTGTCATTTGGCGGCAACTTGCACTACGCGCCGCCTCTTCGCGTGCTGGCGGCGGGCCGCGGGGAAAACCTATTAATGTTCATGCGGGGCGCTCAAAGTTTGGGGATAGATTGCTGTGCTTATACGCCCGATGAAGACGACATTGAGAAGGTATCCGAAATGGGCGGGCAAGCACAGCGGCTTAGTTTTGGCGTTGCCCCGCCGTGGGATATTGATGCTCGCACAGCGGTTTTGACACTTTTTCACGATCATGATTATGAGCTCCCTCTTTTGACCTCGGCCTTGCAAAGTTCAGCTTTTTATATCGGCGCAATGGGCAGCATTGCCACACATCAAAAACGTCTGCTTGCGCTTAAGAAGGCTGAATTACTGGGGGGCACGGGCCTTGATTTATCGCGCCTTCGTGGACCGATTGGCCTTGTCCCGTCAATGCGCGACGCGGGCCGTCTAGCGATATCTGTCTTGGCGGAAATCATAGCTGCCGAGGGCGCGCCGTTTTAACTAGGTTGAGGTCTCGATAAACTGCACAAGCCCGCTGACATCTAAAATATCAATCTTGCCATATTGCGTTTTAATCAAGCCAAGCGCTGACAAGTCTTTGAGGGCTGAATTTGTTGCTTGGCGTGAGAGCCCAACCATCAGGCCAAGATCAGTTTGTGAGAGCGTGAGTTCAAGACTGCCATATTCCCGAGATAAAAATGCAATACGGGATGCGACGCGCGCATGCGTGTTTCCCAAAAATGTCACCTCCATCATATTAATCATGGTGCGGCTTAGTCTTGCAAAATGAGTTAGCAAGGCCCCGTTAATATCGGGATAAAGAGCGCGCAGGGTTTCAAAAGCCTTTTTGGGAATAAATTCTAGAGTGCAAGATGTCATCGCCTCGACAAAGACAGGGTATGGAAATCCGTCGACGCAAGCAAGGTCGCCAACAACGCCCCCAGGCGCGCCAATTTTAAGCAGGTGATGCGCTCCAGACCCTGATTGGAAGGTAATGCGCATATGCCCTTGCTTAATAAGATAAATTCCAGTTGGCTCGGCTTTGCGTTCATAGAGAGTCTGGCCGCGCGTGAGGGTGATTTTTCGGGCTGCCCCTGAAAGTGCTTGCTGCGTCTGAGTAGAAACATTGTCCAGCCATGAGCGCGACTCCGTCGGAAGCGCCGCGATACGGGATGAAGAAATGGAATGACTCATAAGCCGCCCTGTTGCAGAATAACCATAGTGAGGCAAAATAGTATTTATTCAAGTCAAATGTAATCTTTTTGACATTTGACAGAGGGGAAATCTGTTTAAAGTAGAGCGCAACCGACAATCAAAGTTTCGGACCAGGCGACAGAATAAACTGCGCCATATTTAAAAGGGGAAATTCTATGACGCCAACAGTGTTTACACGCGGATCAATAAAATCGGCACTACTTCTTACCGCCGCTTCATTAAGCGCCACTATGACAATGGGCGTCGCCTCCACGGCGCAAGCTCAGGTAGTCGATGACGAAATTATCGTAACGGCGACGCGCCGCGCGGAAAGCATACAGGATATTCCTATTGCGGTGACGGCTATCCTTCCAGAGGATCTCGAAAAGCAAGGCGTTGTAAATATTACGAACCTTGCCTCTGTCGCGCCAAGTTTCGCCAGTTCAAACGCCCAAATCGCGTCGGGTTCTGTCGTGCTGCGTATCCGCGGCGTTGGTACGACCTCGAACAATATCGGATTTGAGTCTGCGGTTGGTGTCTTCATTGATGGAGCCTACCAGTCCCGTCCTGGCGTTGCGCTTGGCGAATTTGTGGACGTTGAACGTGTTGAAGTTTTGCGCGGGCCGCAAGGCACACTCTTTGGCCGCAACACCTCTGCGGGCGCGCTAAATGTTATGAATGTACGTCCAAACCTTGATGAGTTTGGCGGCTTCATAAACGCGACTTATGGCAATTTTGACCACAAGAGTGTTCAAGGCGCGGTAAATATTCCGCTTGCAGAAGGTAAGGTCGCGGCGCGTCTTACAGGCGCTATTCGTAATCGTGATGGCTATGTCGATGTACAGGATGCCAATGGTAATCTACTTGGCGCGTCAAATGCGACCGACCAATATTATTTGCGAGGTCAAATCGGTTTTGAGGGTGAAGAGAAATGGAAAGGTCGTATCATTGTCGACCACTCAAGCAGTGACAATGTTTGCTGTTCAGCGTTAGAGGTTATGCAATCCCCTGTTGAGGCGAGCGGCTTGTTTAATGTTACGGGTCTTGGTCCTCGCGGCGGTATGTCAGCGCCAAATGTTGCGCTTAATGCGACAGACTTTGCTGGCGGTCAGGCGGCTGTTGATGACCGCATTGCATCATCTGGACAGGTTCCGGACCCCTCAAGTGAACAGACAGGTGTTGTCGCTGAAGTGGAATATGCGCTCAGCGATAGTGCTGACATGATTTATATTGGGTCATATCGTGAGTATGAAGCCTTTGAAGAATATGATTCTGCTTTCTCTGGCCTTGACCTCTTTAATGTCTTGGAAGGCAGCGAGCAAAATATCAACACAATGACTCACGAGTTACGAGTCCAAGGTGATGCCATGGACGATCGCCTAAGCTGGCTCGTTGGGGGCTATTATTCGACAGAAGAAATTCTTCAAACAACTATATTTGGTTTAGGCACGGATTATGCTGCTTTTGCTGACACCTTGCTTTTAGCAGGGACAGGCGGAACTTTCCCGAGTGCAGGCATACTTGGGGCTGGCGGTACTTTGCGATTTGCGTCGGGTGGACAAAACCCTGCGGATGCAAGAACGGCGAACAGATATTCGCAAGACAGCGAAAGCTTTTCGATTTTCACGCATAATGTATTTGATGTAACTGACGCGCTAAGCTTGACTGTTGGTCTTCGCTATTCAGATGAGTCAAAGGATGGTAGCTTCTCGCAGCCGACAGCGTCTTACCCGTCATGTACCGCTCAATTGGCTGGCTTTAATGGTGCCACTGGAGGATATGGTCCCCTGCCAGCTGCTTTGACAGGAAACCTTACCGTTTTGGGCTGTTTCCCGTTCCTTGCACCTGCAGACCACCCTCTTGCATTTGCTTCACCTTTGCCGCTCCCGCGCTCATTTAATGATACCTTCGAAGATGACGAGCTTATCTACACAGGTAAGATTGGTTATGAAGTCAATCCTGACATCTCGACATATGCCAGCTTTACACATGGCTATAAGTCAGGGGGCTTTAACCTTGATTCGACAGCTGCAATCGGCGGGGCTGACCCACGGTTTGCCTCTGAAATCGTGGATGCTTATGAGCTCGGTATGAAGTCAAAGTTCTTCGATAATATGGTGACTTTGAATGTTGCCGCCTTCCTAGAAAAATTTGAAAACTTCCAAGTTCTTGAATTTACAGGCGCTCAGTTCCAGACATTCAACGTGCCTAAGGCGGAAACCAAGGGTGTTGAAATCGAGACAGTTGTTCGTCCAACAGATAGCCTAACTATCAACGGCGGCTTGACACTTCTCGACGCGGCCTATCCAGATGATTGCGCGGGAGATCAAACGTCTTTGAACGTCACGGCGCTTTGCGGAAACACACTGACAAATGCCCCCAAAACAGTGGGTATTATTGGCGCGACATATGAAGGCGATCTTGGAAATTACTTCACCTTTTTCTTGAACGGCTCTGCACGTTATGAAAGTGACCGCCGCACCTCAACACAAGCTCAAAATATTGTGACCGGCGTTGATGTACCGTTCGATATTCAAGAAGCGAATACGAAGATTAATCTTCGCGCGGGTATCGGCGGTGATGATGGCGGCTGGAGCCTCGAAGCGTGGGCAACCAATGTTACGAATGAAGTCACGCGCGGCGTGACGTTCAATACGACACTGCGGTCTGGTTCACGCTCCGCCTTTATTCAAGACCCGCGTTTCTACGGTATTACAGCGCGTAAAAACTTCTAGAGTTTTAAAACAATAAAGAGAAAGGCGCGGCTCAGTCTGCGCCTTTTTTATTTCTAACGCACACAGGGGATGGATATGAGACTTTTAATTGGGGTAAGCCTGAGCGCTTTATTATTGGCGAACTGCGGCGAGGTCAAAGACACGGCGAAAGCGGAGGCGGACAAATCTGCTAAGGTATCAAAAGCGGTCACGGATGCTGCCCGCACGGCCGGCTATAGCAAAGACCGTAACGCCTATTTCGGGGATCTTCATATCCACACAAAAAATAGCTTTGATGCCTATATTTTCAATGTGCGCACCACGCCGGACGATGTGTACCGTTTTGCCAAAGGCGAAGCTGTGATGCATCCCTCAGGCTATGATATTTCCATTTGGGGAGAGCCGCTAGACTTTGTCGCAGCGACAGATCATGGCGCTTATATGGGCATATTGCCCGCTATGGATACTGCTGGCACAAAGCTGTCTGAGCTACCAATGGCGAAAGATATGTTCTCAACCGACCCTGCAAAAATTGTGGCAGCGTTTCAGAAAGTCGGAGGATCTGTTAGGAATGGCGTGCCCATCGAAGGAGCGTTTGATCAAGGCATAGTCGATGATACATGGAAACAGGCCATAGAGGCGGCTGATCGTCATTATAATCCAGGTAAGTTAACGACCTTCGCGGCTTACGAGTATACGGCTGTGACGGTTCGCGGCGGTGACGGCGAAAATTTCACGGGCGGCAATCTTCACCGAAATGTAGTGTTCAAAGACAGCGCGCCTGACCGCCTGTTCTCAACGCTAAACTCTGTCAATCCTGAGGACTTATGGGACTGGATGGATACGCAGCGCACAGCGGGTCATGACGTCATGGCCATCCCGCATAACTCAAATGTTTCGGATGGCAAGATGTTCGATAGCGTGACCTATGACGGCTCGGCTCTATCTAAAAACTATGCTGAGCAGCGTATGAAAAATGAACCGATTGTAGAAATGACACAGGTCAAAGGCACATCAGAAACCCATCCTATGCTCTCGCCCAATGACGAATTTGCGGGATTTGAAATATACGACAAATTACTCGGCTCTCAAGTTGTGTCGAAAACCAAAGGCGGCTTTGTCCGCGAAGCACTGGCCAATGGGTTGGGCATAGAAAAAGCTGTGGGGGCTAACCCCTATAAATTTGGGATGATAGGCGCGTCCGATAGCCATGTTGTTGGCGGCGCATTTAACGAAGCTGATTACTGGTCAAAGGTTGGTATTGTTGACGGGACGCCCGAAGCGCGCGGCTCTGTTCCGCCCGGCGGCGCAAAAACATGGGAGGGCGTTACGCCCTCTGTCAATGCGGATAATTGGTTCTCACGCTGGGGGGCGTCTGGCCTTGCGGGTGTATGGGCCGAAGAAAACACGCGCGAGGCGATTTACGGCGCTATGGCGCGCAAGGAAACATTCGCTACATCTGGGCCCCGCATGAAAGTAAGATTCTTTGCAAGCCATGATTATAGCGCGGACATTCTCAGCGGCGCAGACTTAACGTCTAAGGCCTATGCCAGCGGCGTGCCGATGGGCGGCGATCTTGCCGCGCAGGACAGCTCGCCGACTTTCTTGGCATGGGCCATGCGCGATCCGCTATCGGCCCCGCTTGACCGCATCCAGATTGTGAAGGTTTGGCATGACGGACAAGCGAGCGAGCGCATTTATGACGTGGCCTGTAGCGACGGCGCATCGCCTGACACGGTAACGCGCCGCTGTCCCGATAACGGCGCCAGCGTTGATTTGGATACTTGCTTGGCCTCAACGGGGCAGGGCGATCCGGAGCTTCGCGCCAGCTGGAAAGACCCTGATTATGATCCTTCAATGAGTGCAAGCTATTACGTGCGAGTACTAGAGAATCCGACCTGCCGCTGGAGCAGTTGGGACGCGTTAAAGGCGGGGACTGAACGCAACCCTGATTTGCCTGCGACAATAAAAGAGCGTGCCTATACATCGCCAATCTGGATTAATGCCAAATAGGCGTTAATCAAGTCCTATGAAAAAACTGATTCACGAGCCTTTCGTTCACTTTGTCCTCCTCGGTGGGCTGCTGTTCTTCGGGCATAGCCTTTGGGCAAAAACGGCGTCAGAAGCTGCGCGAACGATCACTGTGTCCGAAGCCGAAATGGAACGGCAAGCGCTTATCTTTGCGGGGGAGCAGCGCCGTGTGCCGTCCGATGATGACTTGCAAGCGCTGCTGTATGCCTATGTTGAAGAGGAAGCGCTAGTCCGTGAGGCTGAGGCGCGCGGGCTAGGCGAGGGCGATACGATCATACGCCGCCGCCTCGCGCAGAAAATGCGGTTTCTTATAGAGAATGTTGAGCCGCCTAAGCTGCCCAGCGATGATGCGCTCAAGGAGTGGTTTGAAAGCCGCAAAGACGATTTTGCTTTGCCTGTGCGCACCGATTTTACCCATATTTATTTTAGTCCCGACGGCGGCGACCCAGCCGCGCGCGCGGTAAAGGCTTTGGGGACCTTAAAGCCAAATGACGA
>CAKZTE010000040.1 GCA_937923115.1 uncultured Caulobacterales bacterium | reverse complement strand
TTCGCGATCCAGGGCTCGTGCGCGGGCTTATCGTCTCGGCGCTGCGCCACGCGCTAGCGGGGGCAGGACACCGCGCGAGCAGCACTGTGTCTGATTATGCGCTGGGCCGTATTCAAACGGGGACTATGGGGGCAGGCGGGGACTTACCACTGCAAGGGAATTACGGCAGCGGGAACCGTTACGGCGGCTACGCGCCACCGCCGCAAATGAACCCGCAAATGCAGCCCCTTGTCGACGGTTTCTCGGCCAAGGTCGAAGAGGCGGGCGACGGCTTTGCGGGCTATAACGGCATAGCCGAAGCAGCAGGCTATGCGCAGCCGGCCCAAGACCTGACGGGCCATCCGCTAGGCGCGGCGCGGGCGCAATTGCACGAGACTTATGTCGTCGCGCAAACGGCGGACGGCATTGTGATTGTTGACCAACACGCCGCCCATGAAAGGCTTGTCTATGAGCGTATGAAAGCGGCCATGTCAGGCCGCGGCGTTGAGCGCCAAGCGCTGCTCATTCCCGATATTGTGGATCTGGGCGAAGAAGAATGCGCGCGCGTGCTGGCGCGTTCTGATGAGCTTGCGGAAATGGGTTTAATCATAGAGGCGTTTGGCACAGGCGCGATTGCTGTGCGCGAAACGCCTGCGCTGCTGGGCGAGATGGACGTGCAAGGCCTTATCCGCGACCTCGCCGATGACCTCTCGGAATATGACGAAGCGCTTAGCTTAAAAGAAAAGTTTGAGCACGTCTGCGGCACCATGGCGTGTCACGGCTCCGTCCGCGCAGGGCGAAGACTAACGGGCCACGAGATGAACGCGCTCCTCCGCCAGATGGAAGCCACCCCGCATTCAGGGCAATGTAACCACGGTAGGCCGACTTATGTGGAGTTGAAATTGGCTGATATTGAGCGGTTATTTGGGCGGCGTTAGGGGACTACTCTAATACCTTCTTTGGGAACGAAGCAAATGTGGCGAATGGTGGGGGCAGCCTAGGTGAGGCGCATAAACACAACCCGCGCCGCGCCCCATGCTTTATCCGTGAGCACCTCAAACCCTCTAAACTCTTCTTCTTCGGCTTCTTCTGCTGCGATTTCTAGGATGATGATGCCGTTCTCGGCAATCAGCTCTTGGTCGCGGAGTTTGGCGAGGACGGGTTTCCACAGGCCTTTGTTATAGGGCGGGTCGAGGAAGATGTGGGTGAAGGGGCCGCGCAAATTGCCGGGTGCGATTTTGAGTTTTGTCGCGTCGCGGCGATGCAGGCGGGTGCAACCAAACAGGCTCATCTTATCAATATTTTCACGTATCGCGCCGCGTGCCTTTGGCTCTGTTTCGACAAACAAGCAAAACTTCGCGCCGCGTGAAATGGCCTCTAAGCCGAGCGCGCCGCTGCCCGCAAAGATATCAGCGACGATGGCGTCTTCAAGGTCTGGGGCCCAGTCTGCATGGGCGAGGATGTTGAAAATCGACTCGCGCGTTTGGTCAGAGGTCGGGCGTGTGCCGCGTCCGCTGGGTGTCGCGATATTGCGCCCGCGTAAGGTCCCGCCGACGATTCTCATCGTTTAGCAAACTTCCCGCGGCCTTTAGGCATAGAGCCTTTGGGTAGACTGCTTTTGCTATCGCGTTTCGGGCCTTTGCTCTGAAATTTACCTTGCGGTTTCGCGGTACCGTCATGACGTTCCGCAGAGGCTGCGCTTGGTTTGCGTTCATTGGGCTTTTGGAAGCGTTTGGCGCTGGCGTGGCTACCGCGTTTGGGTTTACCTTTAAAGGCAGGTTTGTCATTTTTAGGCGAAGTTTTCGGAATATCGACAAGATGTCCAATCATTTCGCGTAAGCTATCCGATGGGACTTCTTCGACTTGACCTTTGCCGAGCTTGCCGAGCTGAAATGGGCCGTAGCTTGTGCGGATAAGGCGGTTGACCGTTAAGCCGACTTCATCGAGCGCGCGGCGCACTTCGCGGTTTTTGCCTTCTTTAATCGTGACCGTAATCCAGACATTGCCGCCTTGCACTTTGTCGAGTGTCGCCTCAATCGGGCCTGTCGGGATACCGTCAATTTTGATGCCTGCCTTGAGCGTGTCGAGAATATCTTGATTAACCGAGCCATAAGCGCGTGCGCGGTAGCGTCGGATGAAACCTGTTTTAGGTAGCTCTAATGCACGCGACACGCCGCCGTCATTGGTCAGCAGCAGCAGCCCCTCGGAAGTAATATCAAGACGCCCAACGGATATCACGCGCGGCAAATCTTTGGGCAGGTTTTGAAATACCGTTGAGCGGCCTTCTTCGTCTTTATGGGAGGTCACAAGGCCCTCGGGTTTGTGGTAACGCCAGACGCGCGGTGGTTCTCTGTGGGCGACGGGCTTATCATCAAACAGGACGACATCTTTGGCGGTGACTTTAAACGCGGGTGTATCTAGCACTGTACCGTTGACTTTGACGCGGCCCTCAAGAATGAGTTTTTCCGCGTCGCGGCGAGAGGCAATGCCCGCGCGCGCAAGGTATTTAGCGATGCGGTCCCCATCGGCGGCGGTGCTGACATTGCCTTTGGGTTTAGCGTCAATTTTGGGCTTCGAGCTGCGTTTTGCATCCACCTTTTTGGGCGGGGGACGACTAGCGTCCCGAGGTTTAGCGCTAGGCTTTTTGGATGGTAACTTCGGTGCCACGGCGCACTCCTTTGTGTCCCCCACTTGACGTGGCTGCGTGGTGACATAATGACGACGCATGACGGAACGTAACTTTGATAAGCGCTATATGCGCCAAGCGATAGCGCAAGCGCAAGCAGCATCTGCACGCGGCGAAGTGCCAGTTGGCGCTGTGTTGGTAGACCCATTAGCTGATAGGGTGATTGCGCGCACAGGAAACGCGCCCATCGCTATTTGCGATCCAACCGCTCACGCTGAGATTTTAGCACTGCGGGATGGAGCCTATAAAACGGGAAATTACCGCCTGAGCGGCCTCACGCTTTATGTCACGCTAGAGCCTTGCACGATGTGCGCAGGGGCTATTTCTAATGCGCGAATTGCGCGCGTTGTTTACGGGGCAAGTGACCCCAAAGGCGGGGCGGTGGAGAGCGGCGTGCGGTTCTTTGACAGTCCCATTTGCCATCACCGTCCAGCGGTAACATCGGGCGTATTAGCTGATGCGTGCGCGGCACAGCTTAGAGCATTTTTCAAAGCGCGCCGCCAAAAATCAAGCCAGAAAAAGGGATGACGCAAAACCTGCGAGAGGTCAGCACGGCCGCGCAGGCCGTTGTCGCGCGGGACGGTTTTATCGCCCCGACCTTTACGCCCGCCCAGAAAAACTGGGGTTACGTCATGGCCGTGGTTGGCGCGGCGTTGTTCTCCATGAAGGCCGTCATCATTAAGCTGGCTTACGGCGCGGGGGCACAGCCGCTCGACCCTATTGTTTTAATGGTGCTGCGCATGGGATTTGCGCTGCCTGTTTATCTCGCGATTTTAGTTTACGCGCTACGCCAAAAGCGCGCGCCATTATCATCAAAATTGATTTTGTCCGCTATTGGCCTTGGCGCGCTGGGCTATTATCTGTGCGCCCTCTTAGATTTCACGGGGCTGCTCTATATCACGGCACAACTTGAGCGGCTGCTTTTGTTCACTTATCCTGTCTTCGTCGTGATAATCGGCGCGCTGTTTATGGGCGTTAAAATTAACGGGCGAGGGGCGCTCTGCATCGCGCTGGCCTATAGCGGTATTGCCCTTATCTTTGCGGGCGGCGACATTGCGGCGGGCGAGAATATGTGGCGGGGCGTCGCGCTTGTCCTAACCTGCGCTTTGTTTTTTGCAACCTTTCAGATTTTGGCCAAGCCTATGATTGATCGTATGGGTGGGCGCTTGTTTACCTGTCTTGCCATGATAGCGGCGAGCACAACGGTCATGCTGCATTTCTTCCTCTCTTACGGCGTATTTCAAAACGGCGGAAAAACAATCATAAACGCGCTTGATTTGTCACCTCAAATTTTAGGGCTCGGCTTTATCCTTGGGATTTTCTGTACTGTTATTCCGTCATTCCTGATGAACATCGCGAACGGGCGAATTGGCGCGCAGGCGGTGTCTACTTTAGGAATGGTCAGTCCCATATTCACAATTGTTGCGGCAATATATCTTCTGGGCGAACCGTTTGGAATTGTGGATGCTCTTGGCACTGCTCTGACGCTTTTGGGTATTGGGCTTTATACGTATTTTGATAAAAAATCTCATGGGTGACAACGGCCCCAGTTGAAGGCTTCCCGGCGCTCTTAAGCATTGTCCGAATCTTCC
>CAKZTE010000039.1 GCA_937923115.1 uncultured Caulobacterales bacterium | reverse complement strand
GCCGCAGATAAGCTAGCAGAGCAAGCCATGGCAACGGTTGATGACGGTTCAACCCGTTTCATTCCAGAGAATTGGAAGAAAACCTATGACCACTGGATGAAGGATATTCAGCCGTGGTGTATCTCCCGCCAGCTTTGGTGGGGGCACCAGATTCCGGCTTGGTATGGGCCAAGTTCAGATATTGTAAATAAGGTTCTGTCCGAACATGCTGAATTGAGCCAACAGGAGGGGTATACCCCTGATGAGGCCTATAATTTTTTTGATGCGGAAAATTATGTTATTTTTTCGAAGGAATCCGAAGAAGAAGCTCTAGGTGCTGCGAAGAAATATTATGGTGATCTTGCAGATCATCTCGGAAAAAAAGTGCAAGTTGAGATTGGCTCAGGACTCACATCGCAGCCGAGCTTAATTTTTGGTGGCGGCACAGCTATTTCCATTGTTCGTGACACCGACGTCCTCGACACATGGTTCTCTTCTGGCCTTTGGCCGTTCTCGACCCTCGGCTGGCCTGAAAATACGGACGAGCTTGCGCGCTTCTACCCGACCTCTGTTGTTGTCACCGCCTTTGATATTATCTTTTTCTGGGTGGCGCGGATGATGATGCAGGGCTTGCATTTCATGGACGAAGTGCCGTTCAAGGATATCTATATCCACGCGCTTGTCCTTGATGAAGCGGGCAAGAAAATGTCTAAATCCATCGGCAATACGCTTGACCCGCTCGATTTGATTGACGGCGTAAGCGTTGAAGACCTTGTCGAGAAACGCACACGTGGGCTGAAAAACCCTGACAAAGCCCCCCAAATCGCGAAGGCCACCCGCAAGCAATATCCTGATGGTTTCGAGGCTTACGGCGCGGATGCGCTTCGCTTCACGCTCGCCTCTATGGCGGGGCAGGGGCGTAACATCCGCTTGTCCGTTGACCGTATTGCAGGCTACCGTAATTTTGGCACAAAGCTTTGGTCTGCGGCGAATTTCGGCCAGATGAATGACTGCGCCCTAAGCGCTGATTTCGCGCCAGAGGCCGCCGCCCTGCCTATCAATAAATGGATAATCTCGGAGACAGCCAAAACAGCTACTGAAGTTTCGCGCTGCATTGAAGCCTACCGTTTCAATGATGCGGCTGACGCGATTTACAAATTTACATGGGACACATTCTGTAGCTGGTATTTGGAACTTACTAAGCCGCTGCTGTCCGGCGATGACGGCGCGGAAAAAGACGAAACGCGCGCAGCCTATGCATGGGTACTCGACCAAATTCTAAAACTACTCCACCCCTTCATGCCGTTCATCACGGAGGAGCTTTGGGGTAATATCGGCGCGAAACGGGATGCTCATTTGATTGTTTCTGACTGGCCTGTGCTGCCTGACACGCTTGTTGACGCCGCCGCCGTAACTGAGGTCGAATGGCTGCAAACGCTCATTACTAATATCCGCTCTGTGCGTGCCGATATGAACATCCCGCCAAGTAAGAAAGCGCCGCTGCTCATGCTTGCGGGCGCGCTTGATAGCCGCCTTGCTGCATACGCGCCGCAGCTCTCGCCCATGGCTCGCGTTGAGCACGTCGAGCTTGCGAGCGAGGCGCCCAAAGGCGCGCTGCAAACCGTGGTCGACGGCGTGACCTACGCTATTCCGCTTGACGGCCTTATTGACTTGGGCGCTGAACGCGCGCGCCTTGAGAAGGAAATCGCCAAGGCTCAAATGGAGATCGAGAAAATCGATAAGAAGCTTTCAAACCCTGCTTTCACCGACAAAGCGCCTGAGAAAGTCGTGAACCTGCAAAAGGAACGCCGCGCAGGCTATGCTGAGGAAGTGGCAAAGCTGGAGGAGGCGCTTTCTGCCTTGGCCTAGTGGTTTAGACAGGATTTTAAGAATTCTTATATAGCGTCCTGCGTATGGATGTTTTCTCACGCAAAAACCCGCAGGATTTGCACGCCCTTCGCGCGTATCTTTATGCTGTATTTGGTTGGCAATACCACGCGAAATCTGTGCCGCCGCCGGGGCTAGCTCTGTTGCGGGCGGCGGGAATGATAGACTCCCCGACGGGTTCCGTGCGCTGTAATGGCCATATTCAAGGCACTGGATTTGGCGGTATTAATTTCGGCCTCCATGAAATTGAGGCCCGCCGCGATACCGAGATTGAAGACCCGCTGACGCCGCCCGCTTTTGCGGCGGGGTTTGAGGGCTTGCTAATCCGCGTTGTTCATCACACATCCTTTCTCTCGCGCACGATTGTGATGCGCGATATGGGCCATAAAAACCCCGTAAGGGTAGAGGAGATGAAGCCCGTTCGCTTGGTTTCAAGGGAATTTGAGGCACTGTTTGAGGTCTATTCTGATGATCAGGTAGAGGGGCGAGCACTGCTGACGCCAGATTTCATGGAACGGCTCATGGCGTTTGATCGGCATCCGCAATTTAAAAACCTTCAGATTGGCTTTGTCGGTAATGCAATGTACGCGGCTTTGCCGTCCCCAGAGCGTGTTCAATTTGGTCATAGCTTACAGTTTTTCGATGCAGACATTGCGGCAGACACTGTCAAAACAGAAGTAAAGCGTGTGTTTGATCTGCTTGCGGATATGGACGCGCTGCATGCGTCGGCGCGCGCGCTCGACGCGAAAGAGGTGCAAAGCCAGCGTCAAACATATTACGCGCAAAAGATTGCCATAATTGAAGACGCCGTAGCGAATGCGATGAAAGAGGGCCGGCTTAAGACGGGGGCTGCGTCCAAATGGATAGAGCGCGATGCGTATGATACAGTTGACCCCATGCTCCACGGCTTACTTCTGCCGCGTTTCTAGGGGCGAGATAGACAAAATTAAGAAATAAATCCCCGCCTTAAAAAACTGTGTCACTGTTCTCTTGTTTCTGATCGGCGGAACAGGTGAGACGTTACTTACTGCGGTCAGGACGGTGTGGTCATAAAGGGCAAGGTTACGACTTGATCTTTGGGGCCGCGAAATGAGAGCTATCCCGTGCACGGCCAATGGGTTTACCGCCAAAAGCTGCTGCAAGGTCTTTGAATTTGGCCGTTTCGCAACGCACCGCCGCGTGGTCTCTTCGCGTAAAACAGTTACTAACTCCATTCGGTCTCCGTCGCGAGGTCGGCCACGCGGGCGTTCTGCCTCTTTATAATTCCTGCGGCTCTCGCGATAGGTCGTCAGCCTAAAGTCTTGCGCGCAACTTAAGGCTCTGTAAACCATAGCTTATTTTGCAGCGCGGCGTTGTTCCGCGTTAAGCGAATTTTAGCCTAAATCGCTCATATTCCACTTAACGAATAGGTGGCTATATGCTCGAATATATTGATAACCTGAATGAGTGGCAGTTTTACGCGGTCATCACGGCTGTCTTTATTGCTCTTGGCGTTCTCTCAAAAGGCGCGGCTTCGGTTAAATGGTCCAAATCAAAGGCCATAAGCGGCGTCGTGAATTTCGCGTTCTTGAAATTAACAGCCCTGTATAGCGGCCTCTTTTTCTTCGCCATGCCCGTCATAAAAGAATGGTATGGAGCGCAAGGTTTTCCGCAAATCCCGCGTGAATTTTGGGACAGCGTGCCCGTTCCGCTTGCGGCACTCGCCATATTGCTTGTTTATGATTTCGGGGTCTATTGGGCGCACCGCCTGCTTCACACCTCTGTTTTATGGCCCGCCCATGCTGTGCATCATTCCGATACGGACATGAACTTTCTGACGTGGTCGCGCGGTCACCCCACAGAGCAAATCATTATTGTTACGATCTTGTTTTTCTCGTCGACTTGGCTCGGGTTGAACGTCGAGGAGGTTGCTGGTTTGGCGTTATTGCGCGCGCTGCATCAATATTACGTTCATGCAAATTTGGATTGGGATCATGGCCCGTTTCATTACTTGCTGGTCTCGCCGCGTTTTCACCGCTGGCATCATGTCGATGACGTTAAGGCCTATGATAAGAACTTCGCGTCTATCTTCCCGTTTTATGACAAGATCTTTGGCACTTATTACAACCCGCATTCTGCCTTTGATATGCCAACAGGTATTGGCGCGCATACGCCTGGTCATAACCTCGCCGCGCTCACGGCTTGGCCGTTTATGGAATGGGGCCGTATGATTGCCGCTAAATTGCGCCCTTTAGAGAAAACGCCAAAGGCTACGCCGACGGAAACCTAGCCGTTTACCGATAGGATACGTTGAAGGCCTTAGGACTAGGATGCGGGCCGCGCGTTAAATGTCAGGCGGTAACTTTCCTTAAGGCGATTTTCTGCGGCAAGAAGCTCGGCCAAATCAGCAGAAGTCGTCGTCTTCACAGTATCGCCATGATCCGCAAGGATGAGGCGCTCATCAATCTTGGGGCCGTAAAATCGCCGCACCGCAGACACGTTAAGCGGCGTCGGCTCAATCGCGTCCATCAGGCGTGCCTTTACAGCGGCTTTGTCTGTTGTGTTCCACAAATGCGCCCCAAGCGCGTAGAGCATAAACTCATTACAGTTCTGCCAGCGCAAATCAAAGGGATTGCTGATGAGAGAGTAGTCTTGCGTATGCATAGCCAAATAGGCGGGCGAGCCAATAAAGGTCTTTAGCGCCGCTTGAGTGGCTGTATCTGGGATAATAATCCCCGCATCCGCTTCGCGCAGTAGTCTAAGAAAGTTAGCGGGCCTGTCGGTTTTCAAGTAGGAGCGTAAACGGTTGTCCTCTTCATGGTAGAGGTTAAAAACGTAATACTCATCGCCCGTTTGGCGCACGAAAAAAGCACTATGGGTATAGTCGACGCCTTTGGGGAGGTTTTTACGCGGCTGTCCTGCGCGCGAGAGTATGGCGACCTCTACATCCTTGCGCATGAGCTCTTGCGTGATTTGCTTGCCGTAATCCTCCAGCACGTCAGCCGAGTACAGCGCATTGCCGCGGTCGGTTGACGCAACATAACCCTCATAAATACCCTTTAAATGCCATCCAAATCCTAGCACAGCAATGATCAGAAAAACTGCTGATGCGCTAAGGGTTTTGAGCAGCAGGCTCATAAATTAAAAGTACCAATGACGGGAACGTGGTCAGACGGTTTTTCGCCCTCGCGCACAAACTTGTCGATCTTAAAATCTGTTATGCGGTCAGCCGCTTGCGCGGAGAGCAGCAAATGGTCGATACGAATGCCGTAATTGTTTTGCCATGCGCCGCGCTGATAGTCCCAGAATGTATACTCATGCTCGCGGCCATCCATTTGCTCAAAGGCCTCCGTTAGCCCGATATTGAGAAGCGCCTGCCAGCGCGCGTGGGTCTCGGGACGAAAGGCAGCGTCGCCGCGCCAACCAATTGGGTCATGCGTATCCCCGTCATTGGGAATGACGTTGTAGTCGCCCGCGAGAACAAGGGGCTCTTCATGCGTCAGCAGCTCAGCGGCGCGCGCGCGCAAGCGTTCCATCCAGCGGAGTTTGTAGTTATACTTATCGCTAAAATCAGGAGCATCTCCAATGGGGTTGCCATTCGGCAGGTAAATACTGGCGACACGAACGGGGCCGCGCGCGCCGCTTACAACGGCTTCGATATAGCGCGCCTCAACATCTTCCTCCTCGCCGGGAAGACCTTTTACGACATCTTCAAGTGGCGACTTAGATAATATCGCAACGCCGTGGTAACTCTTCTGGCCGTGTACAGCGACATTATAGCCAAGCGCTTCGACTTCCATATAGGGGAAGCCGTCGTTCTCTGTTTTAATTTCCTGAAGGCATACAACCTCAGGGTCAGTCTCTTTAAGCCACGCCGTCAGCGCATGCATACGGGCTTTGATTGAATTGATATTCCATGTCGCGATTTTCATATGACTGTGGTCGGGCAGGCACGGCGGAGTGTCAAGGAAGGGCGTAAAAAATAGACGTGAATTTATTAAAAAAACCTCTTCCAATCTGCGGATCTCCTGCCATATTAACGCCGCTACTAAGATATTGGATCAAGCTGTGCGGGCGTGGTGGAATTGGTAGACACGCAAGACTTAAAATCTTGTTCCTGTATAGGAGTGTCGGTTCGATTCCGACCGTCCGTACCATTTTCTTGTTCGACCTTGCCGGTTTTTCACGCGGGCCATCAAGGCGAGAAACACCAGCGCGGCTGCAACACCCTCTCTGGACATGCTGCTCGGCATTAGACGGCTAGAAAACGATAAGACCCTTCATAGAGACGCTGGAGAGAGGACGCTGCGTGAACACTCAAATTTTAAAATCAGAGCCTTTATCAAACCAGGCCCTAAGGCGTATCCGCCGTAATATTTTAGGCGCCTTTCTCGAGAGTGGCAAAATGCATGGCGCTAAGACGCCTATCCTGACAGATGGCGACGGGCGCGTGATGACATATGCCGATATTTCGCGGGCGGCCTTCGCGCTCTCGCCGCAAATAAGCAAACGTACTCAGCCTAATGAGAACATTGGTATATTATTACCGACAGGGGCGGGCGCGGTAATCGCCCTTATGTCAATCTATGCGGCGGGCCGAACACCCAGCATGCTTAACTTCTCTGCGGGCATCGCAAATTTGAAAGCGGCGACGGCAACGGCCCAGATAAAGACGGTTATAACCGCACGAAAGTTTGTGGATATTGCGGGACTTTCTAATCTTATGACGGCGCTATCAAAGCTCGTTCAGGTTTTATACCTCGAGGACATGCGCGAGAATGTTGGTCTCACGGGTAAATTTCGCGCCGTCCTTGGACCCTTGTTTCCAAAACTCTTTGTTCCAAAAGTTTCCCCTGACGACACAGGCGTGATTTTGTTCACCTCGGGAACAGAAGGCAATCCGAAGGGCGTTGTGCTAAGCCATGCCAATATCCTCGCAAATATAGAGCAAATTGAGCAGCATGTGCAGCTCCAAGAGAGTGATATATTTTTTAACCCTCTTCCAACATTTCATTGTTATGGGCTAACGGCGGGGACACTTTGGCCGCTTATCAGTGGTCATCCTGTTGTCTTGCACCCGTCACCCCTTCAGGCAAAGACAATTACCAAACGCATATTCGAAAGCCGCTCCACGGTCCTCTTTGCGACGGATACATTTTTGCAGCAATATATGCGGGCTAGTTCGCATGACGGTTTGAGCTCCTTGCGCATTGCCGTATGCGGGGCGGAGCGGGTGCGCGAGGAAACGCGCAAAACGGCTGAGCAGAAGTTTTCCTTTGAGGTTCTAGAGGGTTACGGCGTGACTGAATGCGCGCCAGTGCTTGCCGCCAATCAACCCGGCGATATTCGTTCGGGAACGATTGGCAAAATGCTGCCTGGCATAGAATCGCGTTTAGAGCCCGTGGACGGACTTGATGACGCTGGCCGGCTTTGGGTGCGAGGACCAAATGTAATGCAAGGCTATATCTCCGCGCAATCGCCCGGTACGCTGACCTCACTGGACGACGGCTGGCATGATACGGGTGATGTCGTCTCTGTCGATGATGACGGATATGTTGTCGTGCGCGGCCGGTTGAAACGCTTTGCCAAGATTGGCGGAGAGATGGTCTCGTTGAGTGTTGTTGAAAATTGCGCAGCCGCTGTTTGGCCTGACCACATGCACGCCGCCGCAATTGTTCCGGATAAACGCAAAGGAGAGCGCATTGTTTTGGTTACGGAACATGCCGACCCAAAGCGGCACGCGCTTTTGGCATGGGCGCAGAATCACGGCGTACCTGAGATATCCGTTCCAAAGAAAATCATTTCAGTACCGAGCCTGCCTGTGCTAGGTACGGGCAAGCTTGATTACGTTTCAATAACGGCCATAGCAAAAGCCGCAGGATAGGCTGATAACGCGCGCGAGCCTCACCAAATATTGATGCAATTTAACACACCTTACGGCTTGGCAAATTCCGTAATGAAAGGCTATTGTCACCTCATGAAAATATCACATTTTGCTTCCGCACTTCTTTTGGCCTCCGCGCTTTCTTTTACCGCCATTACGCCCGCTGCCGAAGCGCGAGGCACGCCTGCGGGATTTGCCGATTTGGCTGAACGCCTCAGTCCCGCTGTGGTCAATATTTCTACAGCCCAAACCGTAGAAATCGAAGATAGCGGACTTAAGTTTGAAAAGGGCTCCCCGCTTGAGCGCTATAATGATTTCTTTGGTGATAGCGCGGAGGGCGGGCGTGTTAACAAATCTCTGGGTTCAGGGTTTGTGATTGATGCGGCAGGTTATATCGTTACCAATAATCACGTCATTGAAGATGCCGATCTGATCGAAGTGTCTTTTCCAAATGGTGATAATTATTCTGCTAAATTAATAGGGCGCGACCCTGCCACGGATATTGCCCTGCTGAAAATTGATGCGGGCAAGGATATTCCGTTTGTCCCTTTTGGTGATGACACGAAAACCCGCGTGGGGGATTGGGTTATCGCGATTGGCAACCCATTTGGCTATAACGGATCGGTGGCCGCTGGTATTGTGTCAGCCCGCTCTCGCAATATCAACGCGGGTAGTTATGATGATTTCATTCAGACAGATGTTGCCATCAATAAGGGTAATTCTGGAGGGCCGCTCTTTAACATGACTGGCGAGGTCGTTGGCGTGAACACCGCCATATTGTCGCCAACAGGCGGCAGCGTCGGCATTAGTTTTTCCGTGCCCGCTGACCTTGCCAAATCCGTCGTTGCGCAGCTCCGAGAGTTTGGAGAAACTCGCCGCGGTACGCTGGGCGTGAATGTGCAAGAAGTGACAGCTAATCTGGCTAAGTCTTATGGGCTCAAAGAACCGACGGGCGCCTTGGTGCGCCGTGTTGTTGAGGATTCGCCTGCAGATGCTGCGGGGCTGAAGCGCGGGGATTTGCTTCTAACTATTGGCGGCAAGACCATTGAAAATAATCGTCTGCTTTATCGCCTCGTTGCAGAATCTAAAATTGGCGAAACAGTTAAAATTGACTACATCCGCAAGAAAAAGCGCCGCACAGCCGAGGCAAAAATTGAGCAATTAAAGGAAAAAGTTCGCGCAGTGGACGGAACCAAGACGGCTGAGGTGGAAGGTGATATCGAAGCGGTTGCAATGGGAATCTCCGTTGAGGCTTTAACTGAAGACGTTCGCCGCAAGCACCGCATCAAAGATGAGATAAAAGGCGTGCGAGTTGTCTCCGTAAACGCGCGAAGCGAGGCCTCTGGAAAGATTATGCCCGGCGACATCATTGAGGAAGTTGGTTTTGAAGCCGTTACGTCACCCGATGAATTTAAAGAGGCAGTCACAGCTTTTGAGGCGGGCGAATCACCTGTTGCAATCTTGGTCAATCAACGCGGAAATTATAGGTTCTTTTCGCTTAGCCTGTCTTGAAATCAGCGTCTTTATAGCCTTGGAAGTAGAGCGCGCTTGTCAAATCTGTATGATTAATAGCGCAATGGGCGGCCTCCGCGACAGCTGGCTTGGCATAATAGGCGATGCCGAGGCCTGAAGCCTCTATCATTGCCAAGTCATTCGCGCCGTCGCCAATCGCAACCGCGTCAAGCGGCGCTTGCCCGCTATGGCTCATAAGCGCGTCATACTTGGCTTCGCGGCCCAATATGGGATAGCCAACCTCGCCAGTCAGCTGACCGTCTTTCTCGATTAAGGAATTGGCTTGGTGGCTTTCAAACCCGCAAAGCGCAGCAACGCGCTGGGTAAAAAAGGTGAAGCCGCCAGAGACGATTGCTGTCTTAGCGCCGCCGTGTTTCATTGTTTGACAGAGTATTTTCGCGCCGGGATTAAGGGTGATACGGTCTTCAAAGCAACGTTGCAATATGGACAAGTCAAGGCCCTTCAGGAGCCCAACACGCTCTTCAAGCGCGCCTTCGAAGCCGATTTCGCCTCGCATAGCCCGTTCAGTAATGGCGCTAACGCGGTCTTTCACCCCCGCGAAATCAGCCAATTCGTCAATGCATTCCTGCCCAATAAGCGTGCTATCCATATCGCAGATTAAGAGCGATTTTCGAGCCGTAGCGGCATTTTGCACGCAAAAGTCAGCCTTAACGCCGAGGCCGTTGATCGCTTCTTGGAACTGCGCGCGTGTCTCTTGCATTTCGGCCAGCGCGTTTACAGCGTCGATGGGGCGGAGTTTAAAGTCGCAAGCTTTGTTTTCAGATAGCAGCGCAGCGGACTTTCCGTCAGGAACTGCGCCCATGGCGGCGTCAAACATCTTTCTATCAGGCTGTGCTAGGACAAAGGTGAGTTTTGGTGTTATGCGGTCAGCCATGAAAATGCCCCATCAAATGAAAGCCGTTGTCTTACTCGCGGGGCCCACCGCGAGCGGTAAAAGTGATCTTGCAGTGCAGCTCGCGAAACAGGCCGGTGGCGAGGTCATAAATGCAGACGCGCTACAGGTCTATAGAGATTTACGAGTCATTTCAGCGCGCCCCACGCAGGATGACATGGACGGTATTGCGCATCACTTGTTTGGGCATATTGACGGCGGCCACCGTTACTCGGCAGGGCAATGGCTAAAAGAGTCTAGCGCGGTGATTCTTGATATTCTGGCGCGCGGTAAACTGCCGATTGTCGTAGGCGGAACGGGTTTGTATTTTAAGGCTCTCATAGAGGGTTTGGCCGAGGTCCCACCCGCTGATACAGGGCCAGCCAATCTTTATCTCAATCGTCATGGAATTGCCGCGTTGCGGGAGCTTGCGGTTACGCTTGACCCAATAGCTACAGCGCGCGTTCTTGGGGACGACCCACAGCGCCTTCTTCGAATTGTCAGCGTTGCTCAAGAGACCGCTAAACCGCTAAGCGTTTGGCAGTCCGCGACAAACCCTATTATCCCGCGCGGATATTGGACTGCATCTGTACTGCTACCGCCGCGTCAATTGCTCTATGAGCGCATTAATCAACGCTTTGATGTTATGGTAGAGCAGGGTGGTATCTTGGAGGTTGAGGCGCTTGCAGCGCGAGGTCTCGCCTCAGACCTCCCTGTGATGCGGGCGATTGGCGCGAAGACAATTATAGCGCATCTAAAGGGGGAGTGCGCTCTTGATGTAGGTATTGAATTGGCGAAGCGTGACACACGCCGTTTTGCAAAACGGCAGATGACATGGTTTCGCGGGCAGGCCGCAGATTGGCCCGTTATCGCCAACAAAGCGGATAAGGCCCGTTTTCTAGGCCAATTCCAAGAATCACAACAACGCTGACAATATCATTCTTGTTAATTTGTCATGTGCCCGATTTGCCAATTATGTTAGAGGCAAGCTGATGAGATGAAGTCTTAGGGGCAATCAAAGTTAGGTCTGCGTGAAAACATTTCGAAAATTCTTCACACAAATGGACCGCAAGGCTTGGCGGGCGGCCTGTGTTCTTTTGGGTATGTTCGGCTTGGTGGCCGTTCTTTTATTTTTTGCCCGTAGCCATCTTGCGATTTCACAAGACGGCCTCATGCAGGCTTTAGCATCATTTGCAAGCTCGCCGTGGGGCCTTCCATTGACGATTGCTGTGTTCACGGGCGCGGCCTTCATCGGCGCGCCGCAATGGCTTCTCATCGGCGCCGCAGTCTTTGCCTTTGGGCCGCAGACAGGCGGGATTTACGCGTGGGTCGCTACGATGTTCTCCGCATGCTTTGATTTCTGTCTTGCCCGCTATGTTGGCGCCGCCCGTATTGAAGCCTTGTCGGGTAAATTTCTTGCACGGATTATCGCCCTTGTTCGCCGTAATGGGTTCCTTACAAGTTTTGCCGTGCGCCTTGTTCCGACGGGACCATTTGTCTTGGTGAACATGGCCGCGGGCGTATCGGGGCTTCGCTTTGTATCTTTTACGGCGGGTACGGCGCTGGGTATTATTCCAAAAATCCTTGTCGTTGTTTTGCTGGGGCAAGGCGCTTTAACGGCCGCTCAGGGAGAGCAGTTCATGTTGATGGCTTTACTCGGGGCGTTTGTGATTGTCGGGGTTATGCTGCTGGCCCGACGCCTTTTGCAGCCCTATGTGAACGCGCGCGATTAGATATTTGTTATTCCAGAAAACTTTTCTAATTATTATGAGAGAATTCTGTAATTAAACTCTCCCGTCGCTTGCAATTTTCTGCCATTTTGCGCATTGGTAGTGCTATGGGGCGACTCGGGGGTACGAGAGCCAATAATTTCGACACGTAACAACATCTGGAACAAGGTTTGGGCAACCCGCACTTGGAACTGGAATAGGGTAATAGAATGTTCTCCTCAATTTTTGGCGCCTTTTCATCTGATATCGCTATCGACCTTGGTACAGCCAACACGCTTGTTTATGTCAAAGGTCGCGGTGTTGTTCTCGATGAGCCGTCAGTCGTGGCCTTCTCTTATAAAAATGGTCGTAAGGTGGTCCATGCCGTAGGGTCTGAAGCCAGCCTGATGCTGGGCCGTACGCCCGCAAACATTGAGGCAATTCGCCCGATGAAAGACGGCGTGATTGCTGACTTTGAGGTCGCAGAGAAGATGATTAAAGCCTTCATCGAGAAGGTGCACAACCGCTCTCGTTTTGTTCAGCCGCGTATTGTGATCTGCGTGCCATCTGGCGCGACTGCCGTTGAACGCCGTGCGATTCATCAATCGGCTCAACAAGCGGGCGCGCGCTACGTCGGCCTGATTGAAGAACCAATGGCGGCGGCGCTTGGGGCGGGGCTTCCTATCCACGAACCATCTGGCTCCATGGTCGTCGATATTGGCGGCGGTACAACTGAAGTTGCCGTGTTATCTCTGGATGGCATTGTGTACTCACGGTCCGTTCGCGTGGGCGGAGATAAGATGGACGATGCAATTGTGCAATATGTTCGCCGCACCACCAACCTGCTGATGGGCGAAATGAGCGCCGAACGCGTGAAGAAAGAAATCGGCTCTGCAACTATGCCTGCCGATAATGAAGGCATGACTGTGCAAATCAAAGGCCGCGATTTGATGAACGGTGTGCCGCGCGAAATTCGCGTCACCGAAGCCATGATCGCCGAGAGCCTTGCTGAACCGGTTGAGCAAATTGTTGAAGCTGTGAAAACCGCGCTTGAATCAACGCCGCCAGAACTTGCGGCTGATATTGTTGATAAAGGTATTATGCTCACAGGCGGTGGAGCGCTTTTGCGCAATCTTGATATCGAGCTGCGTGAACGGACGGGTCTACCGATTTCGATTGCTGATGATCCGCTCTCTTGTGTTGTCCGCGGGTCAGGTACGGTTGTTGAGAACTTAAAAAAATGGAAGAGCGTGCTCTCCAGTGGAATTTAACGAGACTTGTAAAGTTGATAACCTTTTAGTCCAATGGAGCGGGGACACTCATGCTGGGAGATAGCCAACAGGGCAATCGTGGGCGTTTTGTCTTCCCAATCATTGGCGGCCTTCTCGTCATTATCGCTTTCCTGTTTCTGCTCTCTAGCCGCGGTGGCGACAACGGGGTTGAAACAGTTGCTTCAACTGCCGCGCACTCGGCCCCGAAATCCCCATCAATGGGTATTGCCGATAAAATCATAGTCCCTCTTGCTGTCATGACCATGCCCTTTCGCGGCGTGGAGAAAATGATTGGCGAGGGTCGTGCACGCTCAGATGTTTACGCCGAAAACGCAAGACTGAAAGCCCGCCTTTCACAATTGTCGGATGCGGAGATGCGCGCCAACGCTTTGGCCATGAAGATTAAACGGTTTGAGACCCTACTTTCGGCTGATGTTGGGCTGGATATTCCTGCTCAAAAAATCGCGGGCCGGGTTGTATCCGAGAACAATGGGCCTTTTGCCCGTTCGGCTTTGCTCAACGTCGGCACTAATGCTGGCGTGCGCAATGGTCACGCCGTCATGACAGAGCAGGCGCTCTACGGTCATATTGTTGCCGTTGGGAAACGCTCCTCGCGTGTGCTGCTGCTTGAGGACATTAACTCCCGTATCGCCGTAATGTCACCTCGCTCAGAAGCGCGGGCCATTATGGTGGGAACCAATACGGTTGAACCTAAGCTGTTATTCGTGGCGCGCGACGCCGATTGGAAAGATGGGGATGTAATTGTCACCTCGGGCGATGAAGGCGTCCTGCCGCGCGGTCTTCCAGTTGGCGTAATGAAGCAGCGCGGCGCTGACAAGCGCGGCGTTGTCCTCAGTTCGCTTGGGCAAGCGGTTGATTGGGTTTGGGTATATCCTTTCGAGCCGATTCAAACACCTGAACAAGACTCTGCCCAGCAGGATATTGCCGATAAAGATACTGCCGATGAAAATGAAATGGGTACGCCTAGCGGCGTAGAGGTTCCCGCCGCTGTGCCAACAGAGGACGGGTAAATGGCTGGTTCATACGACTACACACCCGCCCCGCGAGCCCGGCGCTACGCGATTATTGCGACTGTGGTAACGGCTGTGTTATGTGTTATCTCCCAGATAGGCATGACATTTGACGGGCTTGAGTTTGGATTTTTAATGCTTCCAACCTTGGCTATCTACCTTTGGCCAACTGGCGCCAACCCCATTCTGAGCGTATTAGGCATATTTCTTCTGGGGTTTTTTCAAGACTATCTTTCTTATGGCCCGACAGGATTATGGCCGGTGACATGGCTTGTCTTATTTTTGATTTACCGTCCTGATCTAAGAGACACTTCACAGTTTTTACTCTGGCAATGGGTCGGGGCTGCAATCGTTTTAGCCTGCGTCTGGGCTTTTCAAATTGCCCTAGCGAAATTTGTTCTCGCCTCTTCGGTCAATGTTAAGTCGCTGACTTTGTCGGTTTTGATAATGCTCGTTGTTTTTCCTGTGTTCTATCTTATACGCGAATATAGTGCCCGCTTGTTTGGAAATCGAAACGATTTCTATTACGAGAGTCCAGCACGATGACGCCCCGCGATGATGAGGAACGCATTGACCCGCAAACGGTCACCCGTCGCACAGCCTTAATGGCATTTGGCGGCATAAGCGTGATGGGAATTTTAGCGTCTCGCCTTTACTATCTCCAAGTCACAAAGGCTGAGGACTATACGGTTTTGTCGGACCGTAACCGATTTAACTTTAACATTATCGTGCCCGAGCGGGGACGCATTCTTGACCGTAACGGTGAGGCGCTCGCAATCAATCGGCAGGATTACCGCGTCCTCTTAATACCGGAGCAAGTCAAAGATGTCGACAGGGCGCTCGATGAACTTAATGCAGTCGTGCCTATCTCAGACGGGACGCGCCAGCGTGTTAAAAGAGATGTTCGCCGCAAGGCGCGTTTTATTCCTGTTTTAATTGAGGAGCATTTGGACTGGAATAGCTTTGCGGCCATCAATATGCGCTCACCTGATCTTCCTGGGGTCATCCCAGATGTCGGGCAGGGCAGGGCCTATCCTAACAAAGGCATTTTTGCCCATACGCTGGGTTATGTTGGAACGGCAGGACCAAAAGATGTTGAAGCAGATCCTGACCCACTTCTGCGTCAACCTGCTTTTCGGATTGGTAAGACGGGCGTAGAAGCCGCTGCGGATGAACGTCTGCGCGGGAAGGCCGGACGGCTAAAGGTAGAGGTCAATGCCTTTGGACGCATTGTTCGCGAATGGCCAGATCCCGAGGACGCGCCAACACCCGGTGAGGATGTTAGCCTTACCCTTGACGCAGATTTACAGCGATATGCCGCTGAACTTTTTGAAGAGGAAAGCGGCGCTAGCGTCGTAATCGATGTCATGACGGGCGAGCTTCGCACGTTGCTATCGATGCCGACTTTTGACGGCAATCTTTTTGTGTCTGGCTTAACCCAAGCTGACATGACTGCGCTGAACAGTGATTACAAACGCCCCCAGTTTAACAAAGTGCTTGGAGGCGGTTATCCTCCTGCCTCGACGTTTAAGATGGTTGTTATGCTTGCCGCGCTGAAAGAAGGCATTATAGACACGCGAGAAAAAATCTATTGCACGGGCAAAACAAAGCTAGGCTCGCGCACCTTCCATTGCTGGCGACGACGTGGTCATGGTCCCATGACAATGCGCGATGGCTTGAAAAACTCTTGCGATATCTATTTCTATGAATTGGCAAATCGGATGGGCATTAATCCTATTCATGATATGGCGGACAAACTTGGGTTTGGTCAACGGTTTGACGTAGGCATTACAGGACAGACCGCAGGGATTAATCCAAACGGGGCTTGGAAAGAACGCAGACTAGGCGATGGCTGGCGAACAGGTGACAGTTATAATGCGAGTATCGGTCAGGGGTTTGTTCTCGCGACGCCGCTACAGCTCGCTGTCATGACGGCAAGGATTGCGAACGGACGTCGCGCGGTGACTCCGCATTTAATTATTGGTAAAGAGCTGCCGGGATTTGCGCCGCTTGATATTGATCCGTCTCACCTTCAATTTATTCGCGAGTCGATGTGGTCGGTCACCCAAGAGCCAGGCGGCACGGCTTATCGCCCCAATGGCAGCGGAATTCCCGGTGTCGACATGGCTGGCAAAACGGGAACGGGGCAGGTGCGAAGCATTTCCAAAGCGGAGCGCCTGAGCGGAGTCATGTCTAATGCACAGCTTGAATGGGAACTGCGCGACCATTCCCTTTTTGTGGGGTATGCCCCATATGATGCCCCTCGGTTTGCCGTCGCGACACTGGTTGAGCATGGCGGGTCGGGTGCAGGTAAGGCCGCAACGATCACCCGCGCTTTAATACAGCGTGTGCTTGAGCGCGATGGCATGCAGGCCAAGGTCACGCAAGGCGCAGGCAAAACGCAGCTATGATGGACCGGTCCAATAAAAGGCGTTATGCGCGCTTCGCAACATCTGACTCCACCGTCCAAGGGTCACTTGTCGCGCGGCTTTACGAAGTCAACTGGCTGTTATTCGCCTTGGTGTTTCTGATAGGCGGCATTGGCGTTATCATGATATTTGCAGCCACGGATGGCCGCTGGAATGCTGGCGCGCTCCAGCATATGCAGCGGCTTATTCTTGGCGGCTGTATTATGTTGGCGGTTGCACTTGTGAATATTCGTGTTTGGTATTTTCTCGCTTACCCAATCTATATTGTCGCCGTTTTATTGCTTGGAGCCGTCGATATTTTCGGCATTGAAGTGAATGGTTCACAGCGCTGGCTCGATTTTGGCATTGCGCGTTTGCAGCCCTCTGAGATCATGAAGCTCGCAATTGTGCTGGCACTAGCGCGTTATTATCATGATTTGCCAGGCTGGCGTGTGTCGCGCGTCTCGGGCCTATTTGGGGCATTGATTATCATTGGTATCCCCATGCAATTTATCTTTAGGCAGCCTGATCTGGGCACAACGATTTTATTGGTTTTGACAGGATTTGCGATCGTATTCTTAGCAGGCATCAATTGGCGGGTAATGCTTGGCGCAGCCTTCGGAGCCGCTATTGCAATTCCCGTGTTTTATAAATTTGGATTGAAAGACTACCAACGCGAACGGATTAATACGCTGTGGGATCCAGAGGCAGATCCGATGGGCGCAAGTTATCACATTATCCAGTCAAAAATTGCGCTGGGAAGCGGCGGCGTTTCGGGCAAAGGGTTTATGCAAGGCACGCAGCGATCGGGCGACTATGTGCCAGAAAACACAACGGATTTTATCTTTACTGTGATTGGCGAAGAGTTTGGCCTCATAGGCGGCGTGGGGACCATCTTGATTTATGGGGTGCTAATTGCATTTTGTCTATATCTCTCATTTCAAGTAAAACATCTGTTCTCTCGCTTGCTCATTCTCGGCGTGACGACCACGTTCACTCTTTATGTCTTTATCAACCTGGCTATGGTCATGGGGCTAATCCCCGTTGTCGGTGTGCCTTTACCGCTCATTAGTTACGGTGGAACCGTCATTTTGACAGTGATGATTGGGTTTGGACTTATTCTTTCCTCGCACCTCTTTAGAGCGGCTGAATTGCCCAAAGGGTATAATTAAAGCCAAGTCGTATTGGTGGGGATTCTTGCATAAGTGCCATGGTAACCTCTTGACCCTTTTGGTGAGTGTGGCAGTGTAAAAGAAAACAAACTTTGGGGTTTATTATGGCTGCTCTTCCTGCTGCGGGTACTGCGCAATGGTCGTCACGTTTTGCGTTTATTATGGCGGCGATTGGTTCGTCCGTTGGCTTAGGTAACCTATGGCGGTTCTCAGCCGAACTTGGCACCAATGGCGGTGCTGCTTTCCTGATAGTTTATGTAGCCTGTATTGTCTTTGTTGGGATTCCCGTATTGATGAGCGAATTCATGATTGGCCGCGCAGGTCAGTCCTCTAGCGCCGTCGGCTCGTCTAATGACCTAGCATCACGCAGCGGTGTTTCGAAAGTCTGGAGTGCAGGCGCTTGGTTCGGTATGGCGGCTTCATTTTTGATTGTAAGTTTTTACTGCGTGGTGGCAGCATGGGTCTTGAACTACCTTGTTCGCTTCTTGGGCAACAGTTTCACGGGTATGGCCGCTGCGGATATAGCCGCTCTCTTCCCTGCGATGCTCGAAAACCCCATGGGGAATGGAAACTTTTTAGAGGCCGTTTGGCCTTACTTCTTTATCTTTGCGGGTATCACGATTTGGCTTGTGGCGCGCGGCGTTAATCAGGGTATTGAAGTAGCAGCGAAGCTTCTGATGCCGATCTTCTTTGTACTTCTTATTGGTTTGGCGCTTTATTCTATCGTAAGCGGAATGGAATCAGGCGGCACAGCACAGGCCGTGGGATTCATGTTTACACCGGATTTTTCTAAAATCACACCCGCCGTAGCAACATCAGCATTAGGACAAGCTTGCTTTTCAATAGGTATCGGTAACGCCATTATGATTACCTACGGGTCCTATTTGCCGCGCGATATCAACATTCCGAAAGCCGCAGTCGGTATCAGTGTTGCGGATACAATGGTAGCAATTATTGCGGGTCTTGCGATTTTTCCGATTGTCTTTTCTAACAACCTTGACTTCAGCGCGGGTGCTGGGATTTTCTTCCAGACATTGCCAACGGCCTTAGCCGACTTCTGGGTTATCGGTGCGGCCTTCTTCTTTCTTGCCTTCTTTGCGGCAATAACGTCGTCTGTGTCACTACTTGAGCCCTCGGTGGCCTTTGTGGCCGAGAGATTTAACATGACGAAGAAAAAAGCGGCATGGCTAACTGGCGCCGCTATCACGGCACTAGGGTTGGTCTCGATGCTTTCGCCAAAATTCTTTGATTTCATCGACACGGGGCTTGCGGGGCCAATTCTTGCACCGCTATCAGCCTTGTTTATTGTTCTATTTACGGGCTGGCGCTTGAAAAAGACGATAGTGGCCGAAGAAATTGAGGGCGACAGTGAAGGCCTTGGGCGCTTCATTATGTTCTTTGTCCGCTTTGTCGCTCCAGTGTTTATGACAGTGGTCCTCGTACTTGGGATATTGTCAAAGTACTTCGGTTTCGAGTTTTAAGCTTTACGTGACAATGTAGTCATCTTTGCCTTAAAACTGTGCGTTTCTCTTGCGGTTACGCAGTCCTGAGTTAAAACATGCCCAATAGGAAATGTTCACTCATTATTCAGTATAAGTGAGCTAGGGAGGCTGAAAGGGATATTGTCCTGTTCAGGCTCCAAATTGGGGAACTCTATGAAAGCGAAACTCGCTTTATTGTCGATTGTTTGTGTCGCGGCCAGTGGCTGCGCAACCGTCGATTTGGCTAATGTTGGCGGCACATCCACCGTGGTTGAAAGTTCCGCTCAGCCAAATAAGGACAATGTTGTAAAACGTGCGGCAAACAAGCTTTATTCGGCGTTTGCGACGAATGGCTGGGTTGCGAATAAAAACCGCAAACGTGTGCAGTCTGCGGCAAGCATACTCTTGCGCGGCCTCGACACGAAATCAACGGATAGTCCGCTTTCCGCTTATAATGCGGCCTCCGTTAGCCAAGCGCAAATTCACAAAGATATTGATAGAGCTAAAAGCTTCGTCACTCAAACGACAAAAGCTGCGGAAGTCTATTTGGCAATGGCGCCTGATGATACGAATTTACGCGAAGAGCTTGCGAGCCTTCAACAAGCTTTGATCGCCTCTCGCGAAGCAGAACTTGTGTTTACGTCCGCTCTACCCGCCGCGGGGCCTAATAAAGAAACCATACTTATGGATTACACGCGAGCGGTCGATCAGCTGCGCGATATTACCGATGCATTTGGTGATCGCGTCCGAGCCGGTAGAATCCTTACATCCTCGCTACAAAATAGCGCTATCAATTAGCCGCTTCTTACTGGCTAGCCCTTGGGTGCCCCCATAAATGAGGAGGCGCTGGGTTTACGTGCCCCTTTTCATATATCATACCGTTACTGTGATCTTTCGCCAGTAAAAGTGCGCCGTCTAAATCGATGATGTCAGCATAGCCTTCGAGTAACATAGCCGGCGCCATTGATAAAGATGAGCTGACCATGCAGCCAAGCATAATATAGAACCCCCTATCTTTTGCTGCGGCGGCCAAACTGTGGGCTTCGGTAAGCCCGCCAGCCTTATCAAGCTTAATGTTCACCGCGCGGTATCCTTCATCCCAAAGTCGCGAAAGGTCTTGCGCCGTGTGCAGCGACTCGTCGGCGCAAATAATGGGACTTCGGCTGGCCGTATCATCTGGCAATGAGGACCCAGCGGGCATTGGCTGTTCAATTAGGGCGACCGCCTTATGGCTGAGTACGTCTTGAAAATGGCGGAGCTTTTTAGCGTCCAGGGCCTCATTTGCATCAATGATGAGTTCCACGTCCGGCCGCGCCTTCAGGACGGCAAGGGCGCATTGCAATCCATTTGTGTCGCCAATTTTGATTTTTAAAACTTTATGATTTCCCGCCGCCGTTGCCAAAGCTGCCTGAGCCATGTTTTCAGGCGTATCGATTGATAGGGTGAAGGCTGTGGGCCTGCGGCGCGGCGCGGGCAAACCCATAAGCTCAAAGACGGGCTTTCCAGAAACCTGAGAGTCCAAATCCCAGATCGCGCAGTCGACGGCATTACGGGCCGCACCATTTGGGAGGCGGTCAGCGAGGGTCTCTCTGGTTAGGGTAGATATCTTATCTTCTAGACCTGCGATTTGGGCGCAAACTGATTCTGGTGTTTCATCATACCGGGGGTAAGGGCGGCATTCTCCTCGCCCAATATGCGGTCCTGATGTGAGCGTTACGACGACAACATCGACTTTGGTGACGATACTGCGAGCAATGCGAAATCGGCCTTTTATCGGCCATGAAATAACTTCAGATTTAATCGTATCCATGGCACATCCCGACTTGACCTTAAGCCGAATGATTAGCACCTTACGAACATGAATTCCACGACAGAAATAAAGCGGCACTTAGCGCGAGAGGCAGATGCCCCGCGCTTTAGCTTGTCTGAAGTTGATGGACATCTGAAATTAACAGCCATTGGAAATTGGACGCTTAAAACTATCGCCGATGTGGATCAGCGTTTGAAGCGTGAGCTAGAAAATTTTAATCAACAAGCGGTTAGCTATGATTTTGACGGTGTCGGTGAAATGGATACCGCAGGGGCCTATGTTTTATCGCGCGCCATAAAGTGCAAAACAGGCAAGTGTTTTAATTGGTCGATAAAGGCTGATAACAAAGGTCAAAACATGCTCATACAGGCGGCCGCTGATGCGCGTATGGGGAAACTGCCAGACCAAGGCCGTATGTGGTACGATGTTTTGGTTCGTATTGGGCGGGCAACGAATCGGTTTTGGAATGAGTTATATGACACGCTGGCTTTCCTCGGAAAGTTTTTCATTGTTCTCACGCGCCTCCTTTTCAATCCGGGAAAAATTCGGTGGAAATCTGTCATTGCAATGGTGGAAGAAGTGGGTATCAACGCCGCGCCTATCGTGATGGTGCTTAGCTTTTTTATCGGCGCTGTGATTGCTTACATGGGAGCCAACCTTCTGGCCTCATTTGGTGCGCAAATCTTTATGGTTGAGCTCGTCGGGTTTTCTGTACTGCGAGAGTTCGCTGTCCTTATCACGGCTATCATGCTGGCGGGGCGCTCTGATTCTGCCTTTACGGCGCAAATTGGCGCCATGCGGATGCGCCAAGAAATAGATGCCATGACGGTTATCGGACTAGAGACATTTGAAACACTTGTCGTGCCCCGAGCGCTCGCATGCTTGATTTCAGCGCCTATTCTGACCTTCCTCGCGATGCTTTCAGGCTTATTTGGGGGGATGCTTGTAGCCTGGTTAGGCCCAACGGATGTCTCGCCTATTTTGTTTGTGGGGCGGCTCCAAGACTCCGTGCCTATACAGCATTTTTGGGTTGGCATGATCAAGTCGCCATTCTTCGCCATAATCATTGCCGTAGTGGGCTGCCGTCAAGGACTGGCCGTCACAGGCAGTGTCGACTCGCTCGGCTCTCGAACCACGACCTCAGTTGTGCAGGCAATTTTCGCGGTAATAACGATCGACGCAATGTTTGCAATGCTATTCTTACAGCTGGGAGTGTAATATGGCCTTGGTTCTAGACATTCAATCACCGCCAGTTGAAGCCCGCGGAATTCTCACACAATTTGGCACGAATATCATTCATGAGAATTTGAATTTTCGGGTAGACCGCGGTGAAATCGTGGGTCTGGTCGGCGGTTCTGGTTCTGGAAAATCGGTACTACTCAATACTTTGCTAGGCCTAAAAGAACCCGAGGGCGGCATTGTCCGTTATTTTGGACAAGACCGGCGATCTCTCAAGCCGGAACTCCGGCAAGAAATAAATAATCAAATTGGCGTGCTCTTTCAGGGCGGCGCTTTGTTCTCATCATTAACTGTTCGCGAAAACATTATGGTGCCCTTGCGTGAACATACAGACTTACCGCTACAATTAATGCGTGAGTTGGCGGATATGAAAATTCATATGGTAGGGCTGCCTCTAAGTGCTGCAACGCTTTTCCCATCTGATTTATCTGGGGGGATGAAAAAGCGAGCGGGTCTTGCGCGGGCATTGGCTTTAGATCCATCGCTACTCTATCTCGATGAACCAACGGCAGGGCTAGACCCGATTGGGGCGTCCGCTTTTGACCAACTTATTCTAGGCCTGCGTGACGCAATGGATTTGACGGTGATTATGGTAACGCATGATTTGGATAGTCTTTTCACAATATGCGACCGCGTTGCTGTTTTGGTTGATAAACGGATTGCGATTAATGATAGCTTGCCTAAAGTACAGGCATTCGACCACCCGTGGGTTCAGCAATATTTTGGTGGTGCCCGTGCGCGTGCTGCTAACACTGCGGGGCTAGATGCCGAGCAAGATTTAGGGAGCCAGTAAAGCTTATGGAAAGTAAAGCAAATTATGCCTTCGTCGGCCTGTTTGTACTTGCGGCACTAGCGGCTGTCCTCAGTTTCGTTCTATGGTTTTCAAGTGCGCAATTTGACCAACAATATGATGATTATGAAGTCGTATTTCAGGGGGCGGTCAGGGGGTTATCACAGGGTAGCGAAGTCCGCTTTAATGGACTCCCTGTAGGCGAGGTCACAAGTCTTGGCTTGGATATTAACAGCAGTAATTCCGTAATTGCTAAAATTCAAGTTCAAGCGAATACGCCCATTCATATCGACAGCACAGCCCAGCTTGAGCCGCAGGGCCTGACGGGTCTGAATTATATCCAAATTTCGGCAGGTAGCGAAGAGCTTGCCCTCATGTCGGAATTACCGGGCGAGGGGCCGTTTCGAATCCAAGGCCGTATGAGCCAAATCGATACCCTTGTTGAGGGCGGTGAGGACGTGATTTTTGGCGCGCAGCGCGCTCTTATTCGCGTAAATACGCTTCTGTCCGAACAGGCCATTCTCGACTTTCAAGGAATTTTGGCAAATATCCGCACAATCACAGCCGACCTTCAAGATGTCGAAATTGACGGCGACCTTGTTAACAAAGTCCTGGTCTCATTTGAAAAGGCGGCAAAAGACGTTTCTGCGGCGGCCTTGGCAACTGAAAATGCTGCGGCCGATTTTGAACTCTTAGTCAATGGCGATGTAAAAAGCGCCCTTGCGAAAGCCGAAGCATCGATGCTGGAAGTCGATAGAACGCTTATCGAGTTCCGAAAGGTTGCAGTAAACTCTGATAAGGCTGTGACGGATGTAAGGGACGCCGTTAACCGCGTTTCAAATTCTGGCCTAACTGACGTGGAGGAAACATTGGATGGCGTCAGGGCCTCTGTTGACAGCCTACAGTCAATCTTGAGTGACTTGGAACGAAGTCCATTGACCTTTATTACAGGTGAAGAGGTCGAGACTATGGAGATACCGCAATGACTCAGGTAAATAAGACATGGGCCATAGCTTTTAAACTTAGCGCTGTGTGCGGAATTCTTACTTTGACGACGGCTTGTGCTTCATTTGTGCCTTCGATTGTTCCCGACCCTGCACCTGCGAAAACGGTTTACCGCCTCTCTGCTTCAACGCAGGATACAGTTGTTATGCCAAGTGCTGACGCAATTGTTCTTCGGGTTGATAGACCTACCGTACCTCGGCCTTTGGCGGGAAATGATATAACGGTAAGTCCCAGCGGTGATCGTATCCTGTCTGCGAGCGGTGCAGAATGGGCTGAAAAAGTGCCAGACCTTATCCAAGGTTCGGTTCTTGATGTGTTTTCAAGTCGTCCTGGAATAATTGGCGTCTTGCCAGTTTCGGGGGCACGTACAGAACTTCGTATTCATTTAAACGTCAGAAATTTCGAAGCAATATATGACCAAGGTGAAGGTAGCGCCCCGCTCGCTGTTGTGCGTTATACGGCGACTTTGGCTAATGCGGCCGATAGAAATTTGATAGGAAGTTATGATGTTCGTAAAACAGAGCGCGCGCGTGATAATCGGATTTCAGAAATTGTTCGCGCGCAGGATAGGGCGAATGCAGCGGCCATAAATGACATAGCCGACTGGCTTTTGACGACCGACATCAAGACATCGTCCTGATAAGACCCTTTAGCTTAGTGCTGTCGTCAGGAGTTAAGCGCAGCATCGCACAGTAGATAAGCGCGGCCTGCTTCGCTCTCAAATCTCTTTCGTATAGTCTCTCTATCATTTTGGATGGGTGTGAGGCGAGACTTAAACTGCGCCGTAAAGTTTTGAATATCGGATTTCAAAACGGCGTCTGTTTCGATTGCAAGAAAGAGGTGGCGAACGGGTTCCCCAAGCCGGCGCGCGACCGCTTCGCTCATGGCCGATGCGCCTTTCGCCTTTAAAAGATTAGAGGCTTCGATGATACAGCCGTCATCTACTATTGCGCCGGGTGTTAAGCCAAGCGCTATTAGGCTGTTGACGATGCTACCATTGCTAACGGACTTTTGTTTGGACGCGGAGGTCTGCTCATCTGCGCTGAACAATCCCCTAAGGCTCCATTTGCCGCGGTCCCTCAAATTATTGTCGCCAGATGGTCGTCTTAGGACGGCGGGCAAATCGTCCATGTCGGGCTCATGTATTTCCAAATCTGACACGCCATCCGGACGGGGCGGCGCAATATTCTCTATAGGCTGACGTATGCTATACAGCGCAGGTTCAGCGGGCGCTTGCGGCGGCGCAGGCTTGTACTTTGGCTCATTATCAGAGTGGGCGGCATAAGGGGGCTCTGAAAACTGGTTCTGCCTTAAGGCCGGGATGGACGCTTGAGAGGGCGGCGCGAGTGTTGCCTTCGCAGCCTCAGCACTGCTGAGTTTGTCCATCAGGTCCATCATATCGGCCTCGATACGCGCGATTTCTTTACGTGTCGTAGACAAGCTGTTTTGAACCTGCCGCGCGGCCGTTTCGCTAATGCTTTCTGCGCGCGCCGTGGAGTATTTGACCATTTCTTCCATTTCGGAGAAGCGGGCGCGGACAGCTGTGTCAGTCAGCGATGCCGCTTCGTTGAGGGCTTCGACGGTTTCGCGGCCTTTGATTGACGCTTCGGTTAAGCTCTCGGCACCAACCTTTGCTGAGAGTGACATATCGCGCATCTTTGAAAGACGCTCTTCCATTGTCGCGGCAAGCTCGTCTTGCTGGCCGCGCAGGTCAGACAACATAGTCTTTAAGTCGTTTAAATGTTGACGGTAAACAGCGTCAAGACGCGTGGATTGCGCTTGAACGTCATCGCCAAGTTTTGTGATTTCAATTTGACTGCCAGAAAGTGTCTGCGCTGCAGCGACAGCATTTTGCCGAACTGTTTCGGAGGCAGAGGCGATTCTTTCTGCTGCTGACTCGACGCTAAGACGGGCCTCTTGTACGCGCTGTTCAGCCATTTGTCCTGATGAGGCAAGTTGCGAAGTATGCCCCTCCATCATATGAGAGAGCGTTTCCATACGACCCTCAAAGAGACCTGCAATACTTTCTAGACCTTGGCGCTGCGCGCTAATACGGTCTTCAATCTGGCTTGTCGTTGTTTCGATAGCGATAGTGGACTTAGCAAGCGACGAGCCTTGAGATTTCACCATATCATCCAACAGTTCCATCCGAGTGAGGGCCGAGGAGACCTTTAGATTCACCTCATCAACTTGAGACTGGATTGACTTGGCCATAATTGTTGAGCGTGCGATGACGGTGTCGTCTGGCGTCAAAAGCGCTTCGGCTGTGACCTTTAATTTGTCAGAGGCGCGCGTGAGAGCGGTCAAATGACGGAAAGCATAAGTCGTGAGACCAATAAGTGCGAGAGGAAATAATGCCGTGAAGGAAAACCCAAGTTTTTGCACGGCAGACATGGACGCCCAAGCGCCCGTGGTTTGAAGCATCTCCGCTAATAATAGCCCTGCACACATTATCCAAATTATCGCAGTTATAATGCCTGCGATGGTAATGAAACGGGCCATTGGCGATTTCGTTTCGAGAAGCCCTGCTTCGCCGTATGGGTTTGCGCCCTTGGGATGCTCAATGAAACTTACTGCAACGGGCTCTTTGTTTGCAACTTGGCGTCTGATTGTCTCAGGTGACGGCGCTTGTTGCGCTTCGTTATCCATGAAGTCTGGTAGCGGTGAGGGCCCGGAGCTTGAGCTTGCCGGCCTCGGCGGCGTTTCCTCTGCGATACTCTGCGCGCGTGGCTGACTTTTAACTGGCTGTAGCTGGATAGGGGACTTCGCAAGCGGTAAAATAGGCGTGAGGCCTAGGCGCGATTTTGATGCAGCTTGCTCTGGCTGTTTGGGTAGAGGTATATTGAGGTCAGGAGTATCGTGGTCTGTGCCGAGTGATAAATCATCCAGATCTAAGAGGGCATCATCCCTTGGAACGCTAAGGTTCAGTCGGCCTTTCTTTTCAGGTTTTGCAGGCTCTTCTAGTTCTGCAGGTGTTAAGCCCAGCGCCTTAGTTACGGCGTCGTCTTCCGCCTCTATGCTCCTGATTCTCTTAAATATATCCGACAAAATTCGTCCCTTACGATGAGTCTTTCTCTTGTACTATCAGTCTTAACCTAATCTAAGACGTTTTCCACTAGATTGTTACATAATGGAACATGCCCTCGTAAGCAGGCCAGGCCATTGGTGATTGGAATAGGGAACTGCGTATTGGCAGAGAAGACTATGGTTAGGGCTGAGACAGGCAGAGCTGCGATTAGCGCAGACGAAAAAGCGTATTTAACGATGGGATTAGGTCAAGCGGGCGGAAAATTGCCGCTGTTTGACACGCTTGGGCAAGAGATTGACCACAAGACGATACAGAACTGCCTTGAAAAAGGCTATGCCGCGCGGTGGTTTGCTAACCCCTTAAAACCCGATTGGCTTGTTTGCCGCCTCACGACAGAGGGCCGACAAGCCGCGCAATTTGGCTAGGTTTTTAAAGCCTCTGCTGGTGTGTTGCGCCGCGTTGCGTACATAATCAAGCATACTAAACTTAGGCCAATGATGGTCATCAACACATCGCCGTCTGAGTTAAAGCCAATTTTGTAGAGTGTGGGCGTTGGCAAGGCAGAATGTTCATAGCCGACAATTACCGCTGCGAAGAGGTTGTTCGCGGCATGAACGCCAATAGCCGTTTCTAGCCCGCCGTCAATATAGGTCAGGAGGCAGGCAAAAATTCCAAAGAAAAAATAACCACTTAGCGTAATCAGCTTATTCCCTTCAAGGCCGCTCTGCGCGATTTCAGGATTGCCAAGATGCAGCGCGGCAAAGCCAGCGCTTGTGATGAAAAACACAATCCAGGGATTGCGGATGATACGTGACAACCCTTGGTTAAAATACCCCCGCAAAATGATTTCCTCGGTTGCGCTTTGGAGCGGAATGAAAAGAAGCGAGACCAGCGCAAAGCCCCAAAAACGCGATGGGTCAAAGACAAATTCCATTGTGCTTTTTCCTGTTGCATGGCCGATGTAGGACAATAGGCCAGCGATGGCCCAAAACACAGCCATGGAGAAAAACATGCGGCCCCAACGGTATTTCGGTGCAGCAGTATGGAGGGAGCGCAGCGAGCGTTTGTGCAGTACTTTCTGCGCGATATAAACACCGCCTGCAATAATAGGAAAAATGGCCAGCATTGATGCGTAAATGAGCTTGCTATTTCCCAGCATAGCATTGACATAAGCGCTGCTCTCGGGCCCGCTATTGGCGCGCATTAAGTAAATAAAACCAAATGTGGAGATAAGGGCAAAAACACCGCCAATACTTAGAATTGTTTTTTCTTTTTCTTTGCCGTAATTGTCACGCACAACATAACAAATCAGCGCGAGGAGCGTGCCAACCACAAAGGCGACGCCCGCTTCCATTTGATAGCGCGCTGTACTGGTGGGCGGCTCCAGGCCCTGAAGCACCTCTGCAGGAAGTCCCATAATGCCAATTACCATCGGGATCCCAACAATAACTTGCGCGGCCATAACGGTCACCATAATGACCCAAAGGCCTGCTGCCCAAGCGGCCCAATGATTGTTACCGTAATCGGCTTCGCCGAAATATGCGCGAATTGCAGAAGAGTTAAGTGCCATTGATGCCTCCAGAGCTCGTGATGCCACTCAAAAAGTGAAATCGCAATAAAAAAGCCGCCTCGTAAGAGGCGACTTTCTATAAATATTAATTGGAGCTTACCAATGGCTGCGGGCAATACGCTCTGAGCCTTGGATGATGTAATAGCCGTCCCATGGGTTGTAACATTGGGTTACGCTGACCGGGCGAAGCGTTCCGTATTGGAAGCCGTCCACAATGACGCGATCACAGCGTGTGCGGTTGCGGTAGCTTGCAAAACTTACGCGGCCTGGGCGGTAAAGCCCGTAATTCGACGGCGCCCAACGATAGCTAGAGTAACCTGGGCTTCCGAAAGAGAAGCTGATGCCCAGTCCGCTGCGGTAGTTGGTGTTAAAGCCGTTATGGCGATAACCATTGCCGCGGCGATAATTACCAAATGACGCAGGACGGTAGCCCGTTGAATATCCGCGGTGCGTATTACGGTTTGTCCGGTAATCGCGGGTGTTGCGAAGGTGGACATAATCGCGATGACGGTTACGGCTGCGCTCATTGTTGCGTGTACCACGTGTCGAGCGGCGTTCATTGTTTCGCACACCGCGCGTTGAGCGGCGATCATTATTGCGTACGCCGCGATCAGAACGCGTACCACGGTTCGCCGCGCGAGTGCCACGATCTTGGCGCTGCGCTTGGACTTTATTGGCGACACGGTCTGCAGCCTTTGAATAGGCTGAGTCGCCTGCAAATGCGCTCGGAGCGGTAACTGCGGTGAGGGCAAGAGCGCTGAGCGTGGCGGCGGCCTTCAGGGGAAAATTAAATCGGGTCATATTAGGCTCCTTTCACAAGCTTTAACTGTTGTTAAGCTATTGCTGCTGAAACTAAGCTGAAACCTCTGTTCATATTAAGTTAATTAGACTAGCACAGGCCCATGGATATTATTGATAAAGACCCAGAAATAGATTTTGACCATTTAAATCAGTATGTTGGGGGTGACATCTCGCTTACGAAAGAAGTTTTTAACCTGTTCAAGAATCAGGTCGACATGTGGTCAAAAGCGCTTGTAGCAGATGCCGATGATGATGTTTGGGCGGGCCTGACCCATTCCTTGATGGGCACGGCCAAGGCTGTTGGCGCAATGAAACTGGCAAAAGTCTGCGAGGATTCGGAAAAACTTATTGGCGAGAACGCGCGGCCTGCGGCGCGGCAAGTCGCCGTGGACAATCTTGAGCACCGCATTTCCTTAGCGATGACGGAAATTCAGCGCTGGGAATATAAGCAAACGCTCAACGAGATGCGCTCTTAGCCATAAAAAAACCGCGTCGAAGGACGCGGTTTTTCATATCAAGATAAACAGGGCTTTAAGCCGCTTTTGTCGTTTGGTCCGCGCCGCGAATATAGGCGAGCATTGTATCGGCATCTGACACTTCGAACGGATCCGTTGGGCAGTTGTCACCAAAGTCAGCTTCGATGAAGGCTTTTTCGATTTTACCGTCATTGACTAGCATTGAATAGCGCCAGCTGCGCATACCAAAGCCAAGATTATCTTTATCGACAAGCATGCCCATGGCGCGTGTGAATTTAGCTGAGCCGTCTGGTAGGAGGAAGACGTTTTTACGGTTTTGCGAAACGCCCCACTGATACATGACAAATGCATCATTCACAGATAGGCAGACAACTTCGTCTACGCCTTCAGCTTTAAAGTCTTCGTAAAGCTCTTCATAGCGGGGAAGGTGCGTCGTAGAACAGGTCGGCGTAAACGCACCTGGCAGGGCGAAGAGTACAACTTTTTTGCCTTTGAAAATATCGTCTGTTGTGACGTCTTTCCAATCAAACTTGTTTGGGCCTTCGACGTTTTCGTCGCGGACGCGAGTTTTAAAAGTGACGTTTGGAACGTGTGTGCGCATGTGAGTCTCCTGACTTGAATTTCATTGCGTGCGGGATGTAATGAACGAGTTGCGCAAGTCAACAGTCATTACGCAGGATTGGTGTAATGGTTTGGTAAAAGGGTATGATTGCACAAAAAAGGCCGCCGGATTTCTCCAGCGGCCTTTCTTTTAATCTGCAATTCGGCCTATGGCACGAAGACTGTGTAAGTTACGTCAGCTTGGAGTGTACCCACACCCATAGACAGATCGTAACCTTGTGTGCCAGCCGTCGCTGTGTCGCTATCGAGTGTGTAAACGCTGTCAAAACGCACAGACTGAGCGGCCAGGGCGCCTGGCGTCGCGGCTGTTTTGCGGCCACCGTCAAAGACTTTGGCTTGTGTGCTGATGTCGTCGAGACTGTCGATTGTTGTAACAACGCCCGTACCACCTGTTGACGGGTCTTGTGCAGATGCGCCGAATGCAAGGCCATCATCGCCAGATGGCGTGACTGCCATGGCAAAGCTTATATTGCTATCGTCAAGGCCGTCCGTGAGGAAGTCACCTGTTGCAACGACGTTCGAGCTTTGAGCGAAGATGTCAAAAGCGGCGTTAGACGCGACGTAGAAGCTTGAGTTGTGTGACCCGACAAGGCCGCCAGAGATGTCAGTTGCCGCGTCGATACCGAAAGCTGTTAGCGTGTCAGCCGCGTCAAGAACGCCGGCTGTGCCGCCATCTGTAAATGTACCGCCAGTTGTTTCGCCTGTTACAGGATCGAAAACTGCAGTGCCGTCAGCGGCTGTGCCACTGTCAGAGATTGGGTCAAGTGAGCCCGTTACAACTGAATAGACGTCGCCCGAAATAAGGTCGGCCCCAGCCGTGCCAGATGCAGGTGTCAAAAGAACGAAGTCAGAAACGACAGGCGCTGTGCCCGCGTTTTCGTCAAAGTCTGTACCGCCCCAAACGACAACAACGCCGAGGACTTGGAAGAATGGACGGTCAATGACAGACGCATAAGCGGTCGTTGCCATCAGCGTAGCAGCAACGCTGCCCGCAAGTGCAATTTTTTTAAAAGACATAGTGTATCCCAATTTACTGTTAGACTCCGAGTTCTCTCGGTAGCTAACCTTTCATAAAACAAAGGAATTACAGCCTGCTTTAGGGATAAGGTTAAGGGGCAGTTAAACCAAAACTAGAATTAATCAATTTAAAGGGGAATAAAACACCGTCTTGTAATTGCCGGGTACTTGATATGCATTGCGCTGATCAACGGTCTTTGTCGCGCGCAAAGTTCTGTGGACAATCGACGGGTGATGAGAGGTGAACATATTTTGTCTGTTCAGCAAATTTTTATTCGCGATAACGATTTAAGCTTGCCATTGAAAAATCTGAGGCGCAAATGAACTCCGAAAAGAGATAGTCTTGCCGAACAGGAACCCCAACATCAATACGATTGCGAAAGCAAATTTGCCGCTGCCATTGTGGGAATTTGTTAGCCTGGTGGCGGCGCTCATGGCGCTTAACGCTCTTGCGATAGATATTATGTTGCCAGGACTCGGCCAGATTGGTGAGTATTACGCGCTTACTGAACCCAATGATCAGCAGCTCATTATCTTTAGCTATATAATTGGTTTTGGCGTGCCGCAGTTATTTTTTGGGCCGCTATCAGATCGGTTTGGACGAAAAAGCCTTTTGAAGCTCTCTTTGATTGGATATATTTTTGCGGCCATCGCCTGCGCGATGACGACAAGCTTCACGTTGATGTTATTCGTGCGTTTCATCCAAGGTGTTTTTGCTGCGGGCATTCGGGTTATTGCCGTGTCAATTGTTCGAGACGTAACCGCGGGCCGTGCCATGGCGCGTATTATGTCCCTTGTCATGACAGTTTTCATGATTGTTCCTATCGTAGCCCCTGCGATTGGGGCCGGCATAATGACATTTGCGAGTTGGAAATGGACATTTGGTGTTTTGGCGATTTCTGCGGCGCTAGTCTTTATCTGGGTTCAGCTTAGATTGCCTGAAACTTTGGGCTTTGAGGATCGTCACGAGCTTAGCTTTGAGCGAACATTTAAAAATTATGGCATTGTTTTGAGAAACCGCATGACCTTTGGTTACATGACGGCCAGCGGGGTTATCTTTGGTTCACTTTTTGCTTTTATTGGCGCGTCTGAGCAAATCTTCAGTGACGTTTTTGATAGAGGTGAAAAATTCGCACTTTGGTTTGCTATTATCGCCGGCAGCCTTGCTGTGGCTAACCTTACAAATGCCTCGGTGGTTGAGAGGTACGGGATGCGCCGTATTAGCCATTCGGTGACGATACTGTTTGTTCTGTTATCACTGGCCAACGTCATCGCTATGCAATTTGGAAATCAGAACTTTTACGTTTTCCTAGCGCTCTTCTCGGTAACTTTTGCTTGCTTTGGGATGATGGGCGCAAATTTTTCAGCTATCGCTATGGAGCCTCAAGGGAAGATGGCGGGTACAGCCAGTGCTGCATATGGTTTTGCGACGTCAACTGTATCTGCATTGATTGGCGCAAAGGTTGCGTCCCAGTTTGACGGGTCTGTTGTGCCAATATTATGGGGGTTTGTAATCTTGGGATTAACCTCGCTCCTTGTGATTTTTATCACTGAGCGAGGTAAGTTATTTGAGCTTGGGGCCGGTAAGTCTTAGCTCGCACTCTCAAGATCAAAATCTTTATAGATTTCTTTGAGCTCACGTTTCAGAATTTTACCCGTCGCGCCAATGGGGAGCGCGTCGCGGAACACGATGGCATCTGGCATCCACCATTTTGCGCATTTTGCTTCGATACACTTCTTAATCTCATCGATATTGGGAGTTTTTCCGTCCACCGCTTGAACAATCAGGAGCGGACGTTCCTGCCATTTTTCGTGGCGAACCCCAATACAGGCCGCCATAACGACCTCTGGGTGATCGGAGGCTGCATTCTCGACTTCAATAGAACTAATCCATTCACCGCCTGATTTAATCACGTCTTTGGAACGGTCCGTAATTTCCATATATCCCGAAGGGTGAAGGACGGAGACATCGCCTGTGGCGAACCAGCCGTCTTTGGTAAAGCTGTCTTGTCCTGCGCCTTTGAAATAACCTGATGAAATCCAAGGCCCGCGCACATGAAGATGTCCCTCAGCTTTGCCGTCTTGGGGTAAGACATTACCTTCGTCGTCAACAATGCGCATATCTACGCCAAAGATACGGCGGCCGGCATATAATTTATGCTGCACTGTGCTGTCATAGTCTGGATAATCATAGGCCGGCATCGCTGAATAAGTCGTACCAAGGGGGCTTGTCTCGGTCATGCCCCAGCCTTGCTGCATGGGAATTTCAAGTTCTAATTCGTAAGCGCGTAAAAGTGATTCAGGCAATGCGGAACCGCCCACGAGGGCTTTCTTTACTGTCGGTAAGCTCCCGCCTGTCGATTTGACGTGGTTGTAAATGCCGAGCCAAACTGTCGGCACGCCGGCCATGATTGAGACGCCCTCATTGTTGATCATCTTTGTCAGGTTCGGTCCGTCTAGGCCCGGACCAGGCATGACGAGCTTTGCGCCCACCATTGCTGCGGAGTACACGAGGCCCCAAGCACTGACGTGAAACATTGGTACCACGGCAAGGATAACGTCATTTGAGCCAGCGCCGATGACGTCTTGGAAGCTGCCCGCCATGGCGTGAAGGATTGTCGATCGGTGCGAATAAAGAACGCCCTTTGGGTCGCCTGTCGTGCCCGAGGTGTAGCAAAGCGTACAGGCGGTGTTTTCGTCAAAGCGCGGCCAGTCAATTTCATCGGAGGCATCCGCGATAAAACTTTCATAGCTTTCGACTTCGGTTTTATAATCTGGCAAGCCCGCGTCATCGCAAATGGCTATCCATTTTTTAACACTTGGGCACATGGCCGAGACGCCGTCGATAATCGGACCGAAGGTGTTATCAAATATTAGGAATGTATCTTCTGCGTGATTGACCATCCACCCAATTTGAGCCGGCTTTAGGCGAGGGTTGATCGTGTGAACAATCGCCCCAATCGAGGACACGGCGTAATAAATTTCAATATGCTGATAGTTGTTCCACGCGATTGTTGCGACGCGGTCGCCTTCTTTTATACCTGCCGCGAGCAAGGCATTGGCCAGTTTACGAACCCGTTTAGCACAGTCGCTCCATGTGTAGCGGTGCTCCGACATATCTGAATTTAAGGTGTATATTTCTCTATCACGGTGAACTGTGGCTGCGTGCTCAATCAAGTCGCTGATCATCAGCTCATGCTTCATCATAAGTCCATGCATATGGAACTCCCCATCTGTTTTGATATGCTATTAGTTGCATAAGATTGTTACTCTATGCTGTCTCAAATTATGACCGCAGCGTCAAGCAAGCCTTTTTTAAATTGCGTCAATGATTGCGAGTGTCATAGTGGCGATATGGTAGATTTGAACACGGCCCTTCCGACATATGATGACGTTGCCCGCGCGGCAAAGCGCCTCAAAGGCCACGCCTATGCGACGCCGCTTCTCAATTCACCTGTAATCGACGCAATGGTTGGCAAACAGGTTTGGTTCAAACCAGAGTGTAATCAAAAAGTAGGGGCCTTCAAATATCGCGGCGCATATAATCGATTGTCAGCTATGAGCGCGGTTGAACGAGCCAAAGGCGTTGTGGCTTACTCTTCAGGCAATCACGCGCAGGGTATTTCGCGCTCCGCCAAAGAGCTTGGCATGTCGGCTGTTATTGTGATGCCAACGAATGCTCCCAAGGTGAAAGTCGCGGGCGTTTTGGCAGACGGCGCAAAAATAATCACCTATGATCGCATGAGTGAATCACGGGAAGATATAGCGGACGAAATAAGCCAAAGAGAAGGCCGCATAATTGTGCCGTCCTATGATGACCCCTATATTATTGCAGGGCAGGGCACTGTGGGGCTCGAGGTCGCCTTTGAGGCGCAAGAGCGCGGGATAGTTTTCGACGCGCTTATAACGTGTATGGGCGGCGGCGGGCTTTGCGCAGGCATTAGCCTTGCGATGGAGGAGCTTTCTTTAAGAACAAAAATTTTTGGTGCGGAGCCAAGCGGTTATAACGATCACCAACTTAGCCTGCGTGCGGGTAAGCGGGTGGGCTTCACCAATCCGCCTAAAACACTTTGCGAGGCAATTATGACGCCGATACCTGGTGAAATGACTTGGCCAATAAACGCCAAACGGTTATCTGGCGTTTATGACGTGACTGATACGGAGTGTCTGATGTCTATGGCAATTGCCAAAATAGAGCTTGGTGTCACCTTGGAGCCCGGCGGGGCTGCGGCGATGGCGGCCACCCTTAAAGGGTCTTTTTCCAGCCAGCCTACTGTAAAGACCATCTGCGTGATACTCTCTGGCGGTAATGTTGACCCAGAGATTAGCGCGCAAGCTGATGCGCTATTAAAAGGCTAGGGTTCGTCTTCTTCGGGTGCTTTTGGCAATTCAATGACGCCGCCGTCCCATGGTTTTGTGGGTTCTTTGAGTAAGTCTCGCATTCGGGGAGGTTGCGAACCATCCCCCAGATTAGTGCCAAGAAATTCGCGCCCAAAATCGGCATCTTCTAATACTGTCGATGACGGCCCGCCAGCATTGACGGAATTACTACCTGCGCCGAGGGCCCATGGGTCGCGCCCGCCGCCCACACTCGGGTTGCTATAAGTTCCTGCGCGTGCGCCGCGCGTTGAGCCTGCAACAGCTCCATTGGAATGCGCGCCAAAGCTTTCATAGCCCGCAGCATTGCGACCTTTGAACTTGGCTAAATACTCAGGGCAATCAGCATGGGTGCGCTTCGCTTCGCGGCACCTGATATCAAGCATAAGGCCCTTGCCGCCTTCGCCCAGACCTCCGCTTCCGCCTTGTGGCGACATGGCCCAGCCCGCGGAACCCCCGCCGCGCTGTATAGGCGCGCGGGCAGTGCCACCGCCTGGGATGCCGCCTTCACCGTCCAGTGATATCGCGCCGCCCGTACTACCGCCGCCTGATGCAGGCGCAGAGGGACGCTGCGTTCCGCCTCTTGGCGCGGGAGCCGTTGGGAATTTGGTTTTTGGATTGAACAGAAAATCGTTAACAGGCGCGGCTTGTTCTTGCGGCACGGCTTTCTCGGCTTCTTCGGACGTGCTTGGCGCGTCTGGAGAGGCCAAAATTGTTGGGGCCGTTGTGATTACGGGGGCTGTTTCTATTTCAGGCTCAACCGGTTCTTGCGGCGTTTGTACGGCGGGCGGCGTCACAGGGGCAGGCTCCAAGGGGGCGGTGGGCGTAATAATTGGCGCTTGCTCAATGACGGGTTCCTCTATTTGTGGCGGAGTAAATTCCGGAAAAGGTTCTGGCGCTTCTAGCTCAATCAAAGGCTCTACAATAATGGGCTCGCGGATGGGGTCATTCTCAACGGTGGGTTCTATGACAGGCTCAGGTTCAAAGATCGGCTCGGGAACGGGCTCTGGTTCAACAATTGGCGCTGGCTCGAAAATTTCGATTTCATATTGCGGTGCTGGTTCAATAAAGGGCTCTGGGATAGTTTCAGGAGTTGGCTCTGGTTCAAAAATTTCTATAATAGGCTGCGGAATGGGTTCAGTCACAATAGGTGGCTGAATTACAGTCTCTTGTATCGGTTCTGTCAAGGCGAACTCTGGGATCGTATTTTCTGTTTCAACTGGCGTTTCGTTGATTAAAATATCAGGCGGCAGGGGCGCAATGATAGGCTGTGGTTCACGCTCAACAATAATGTCCTCTACGGGCGGCGGTGGGGGCGGCGGCGCAGGCTGCGGGGTTGGCTGAGACTGAGGTCGCGGCTTCACGCGAGGCGGCGGCGGAGGCGGCGTAATAGGGGCAACTTCAATGACATCAGGTTCTGGCGCGGGCTCTGGCTGTAAGTCTTCATAGGAAAAAATCTGAACCGGAATCGGTTCAGGGTCTTTCTCTTTCAGGTCGGGCACCACAAAATTGGCGTTCATTACGAAAAACAGCGCGACATGCACAAACAAAACGGCAGACAATATGGTTGTACCGCGCTGCGCGATGTCATCAAAGAAATCCACCCATGGATCATCATCCAGATAGGGCGAAAATCGGTCGTATACATATGTGCGAAAGGTCACATGTAGGCCGTTCTAAACAGGGTTGTGCCCGTAAGACGGACGCTGAGCGTGTAGACTAGGGCGTAATACGTGACTCGCCAATTAAATTTCGTTTATTGGCAGCGGTGGGTCCTCAGCGCGTTTCGCGCGCGAGTATAAAATGAAACCTATGCCAAGCAGTGTCAGCGCTGCCCCCATCAAGAGCTGCGGTGTTAAAGCTTCGCCAAGAATATAGTGGCCCGCTGCAATCGCTACCACGGTTGTCATAAGACCTGATGTTGACACAATATAAATGGGAAGGCGCTGCAAGAGCCAATAGTAACTTGCATGTGCTACGACTGAAACCAAAAGCGCGGAATATAACAGCGCCCAGAGGAAGTTCATGCGGTTTTCAGGCGCGAAAGATTGCATTTGATTGTCCTCAATTTGCCAGGTTAAAACCCAAAGAACTACGGTGCCAACCACTGCAAACCAAGCAAGAAGGGCGAGCGGCTTTATGCCCGTGACTTTCTTCACGAGCACCGCGCCGACAGCTTCGCTCATTGCAGCCCCAACCATGAGAATTATACCCATCAGGAAGAGCGGCCCCGCCGTTTCGTCAGGCTTACCCATAGCAATCACCGTAACGCCGAGGAAAGCGAGCGCTATGCCGAAGATGCGTTTCGGTCCGATACGATCACCGAGCCAGATCACGGACAATATTATTGAAAAAGGGACATACAATTCAATGGTGATTGCGCCAGCAGCGGCTGTGGTCATGCCCATGGCTGGAAACATAAACGCATAGTTCAGCGCACCATATCCAAGCCCTGCCATCAACACATATCTCATGGAACCAGCATGCCATTTCAGCCACGGCAGGAGTAGCACCATAACAATTGTCATGCGCACGGCGGCATAAAACAAGGGCGGCGCTGTGTTGCCCACTGTGACCTTCATGACAATAAAGTGCATGCCCCAAATGACGCATACCAAGAACAGAACCAAAAATTCTTTGACTGACATATCATTAGTCCCAATATTGCTTTGCAATCCAGCGTGACTGCGCCATGTTGTATGGGTCTTTTCGTCAGCCTTTAGCTTTTCATAACTGAGAATACTATGTCCAATATTGACCCGCGCCATGTTAAAATTTCGCATAACCTATCGCGCGTCGCGCCGTCTGCTACAATGGCCGTGACCCAAGCGGCGCGGGATATGAGGGCGGCTGGCGTTGATGTCATTGGCCTTGGGGCGGGGGAGCCAGACTTTGATACGCCAGAGCATATCAAAGAGGCCGCCTATCACGCGATACAAGACGGCAAAACGAACTACACAAATGTAGACGGAATTGCAGAACTCAAAGAGCAAATATGTCTTAAGTTTCAGCGCGATAATAAGCTTACTTATGCGCCTTCGCAGATTAATGTATCGCCCGGCGGTAAACCCGTTCTTCATAATGCCTTGATGGCGACCCTTGATCCGGGGGATGAGGTCATTATTCCTGCGCCGTGTTGGGTATCTTATCCTGAGATGGTTCGCCTTTCAGGCGGAACACCCATTATTGTGCCCTGCAACAGCGATTCAGGGTTCAAAATCACGCCGCAGCAGCTAGAGCAGGCCATCACGCCGCAAACGCGCTGGCTGGTTTTAAACTCACCATCGAATCCAACGGGGGCGGGATATAGCCACACTGAGCTCATCGGCCTGGGCGAGGTGCTCTTGCGCCATCCGCATATTCTCATTTTGTCCGACGATATTTATGAGCATCTTATCTATGATGATTTCGCGTTCACAACTATAGCGCAGGCCGTTCCTGAACTATATAGCCGCACGCTCACGATGAACGGCGTCTCCAAAGCTTATGCCATGACAGGGTGGCGTATTGGATATGGGGCAGGGCCAGAATGGCTCATCCGCGCAATGGCAAAAGTCATGAGCCAGTCGACATCAAACCCATGCACAATTTCACAGTGGGCAGCCGTTGCGGCATTGTCAGGCCCCCATGATTTTCTGATAGATTGGAAAGCGGCCTATGCGGCGCGTCGAAATTATGTTGTGACCTCGCTAAATCAACTTGATGGCTTGCGCTGCCAAATGCCTGATGGTGCGTTCTATGTCTATCCAGATTGTAAGGACTGGATTGGCCTTCAGACGGAGGCTGGAACAGTGCTAAAGACGGACGTGGACGTCGCAAATGCGCTGCTTGCGGAAGCGCATGTGGCTGTCGTGCCCGGCACAGCCTTTCATAGCGCGCCTCATATGCGGTTGTCTTATGCCGCAGACATGGCCACGCTTGAAAAAGCCTGTGAACGCATAGCAAATTTTTCTAGAAAGCTACGTTAAGCGATTTTCTGAACTTCGCCGTGGGTCATCGTATAGAACTTCTCAAGAGTCTCCAGAAGTTTAATTTGCTGTACAGGCTTTACGAGGAAATCATCCATGCCCGCGTCCAAGCAGTTCTCGCGGTCATATTTCAGGGCGTGTCCAGTCAGGGCAATGATCGGTGTGTGAGGGCGATTATTTGCGACATTGAAGTCATTAATTTTGCCTGTGGCTTCATAGCCATCCATGACAGGCATAGACACATCCATCAAAACGAGCGCGAAACGATCTGGTTCTGAACTAAACATATTCACGGCTTCGTCGCCGTTATTGGCAAAAACAGGTTTGAACTTTGAGTCAATCAACATCAGGCGCACAACATCTTGATTAAGTTTAAAATCTTCTGCGACAAGAATTTCAATTGCCGCCTCTGCGCTCTCTTGCCCAGGAATTATTTTTAACGAGCCTGCCTTAACTTTCTGACGGGTCTGAGGCTGCGTGCTTGGAATTTGACTTGAAGCTTGCTGCGAAACTGAGGCCGCTTCTATGTCGCTTTGTTGCTCGGATAATATTGAAATTATGGTTTGCGCCAATCGGGCTTCTCTTACGGGTTTCATCAGGAAGCTACGCACACCGATTTTTGCAAAATCCTCGCTTGAAAGTGGTTGATCGCAGGATGACAACATGATGATTGGCGTATTTTTCAGGGTTTCATTTGTAGAAATCATGGCTGATAACTCTTTGCCATCAAGGCCGGGCATTAAATAATCCATGAGAATGAGGTCATAGGCATCGTTGCGTCTATGTGCGTTTAAAAGTTCCGTCAGGGCGTCAACTCCATTATCACAGGTCGCGACACGCATGTTCAAGGTGGTGGCCTGTTGGGACATAATCTGCCGGTTTACCTGAATGTCATCAACGATAAGAACGCGCTTTCCAGATACGATTGTCGTATCATAGGCGGGCGCTTCTTGGTTTATGTCTTGCGACAGCGGCACCGTAAAGCTAAAGGTTGAGCCCGAGCCAAAGGTGGAGTTAACGGCCATTCGTCCATTCATAAGCTCAACGATTTTTTTCGAGATGCTTAAGCCAAGTCCCGTGCCGCCGTAATTACGAGTTGTACTGCCATCCGCTTGGGTGAATTTTTGAAAGACGCTCGCAATTTTCTGGTTCTCAATTCCAATTCCCGTGTCTTTGACGCTAATCGTGACCATGCCTTTGTCAGTTGAACGTCCCGCTGCTACAATGTCGACTTCAACTAGAATATAGCCTTTATCGGTAAATTTTACGGCATTGCCGACGAGATTCATTATGACTTGACGAAGACGTCCAGCATCCGCAATAAACCGATTGGGCAAAGAGCTTGGATAGTTGACAATTACCTCAAGGTTTTTCTCTTTTGCTTTGCATGAAAGCAGTGACACAACATCGCATATCGTGTCTCGAAGATCAAAGGGGGTCGGATCAAGCTCTAGCGCTCCGGCTTCGATTTTCGAGAAATCTAGAATGTCATTTATGATAGTCAGAAGGGCGGTTGCGGAATTATTTATAACTTTCACAAACTCGCGCTGTTGATCGTTGATGTCGCTATTGGACAAAAGCTCTGCCATGCCTAATACACCATTCATTGGCGTCCTGATTTCGTGGCTCATATTGGCCAGAAACTGAGATTTCGCATGAGAGGCTGCAATCGCCTCGTCTTTGGCACGCTCAAGCGCTTTTGCTTGAAAATGTTCTTTCGTAATGTCTTTCACGAAGGTCCGAATTACATCTGGTTTACCATTTGCATCGCGATGTATTTTGCCAATGGACCGGCTATACTCACCATCTCCTTTGCCTCTATTCGTACGACACGTAATATCAAATATATAATTATTTTCAGCAAGGTTGCTCAAGGCCTCTTTGAACATGTGCCTATCTTCTTTGTGCATCGTGCTTGCAATACCATGCTCATTTATTTGTCGAACGATCTTTGGACCGAAATAATGCTGGAGTGTTTTGCTCAGTTTGTACTTTTTCGTTTTAAAATCGTAGGTCCAATAGCCCGCGCCTCCAAGACGTAATGACTCCTCAAGGATATCATCTTTTTCCACAAGCGAGGTCACGTCAAAGGACATAGACACAAGATAGCCGTTTGCTAATTTTTTACGAACAAGTTGAATTTTTCGGCCATTACTAAATTCGTGTATGTAGTCCGCATCTCTTTGGACTTCGCCGCTTAAGTTTTTTTGTGTCGAAATTCGGCGGTCTTCAAGGATGTTTTGCGGTAAAATGCCGTGCTTAACCATCGCGTCATGGCAGTCCTTTAAACTATCGCCAACCTTCAGCGTACCGGGCGGAAGACCAAGCTGCTCCATCATGCCTTCGCCCATGTATCGATAAGTCATATTCTCATCGAGAATTGCAACGCCGACATCTAAGGCCTCGTCAATCATCTTAAAAAATTCGGCCTCTCGTCCTGCTTCAATGCGGAGGGACGAAATGTTGTCTAAAACATTTGATATCGCTTGAGGGTTCATCAAGAGCCTTGGTTGCTGTTTAAAAAATACCCCACACAAAATCCATATGCTGGTTTTGGTTAACAAATGGCAAAAAAAAGCCGAACGCGGTGCTAGACCGGTTCGGCGGAAGTCTTCGCATTACAATCCGGGGAGGACAGGTAAGCGGTAAAAACAAGAAAACAAAAAGGGAGGACGTTGTCTTGCGTGCCTAATAACTAAGATGTTAAGTTATAAAAACAACGGACACAGCTGCAACGGAGCTATGCGTAAATGCATGGGTTTGGGACATGGGGCTAGCTTTCCCAGTTTTTTGTAACGCGAATAAGGAATTCGCGAAACACTTTGGCTTTCACCGAGCCGCGCAATTCTGTGGGATAGACAAAAAACACGTCAAAGGGCTGGCCTCTTAGATCTGGCAAAACGCGCACTAAACGGCGCGACAGTGCCGTCATGTAATCTGGAAGGCCAGCGAGCCCAATGCCTGCTTCTGCCGCTCTCATGATTCCATGTAAATTACTGACTGATAAAGTGGGCTTAAGCGGTAGGTTCTCGCGCCCACCAGCCGACAGCACCCAATTAGAGCTGTGCAGCCGCGAGGGCATAAGGTCTCCAAAGGCTACAATGCGGTGATTTTCTAAATCTTCAACCGATTTCGGCGCGCCATATTTGGAAAGATAGGTATCAGATGCATAGAGGCTTTGAGATATCGTGCCGAGTTTACGTTCAATCACGTCGCCTTGAGTTGAGCGCCATGGGCGTAGCGCGCAATCGACTTCAAAAGATGATAAATCATGCTCCTCGTCTTCTAGCACAAGCTCAACGTCGATCTCAGGGTAAGCTGACAAGAATTCGGGTAGTACCGATGTCAACCAATTTGACCCTAAAGAGATAGGAGTTGAGACGCGAAGTTTACCTTGCGGTTTACTGCGGCTGTTTATCACGGTTGCTTGCGCGAGGGCTGTGCGGTGCGCAATATCTCTCGCGGCAAGGAATAAAATTCGGCCTTGCTCAGTTAATGTCAGCCCCCTGGCATGACGATGAAATAACGGTGTTTCTAAGCTGTCTTCGAGAGCGGTTATCTGCCTTGATACTGCAGATTGGGAAATTCCAAGACGTTCTGCGGCGGCCGTAAGAGAACCTGCATCGGCCGCAGCATGGAATGTTTTTAGTTTATCCCAGTCTAATATATCGGGCACTACTCGGCGGCTTCTTGCTGAGCATCATCTGCGGCCTGCTCTGTGAGCCAGCGTTCTGCCTCCAGCGCGCCCATACACCCGAGGCCGGCCGCTGTAACGGCTTGGCGGTAAACTTCATCAGATACATCACCCGTAGCAAACACGCCTGGCACATTAGTCGCTGTGCTATCTGGTGCTGTTGTGATGTAGCCGCCTTCGTTCATGTCGACATGACCTTTAAAGATCTCTGTGGAGGGCTTGTGCCCTATCGCGATGAAAACACCATGGGTATCACGCGTAAACTCCTCGCCCGTTTGAGCGTTTTTCAGCCGAACAGACGTTACACTGCGAGGGGCTTCGGTTCCAACAATTTCTTCTAGCGTGGTATTCCAAAGAATTTCAACTTTCTCGTGCTTAAAGAGACGCTTCTGCAATATCTTCTCCGCGCGCAGTGTGTCGCGGCGGTGAACCAGCGTGACCTTTGAGGCAAAATTTGTCAAAAACAGTGCTTCCTCAACAGCCGTGTTGCCGCCGCCAATTACGAAGACATCTTTGTTGCGATAGAAAAATCCATCGCAGGTCGCGCAGGCCGATACACCAAATCCTTGGAATTTGTACTCAGAATCAAGCCCGAGCCATTTGGCTTGCGCGCCAGTGGCAATAATCACTGAATCGGCTGTGTAAACTTTGCCCGAGTCAGATTGCAAGGTGAAGGGCCGTTTTGTGAAGTCTACGTCCAAAATGACATCCTCATAGAAGGCGGTTCCAAATTTGAGAGCGTGTTCTTTAAATTTATCCATGAGCTCAGGGCCAAGAATTTCTGGGAAACCGGGATAGTTCTCCACATCCGTTGTAATGGTCAATTGACCACCGGGCTGTAAGCCCGCAACGATACCGGGCTCAAGCATAGCGCGCGCGGCATAGACAGCCGCCGTGTAGCCTGCAGGGCCAGATCCAATAATCATAACTTTGTGGTGAATAGTTTCGGCCATAATAATGCTCTTCTCGCTATAATGCTCTTCTCGCTTAAACTTCGAGTTAGACATAAGATGGGCCTCTCGTGAACACAAGAGGACGACAGCGTTGGTATGTGGACTAAGGGTCGTGTATTTTGATTGCGAAAGTGCAATGCCTAGTTATAATCGCCTTATGAAAAACGCATTTAAACTTTTACTCCTAACGACTATCGGGATCTCGGCTTGTACGGCTCAAACTAGTCCTAATCAGGCAACAATTGAGCCTTTATCCTCTGCAGAGATATCGATTTATGACCAAATTGCTCCGCCAATTTCGGAGCACATGAAATCGCCGAGCATCTTGGTCTTTTCCAAAACGCGGGAATGGCGGCACGAGGACGGCATAGCTGGGGCGCATATGCACATGATACGGCTCGCGCGAAAAATGGGGTACGGGACGTTCTCAACAGAAAATGGTGCTGTTTTTAATAAAGACGACCTCGCAAAGTTTAGCATTGTTGTGATGAATAATTTTACGGGCGATGGTCTGTCGCCACAGCAAGAAGCTGTGTTAGAAAATTGGGTAAAAGAGGGCGGCGGCCTCCTTGCCCTTCATGGCTCGGGCGATTCATCGCACAAAGATTGGCCTTGGTATTCTGATGAGGTCATAGGCCCGACATTCGTCAGTCATCCTATGGACCCACAACTTCAAGAAGCCCGCGTAGAGATGTTGGCCCCTAATCATCCTATTGCAAAAAAAATTCCCGCGGAATGGCGCGCAATAGAAGAATGGTATACTTTTGATAGCGTACCTAACGAAAACTTCACGGTTATCGCGGGCATTGACGAGAGCACCTATAGTCCCGTTAACAATGTCTATGGGGATGTGTCAGACTTGCGCATGGGCGAGGGCGCCGAAAATCATCCGATTATTTGGTCTCGCTGCATTGGCAAGGGGCGCACGTTTTATTCTGCAATTGGGCACATGGAAACGGCCTATGACAATCCCGTTTATCAGCAGCTTCTAGAGAACGCGGCGCGCTGGGTCGCGCATGAAACCGACAAAGATGGGAAAGGCTGCTAGCCTAATTGACCACCGCGCCTCGGCGGTGAAAATGCGCCCACAACTGTGTGGCCGCGCGAGGGGTTTCCAAAAGTGGTTCGTAAGGCTTTCCAGTGAAGTTGCCGCTAAACCGTGCGACATTACACCGGTTTTGCAGTTCATTATAAAGTGTATCAAATTTACTGGGCTGCCCCGACATTGGAAGGCGAAAGACGGTTTTGCCTGTTGCGCAGGCCTCCGTTAGCATATTGGTGCTGTCTTCGGTCGCAAGTATTATGTCAGCGCCGCCAAGGAAAGCGTAGTAGGGGTTTTCTCCTTCGCCATCATATAGCCAGACGTTCTGGTGATCAGACGCCAGAAGCTTGTAATCCTTTAGGATACTTGTGGGCGTGCGCCGCGAGACTGTTATCAACAGGCTGTAACCACTAGAGAGGGCATGACGCGCCGCATCCAAGTGAGCGGCATGGTTGCTCTTGCTGAATTTATGCGTTTTTGAGGGGCCGCCGATAAGCATCGCAACGCGTGGCATGGGTAGCGCTTCTAGTTTTTGTGTGAAATTTAGAGTTTGGGCAATCATGAGTGTGTTCGTTATGCGGTTGGGACTGCCAATCATGACCTCCACGTTTGAGCCAGTGAGTGTATCGTGCTGTGGTGCGAAGACGACATCAAAGTTGTCAGGGCCAATCCTCGGGTCTTGCACATAAGCTGTGAAAACCGAGGGCGACGTTTTTTTTATTGCCAATAGCGGCGCAATGGCTTGCCTGCCGCAGCCAATGGCCAGATCTGGCAAGACTTTTGGCAGCCCGTAGTCAATGGGGTTGGATTTTAGAGCAAATTGCAATCGTGGACTGGCGGCTGTGAAGGCTTTGCCATTTTCAATAAGGTAGCACTGGATATCTAGTGCTTCTATGCGGGAAGCTGCTTCGGCCAAGCCCAGGGCCTGATTTTCAATGCCGCGCCGTCCGTCGCTGATAACCCAGCATGTCCGAACGGTTGGGTCCATCAAACGAAATCTACTGCCAGGATTTCATAGCCTTTAGACCCGCCGGGAGCCATAACCTCAAATACATCGCCAACGCCTTTTGTGACCATCGCGCGTGCAATTGGAGAGGTGATAGAAATCTTTCCATCTTTCACATTTGCCTCGTCTTCACCTACGATTTGATAACGGGACTCTTCGTCGGTATCTTCGTTTACGATGGTAACCGTCGCGCCAAATTTGACCGTATCGCCGCTCATTTTAGCAACGTCTATGACTTGAGCGAGAGCAAGCTTGCTTTCAAGTTCTTGAATGCGTCCCTCAACGAAACCTTGCTTTTCTTTGGCTGCGTGATATTCGGCGTTTTCTGACAGATCGCCATGGTCGCGCGCAACAGAGATTGCGTTGATAATATAAGGGCGTTCAACTGATTTGAGGTGCTTAAGTTCGGCTTCAAGCGCGGCATGGCCGCCGACAGTCATCGGAAATTTTTGCATGGATGTAATCCTCATTAGAGCTGCCGTAAGGTCAGGCATTCAAGCGCACGAAACCTAAGACTTATTTTAGGCCCGTCAAGTCTCAATATCTGGGGTTGGTTCAATAAAAATGGCGGCTGGAGTGCCATCCAAGCCGCCTGTCTTTTACCCAACAAAAGGAGATGTTTAAAGTTTAAGACTGCCTAACAATGCCGTCTTCGGCGTTTATTGTCAATTCAAGGATGTAACGGTTTGCAGCTACCCGACGTCAATTTCGCCATTAATAGCCATACTGCGCGCGGCCGAGATTATGGCTTCTTTGGCTGGACGCGGAACAACACCTGTCAGGTTCGTGACATAAGTCATATCTGCCGTGTGAAACGTCCCAAGATCAGGAAGTATGCCTTTCACGCGATCATCAAACTTACCCATGATTTTGACAATGAAATTTGGAAGTTCTGATTTAGGTAGTTTCTTTGCGCGGGGGAATTCTTCGCGCAAGATACTTGCAATGCCCGCGAACCATAGCGTATTTGATCCAGCCATTAAGCGCCGACCACCCGCTCCGTCTGCGGTCATCGCCGCGATATGTATCGCCGCGCAATCACGCACATCAATGATAGGGTAAGCGACTTTTGGCAACATTGGAAATTCCCCACTAAAAATTGCCTTTATGAGGCCAAGTGAGGCGCCACCGTTATTATAGGTGTCAGGTCCAAATACGAGACCAGGACAGACTGTCACTAATTTATCTGTGTAGCCTTGTGCGTCTGCATAGGCCCATGCTGATAGTTCGGTCCGCGTTTTCGAGACGGGGTAGGCGGTGAGCGGTTTCCAATCTGGGTCAGACCAGTCTTGTTCAGTCAGGGCCATTGTCTTCCCGCGCCCTTTTTGGCCAACCATAGAGACCATTGAGGACGTCAGGATAATTCTCTCAGCGCCGGCCGAGAAACCGTGTTCTAAAACACGCTGCGCGCCTGCACGAGCTTCGGGGACCAAAGCTTCGCGGTCGGTTGGGGCTTCCAGCGGGAAAGGAGAAGCAATATGCTGAATGAAGCGGCAGTCCTTAACCGCATCGGCCCATCCGGCATCTGCGCCGAGATTGGCTTTGACGAGTTCCAAACGGCTCGGGTCTGCAATGTTGTGCGTTAGTGCGGCGAATATACGCTTGCCCTTGGCAGCGTTGCGAACCGTTCCGCGCACGTCATAACCCTTCTCGAGCAAGCGCTTGGCGATATGAGATCCAATAAAGCCCGATACGCCGGTCACTAATACGCGGTCAGCCATTGGCTATCCTAACTATATTTTTAAAACAGGGGTTTAGCGAATTTTATTCGTGCAGTTTTGGTTGTAGATTTCAATCGCGCGTGGCATGAGCCTTTGGAAATCGGCTACCCGCGTGGCGGGTGAGGGGTGCGTGGACTGAAACTCTGGCGGCGTTTGCCCGCCCTGTGCGCCCATACGTTCCCAAAGCTTGGGGGCCTCGCGCGGATCGTAACAGGCGCGGGCTACCAAATAGAGGCCAATTTCGTCTGCTTCGGATTCGTGCTTGCGAGAGAACGGAAGGGCAAAACCGTATTGGCTGATGCCGCCAAACACGCCCATAACGGCCCGCTGCGCGCCGTAATCCATGCCGCCTGCGCCCATCGCAACACCCGCGCTAACGATGCGCTTCATGTTTTGCTGTGCCATACGCTCCGCGCCGTGATGGGCAAGGGCATGACCAATCTCGTGGCCCATAACAACGGCCAGACCGTCTTCATTTTCCGCGATAGGAATGAGCCCAGTATAAACCGCTGTATAACCGCCGGGGAGGGCAAAGGCGTTCGCCTGCGGACTTTCAATCACGCTAAAGGCCCAATCAAACCCCGTCTGCTCACCGGTTTCCTCAACCATCATCTGCTCCGCTTGGCGCGCGAGTTTGATGCCAATTTCATTCACAGCATCAACAACTGGACCGCGCGTGAGAACGGCATCGCCATTGTCAGCTAGAATTTGTTGATAGCTTTGAAGACCAAGCTGCACTTCTTGGGCAGGCTTCATCGTCCGAAGCTGCTTGCGGCCCGTAATTGGGACAGTTTCTTGGTTTGCGAAATAATAGACAGCTGCGCCCGCCGCGAAGAGGAGCATGATCTGCCAGCGAAATCCTCCGCGGCGCCTGCCAACATTACGTCCGCCTAAATTGGAGCGCCGTGTTTGATATCGATTGACCATGATTCACCTCTTTGACTGATATACTTACCATAAAAACTGGCGAAAGCTAAAGACGGAAATCGTGCTTTGTGGCCGCTTTTGTACCATCCGCCTGGTTTTCCGCAAAAAATATTTAGATTCTTCTCTGCAATCCTTGTCCTTTAAGGTGGCTTTCTCTAAACGAAGTCAATTTGGCATTTTGGCCAGATTCTGAGTGAATTTGAGGACCGATATGGGCAAGCGTACAGATATTAAGTCTATTCTGATTATCGGAGCAGGGCCCATAATTATTGGTCAAGCTTGTGAGTTTGATTATTCAGGTGTCCAGGCCTGTAAAGCGCTTCGCGATGAAGGTTACCGCGTTATCCTGGTGAACTCTAACCCCGCGACGATTATGACCGACCCGGGCATGGCGGACGCGACCTATGTTGAGCCGATTACCCCTGAAATAGTCGAGAAAATTATTGCCATTGAGCGCCCTGACGCGCTTCTACCAACAATGGGCGGGCAAACGGCGCTAAACACAGCGCTGCGCCTTGAAGAAATGGGCGTGCTTGAGAAATACAGCGTAGAGATGATTGGCGCGAAAGCGGACAGCATCGATAAAGCCGAAAACCGCGAGCGTTTCGCCGCGGCTATGACGAAAATTGGTCTTGAGAATCCCAAGGCGACAATCGTGACGGCACCTGAGGGGAACATCTCTGCGGGCGTGGCAGAGGCAGTTGAAAAACTCGATTACACGGGTTTACCTGCTATTATTCGCCCGGCTTTCACCCTTGGCGGTACTGGCGGCGGTGTGGCTTATAATATCGAAGAGTTTGAAGAGATTGTGCGCTCAGGACTCATGGCGTCGCCGACGAACCAAGTGCTTATTGATGAAAGCCTGCTTGGCTGGAAGGAATACGAAATGGAAGTTGTTCGCGACAAAGCGGATAACTGCATTATCATCTGCGCGATTGAAAATATCGACCCTATGGGCGTGCATACGGGGGACTCAATTACTGTTGCCCCTGCGCTCACACTGACCGACAAAGAATATCAGCGAATGCGCGATGCCTCGATTGCTGTGCTGCGCGAAATTGGCGTGGAGACGGGAGGGTCAAACGTGCAGTTTGGCTTAAACCCCAAAGACGGCCGCATGGTTGTTATTGAGATGAACCCGCGTGTGTCGCGCAGTTCTGCGCTTGCGTCCAAAGCCACAGGTTTCCCCATTGCCAAAATAGCGGCCAAGCTCGCAGTTGGCTATACGCTTGATGAGCTTGATAATGACATCACAGGCGCAACGCCTGCCGCATTTGAGCCGACGATTGATTATGTCGTCACTAAAATTCCGCGCTTTGCCTTTGAGAAATTTCCCGGCGCAGAGCCAATCTTAACAACAGCTATGCGTTCTGTGGGCGAGGCGATGGCAATTGGGCGTACCTTTACAGAAAGCTTTCAAAAAGCCCTCCGTTCGCTTGAAACGGGCCTCACGGGGCTAAACGAGATTGAATTTACGGAAACAGGCGACGATTTAACACGAGCTCTGAAAGCGCGTCTCTCTATCCTCGCTCCTGACCGCTTGCTTGTTGTCGCACAAGCGTTCCGCCACGGCATGACAGTCGATAAAGTCTATCAATATACGATGATCGACAAATGGTTCCTTCGCCAGATTGAAATGCTTATCAAAGCTGAAGCCTATACGCGCGAGCACGGCCTGCCCAAAACTGTGCAGGATTGGCGCGCAATTAAATCTGAGGGATTCTCAGATGCCCGCCTCGGCGAGCTTGTTGGTAAATCAGAGGAGGCTGTCAGAAAGGCTCGCCAAAAAGCTGGCGTCCATCCTGTCTATAAACGCGTGGACACTTGCGCCGCTGAGTTTAAAGCTAAGACGCCTTACATGTATTCGACATACGAAATGCCAAGTTTTGGCGGCGAAGTTCAATGCGAGGCGGGTGTTTCAGACCGTAAAAAAGTCATTATTCTTGGCGGCGGTCCAAACCGTATCGGGCAAGGAATTGAGTTTGATTATTGCTGCTGCCACGCGGCTTTTGCGCTGGACGATATCAATATTGAGTCCATTATGGTCAACTGTAATCCAGAGACGGTGTCTACAGACTATGACACCTCTGACCGTCTCTATTTTGAACCCCTATCAGAGGAAGACGTCCTGGAGCTTGTGCGCAAGGAAATGACGTCGGGTGAACTGCTTGGCGTTATCGTGCAATTTGGCGGGCAAACCCCGCTGAAGCTTGCCGAGGCGCTAGAGAAGAATAGTATACCGCTATTAGGCACAAAACGTGACGCGCTTGACCGCGCTGAGGACCGCGAACGATTTAAGGCTCTTGTTGAAAAGCTAGGCCTCAAGCAACCCAATAATGCGATTGTACGTACGGCCAAGGAAGCGGAAGTTGCCGCTGAGAAAGTCGGCTATCCCGTCGTCCTTCGGCCGTCTAATGTGCTGGGTGGACGCGGTATGGAAATCGTTGAAGATACGCCAGACCTGCGCCGCTACGTGAATGAGGCTGTGAAAGTCTCAGGCAAGTCTCCGCTTCTAATTGACCAATATCTTCGCGACGCAATCGAAGTTGATGTTGATGTGATTTGTGACGGCGAGGATGTCTTTATCGCGGGTATCATGGAACATATCGAAGAAGCAGGCGTACATTCCGGCGACAGTGCTTGCTCTTTACCGCCCTATACCCTGTCCAAGGAGATACAGGACGAGCTTGCTCGGCAGGGCCGTGTCCTTGCGCTTGAGCTTGGCGTTATCGGATTAATGAATGTGCAATTTGCCGTCAAAGACGGGGTTGTCTATCTCATCGAGGTTAACCCGCGCGCGTCTCGGACTGTCCCATTTGTGGCAAAAGCCATCGGCCTACCTGTTGCTAGCCTCGCTGCAAAAGTTATGTCAGGTATAAAAATCAGAGACTTAGACTTCACCGTTAAAGGGCAAGACTATACTGCGGTCAAAGAAGCTGTCTTTCCATTCGCTCGCTTCCCGGGCGTTGATACGGTGCTGGGCCCTGAAATGCGCTCTACGGGTGAAGTCATGGGATTCGCGCCTGATTTCGGCACGGCCTTCGCGAAAAGCCAGCTTGGCGGCGGGGTGGATTTACCAACAAGCGGGAAGGTCTTCATCTCTGTTAGAGAGCAGCATAAACCTTTGATGGCGGAACTTGCCCGTGACCTTATCTCTGAGGGTTTTTCAATTATAGCGACTGGCGGAACTACAAAGTACCTTCGCGAACAAGGTATTGAGTGTGAGTACGTCCGCAAGGTGCACGAAGGCCGTCCGCATGTCGTAGACGAAATGAAAAACAGCGGCATCGCGCTCGTGTTTAATACCACAAGCGGCAAGCAATCGCTCAAGGATAGCTTTAGCCTGCGCCGCACAGCGCTCACGCAGAAAATACCTTATTTCACCACAGCTGCCGCGGCGCGAGCCTCTGTTGAAGCGATTAAAGCCATCCGTAAGGGAGGCTATGATGTGAAGAGCCTGCAGGCGATTGCAGCTCAATAAGCTGAGACTAAACGACAGTAAAAAACCCGCCATTCTATGGCGGGTTTTATGGCGGGTTTTTTTAATAACTATTGTTAGCAGGTCTCTTACTGATGGGCGTGGCCTTTAAAGCGCCTCAGCGAAACGCTCAAAGAGGTAAAAACTGTCTTGCGGGCCTGGGCTGGCTTCGGGGTGATGCTGCACAGAAAACACGGGCTTGCCTTTGAGGCGAATACCGCAGTTTGAACCGTCAAATAGGCTGACGTGCGTTTCCTCAACACTGTCTGGTAACGAGCCGCTATCGACTGCAAAACCGTGGTTCATAGACACGATTTCAACTTTGTTCGTTGTATGGTCTTTGACGGGATGGTTCGCGCCGTGGTGGCCTTGATCCATCTTCATCGTTGTGCCGCCCAGCGCAAGGGCGAGCATTTGGTGGCCAAGGCAGATGCCTAAGATAGGCGTTCCGGCGGCAATGAGCGCATTGATTACGGGCAGAGCGTATTTGCCCGTTGCGGCGGGATCACCCGGACCGTTTGAAAGCACGACTCCATCAGGCTTAAGCGCGAGGATATCGGAGGCAGGCGCAGTCCCAGGCACGACTGTAACTTTGAGTCCCTGGCTGACAAGGTTACGTAAAATATTTCGCTTTACGCCGTAATCAATCAGAACAACTTTCTTGAGACCGTCAATATCCTTGTGACCATCGGGCCATTCCCAGCGCGCTTCGCGCCAGTCAAACGTCTCTTGTGTGAGAACATCAATAGCGATGTCAGCTCCAACAAGGCCGGCCCAGTTTTGAGCTTTTTTGATAAGATTAGGAATATCAAAATTACCATCTTTGCTGTGCGCGATTACCCCATTGGGCATGCCATTATCCCTAATAAAAGCTGTTAATGCGCGCGTATCAACGCCCGAGAGGCCTATAATTTTTCGAGCGATTAGCCAATCATGCAAATGCGATGTTGCGCGCCAGTTAGAAGGCTGCGTCAGTGGCGCTCTGAAAATTGCGCCGCGGCAAGCGACTTGCGCGCGGGGCGTAGAGGCTTCTTCATCCTCTTCATTTGTCCCAGTATTACCAATATGTGGGAAGGTGAAACAGACAAGCTGTTCTGCGTAGGATGGGTCAGTGAGAATTTCTTGGTAGCCTGTGATTGCGGTATTAAAGCAAACTTCCCCAACCGCATCGCCTTCATATCCGCAACCCTGACCATAAAAAATTGAGCCATCTGCAAGGACTAAAAGTCCCGTTGTGCCGTCTGGCACCGCTGGTTTTTTTAAATCTTGCATTTGGTGTCTCCCACCTTAAAAGCGCCAAATTGCGGTATTTGCGCTATCTTGCACCAATTTAGATCGTTTTAATACGGGCGACGACGGACGCAAGAGGCAAAGCTTGTAAAGACCAAAATGCTTGTCTTTTTACACAAGAAAATGCTAATAAGTACAATCGCGACAGCAAACGGACAACTGTTTGCGTCCAGAGAAGCGCATATCCACCAAGGAAGCGCGAAAGGTTAGTTATGGCACTCAGAGATCAAATCTCCGAAGATACAAAGACGGCAATGAAAAGTAGAGATCCGATTCGGGTTTCGACCCTGCGTCTCGTAAGTGCGGCCATTAAGGACCGCGACATTGCGGCGCGTAGTTCAGATCGCTGCGGCGGTATTGACGACGGCGAAATTCTTTCTTTGCTCGCGAAGATGCTTAAACAGCGCGAAGAAAGTGCCAAAACCTACGAAGAAAATGGCCGTCCTGAACTTGCTGAGCGCGAAAATACAGAGATAGAAATCATCCGTGAATACATGCC
>CAKZTE010000038.1 GCA_937923115.1 uncultured Caulobacterales bacterium | reverse complement strand
TGAGTTTTCAAAAATTGCATTCGTAGTTGCCTCGCTCGCGGGGCCGCCATTATCACCATTAAACTTGATACCAAAATCGCCGTCTGGGCCGCCTGGATTATGACTTGCCGAAAGAATGATGCCGCCTTGCGTTTTGTATTTGCGAATAATATTTGAGACAGCTGGCGTAGAGAATAGCCCGCCACGTCCGACTATACATTTAGAGACCCCATTTGCCGCAGCCATGTTCAGAATTGTTTGTATAGCTATGTCATTGTAAAAGCGCCCATCACCGCCCAAGACCAACGTGCCGCCCCGAAGATCGGTCACGATATCAAATATCGATTGGACGAAATTCTCCAAGTAATGAGGCGTTTGAAAAACCGAAACCTTTTTGCGCAAACCTGAAGTGCCAGGTTTTTGATCCAAAAAAGGCTTTGTCTTTATTTCGGTCATGGGACTATCCTTAAGTTTACGGACGCGCGGCGCGCAATGCTTTTGTTATAATAGTAACTGAATGATGCTCGCTTAAATGTTCCAGCTGCACGCTATATTTACGGCGCCAATTTGGCTGCTCATCAGTTGTACCTGGCACATTAGGCTGCTCGCGCTGTAAGAGCAAATCTTCAAGCTGTACAGCAACAGCTAGGGCCGGACATTTCCCGAGCGTTTCATGAAGCTGCGCCGAAAGCTCAGCTGAAAACGGACCGCCTATATCACCGTCTATATCTGACTGAAATAACATAAAACCTTTATCTTTTTCGCGGCGTTCCCTCTCATAGGCAAGCAAGCCCGCATCAGCAGAAATCCCTAACGCCTCGCGCCATTCAAAATCCTGACCGTCCCAAAACCCCGCAAGCGTTGGGAAATCATGATTACTGAAGGCCGTTAAAGAGAGGGCACGTGCTGTTTTAAGTGGAAGAATTCGATTGTGAGAATCGCGTTCAATAATAGCTATTCCGCATCCCATAAGAGAAACCTGCTCCATTTCATGCCTGAGCCCATCGGGCACAGTCCCGAGATCTTCTCCAATGATAATACATTTCGCCTTTTGGGACTCCTCGGCAATCATTTCAAGCAAGCCATGTAAGGGATAGCGCACATATGCTCCGCCTTGGGCTAGTCCATTGGCATTTACGACTGTCCAAAAACTTCGCATATGGCCTAAGATATGGTCAATGCGCACAGCGCCGGCTTGGCGCATCGTTTTGGCGAGCATTGACCGATAAGGTTCAAAATCATTATCTACAAGTCTGTGCGGATCAAATGGGAGGAGATTCCACATTTGACCGTCCGGGTTCGCCGCGTCCCCCGGCGCGCCGAGGCTCATATTTTGGGCAAATGCCGAACTGTAACGCCAAGCATCTGAACCGCCAGGGACAACACCTACCGCAAAATCAAGATAAAGACCGATTGACATACCAGCGGCTTTCGCCCGCGCGTTAGCATCCTGCAATTGAGCTTCAGCTATCCACTGTAGATAGCTGTAAAACTCAACGCGCTGGGCATGTTCTTTGGCGAAAAGCGCGGTCTCTGGCGTGTCGGGTGATTGCAGTGATTTGGGAAAATTTTTAAATCCATTATAATTTTTGTCATTATTTTCCAGCGTTTCAAAAATCGCTTCAAAGATAGCATGAAGTCTTAGGCCCCAGCCTTCCGACTTTTTGTAATTCTCAAAATCAGCCTTTCGCTTATGCTTATTGGGTAAAGCTTCAAACCTTTTGAAAGCGAGATCAAACGCCTGCATTTTCAAGGTATAAACAGCGTCATAGTCTACAAATGTCTGTTCACGCAGTGTAGCGATAGAGATGGAGTCTGCCGAAAAATCATCGACTGATAGCTCTGGGATTTTATCAGGCGCGATATGCATTACATTCAGACGTTCTCGAGATGACGGGGAGTAAGGCGCGAACAAATCAGGCGCTGCAGGAAAGAGAGCATGCACAGGATTTATACCCACGAATGCCGCTCCCCTATCAGCCATAAGCTCTGCAAGTTGCGCGAGGTCCTCAAAATCACCGATTCCCCAATTTCGCGCGGACTTCAGTCCATATAATGCGGCAGTTATACCCCAGACCTTACCCGTCTTTTGGAGCGCCTCCGCTCCGAATATCTGTGCCGCGCTCTCAGTTTCGGGATAAATATTTGGCTGGAATTGCTTATCGCCCATCGCGTCCAAAATAGCCTGCTTAGTGTCAGAGGCCGCAATGTGAATATGTCCAGATATGTCCCGGAACTCAGATATAACGCCAGCAGATTCTGCCCGTACGGATATTTCAGCCTCTGCAACATCATGAGCAATTGCAGGATTGCTAGAGTAAAACACAGAGACTGTATCGCCCTCTAAGTAATCAATATCAGAGCGCGTTGCGGATGAATACACACTCTCCCAATTCTGGGCCTGTGGTAACCTGATCGGCGTAGATTCGCCGCGATTGAGGGCAATGAAAACACTACCTTGTTGAGCCATTGTTAAAACTAAACCGAGAAAGCCTCGCGTGCCATCTTCCCATTCATGGGCCATCAGCGTCTCGCCGCGCTGGTTAACCCACGTTACATTAGGCACTGGCCTGCTACCCACGTCTTCACCATGCAAAAATGACGCCTGAGTGAAATGCGGGTAGCGTTTTCGCAGGGCTATAAGTGCTGACACGGCCTCTATCAGGTCAGCGTCCGCCTCGTCCCAATTGAGCCAAGCAATCTCATTATCTTGGCAATAAGCGTTATTATTTCCGCGCTGACTTTGCCCAATTTCGTCTCCGCCAAGCAGCATCGGCACGCCTTGGGATAACAGCAGTGTTGCGAGCATGTTGATTTTTCGGCGTTGACGCCTTGATTTAATGTCCGGATCACCACTGGGCCCTTCAGTTCCCATATTATCTGACAAATTATGGCCATGGCCGTCGCGGTTGTCCTCGCCATTTGCGCTATTATGCTTGTGATTATAGCTGACCGTATCCTGAAGCGTGAAGCCATCATGGGCGCTGATAAAATTAATAGACGTCAAAGCATTTTTGCTGTCATGATCGAACTGCTCCGCAGACCCCAGTAGTCGTCCAGCGAGCTGTTGATGGGCGCCAGAGTCACCTCGCCAAAAGCTCCGAACCGTATCGCGATACTGATCATTCCATTCCGACCAGTCGCGCGGGAAACCGCCAAGCTGATAGCCATTGGGACCAATGTCCCATGGCTCTGCGATGAGTTTAACCTTGGACAGAACGGGGTCAGCACTAAGCGCCTTAAAAAATGGCGCACCACGGTCAAACTCCCGCGGATTACGTCCCATTGTTGGACCAAGATCAAATCGGAACCCATCAAAATGATAATGCTCAACCCAATATTTGAGGCTCGAAATCGTCAGGTCGAGCACGGCCGGCTGCGTCATATCGAGCGCGTTGCCGCAGCCCGTATAGTTCTCATAATAGCGCGCATCATCTTTTAGGTGATAATAGCTTTTATTATCAATCCCTCGGTAGCTAAGCGTTGGCCCAAGCTCCCAGCTTTCGGCGGTGTGGTTATAAACAACGTCCAATATCACCTCAATGCCCTCGGCATGAAGCGCTTTGACCATAGTTTGAATGGATTTGGATTTGGCAGGACCAAGATAAGGATTGTGAGGCGCAAAATAATTAACGGGGTTGTAACCCCAATAATTTGTTAGCCCCATTTCCAGTAAACGCGGTTCCGACATAAAACTTTGAACAGGCAAAATTTCGATAGCCGTAACGCCCAAGGCTTTAAGGTGCTTTACCATGGCCGGTGAAGACAACCCCTCTGGCGTGCCGCGTTTCGTTTTTGGTACATTCTTATTGAGCTGCGTGGCCCCTTTTACATGGCACTCGTAGAGAATGGTTTCAGACAAATTGGTCCGGGGAGCCTTATCTCCCGCCCAATCAAAATCTGGCTCGCCCACGACGCATTTTGGTATAAACGGCGCGCTGTCGCGGATATCAAAACTCAAATCTTGTTCTGGCTTGTTTTTATCAAATCCATAAATTGCGTCATCTAGTTTAAAGTCACCCGATAATTGCTTTGCGTATGGGTCAATCAAAAGTTTATTCTTATTAAACCTGTGCCCCTCATGGGGCGCATAAGGGCCATCAACGCGGTAGCCATATAGCTGATTCGCTAGAACGCCTTTAACCCAAACATGCCAAATATCGCCCGTGCGCTTTAGCGCTATACGGCCCGTTTCAATTTCTCCATTTTTAGAAAACAGGCATAGTTCGACCGCTGTCGCATGTGCAGAGAATATCGCAAAATTCGCGCCATCCCGTCTGAGCGTTGGCCCAAGGGGCGTGGGGGTGCCGTCCATGATTTCATTAGCCA
>CAKZTE010000037.1 GCA_937923115.1 uncultured Caulobacterales bacterium | reverse complement strand
TTGCGGGCAAAACCCAATCGTATGAAAGCCGACGCCCTGCTGCCCTGGGTCATCATTGACGGCGAGGTCGTTGTCATAAGCAATTGTCACGGTATCCACAGGTGAGCTGATTGTAACCCACATATTGCCGTCACTGGCATCGGACGCGGCGGCGGCAATACCTGTGACCTGATTACCGCTAACGACATTAGACGCGCTATTTGTAATACTGACGGGAACGGGCGTTCCGCCCAAAGACGCCGTAACCGTCATGCGGTCAATAAAGTTTATATTCGCCGCTGTGTCTGGATTTTCGTCAACGTCAAACATACCAAATTGAAGCGAGTCCACGCCCTCCCCAATCGCGCCTGCCGTAAAGGTCAAATCAAGGCGCCGCGTGTCATTATCAAAATTCACAACATAAAGCAGCGATGTCGCCGAAGGCTGCCCGCCAGTCAAAAGGGTAGACAAAAGTGGTGTTTGGCCGCCAAACGCCGCGTTATTTAGGAAAAAGCCCGTATCATTTGAAAAGGTCAAATTGAACGGCGTACCGTCAGCATCATAGGCGTTTGACAAGGAACCCGCGGGCCATACCCGTCCAGGCCAGCTAAGATTACCCGGCGCAGGGCAAGACAGCGGCGCAGGAGGAGCCGCTTCGGGGGAGACAAGCGTAACATTCGCTGTTGCCGTGTCATCTTCGGTTGGCTGCACAGCAACATTGTCAGGCGTCGAATCAGGGTCAACCTCATCGGAGCTTAGAACCTCAGAAATAAATACTCCATCGCCAGAGGCGCTCGCGCTTGTAACAATCGTTAAGGTTCTGACGGCGCCAACAGCGATTGAACCCGGAATCGTCCACAGGCCGGACGCCACATCATACTCACCTGCGCCGTCATTACTAACATGCGCGAGACCTGTTGGCAAAAAGGCATCAACGCTTACGCCGCTTGCAGGGTCAGGGCCATCATTAGTCACGACAAGTGTAAAGCTTGTTTGCTGGCCTGCTGATCGTGTCGCCGCTGTTGGATTCACAGTCAGGGACAGGTCTGACCCAGTTGTGACAATGGGCGTCGGTGTCGTCATATGCAAATAAAACTCACGCAGCGCGCCAGTGTCGTTAAACGCATCGCTATCGCAAACCCTAAGCGTCCAAGTTCCCGTTACGCTCTCACCCGTGAAGGCTGATAAAGGGTTTGAAGGTCCGCGAAGATTGGCCGTATTGGCATAGGCAGTAACGGCGGGGTGTGCATTTCCTGCGATTGCGGGCTCTCCGTCACTCAAGCGTACGTTAAGATCGATCGCATTCGCGCCAACGCCGTTGACTATCGTTCTGTTCGTACCTGCCGGTGAAATTAATTGAACCTGCAGCGCGCCGCGGTAATCATGGTTGGCCACAATGCCCACGTCCAAATCGATGAGATTACCTATATCAGTGACATTAATGGTCTTAGACGCAAAATTGGCAAAACAGCTGTCATCTACAATTGTAGAAGTGCCAGCCGTATTTGAGCGCGTGAAATTAACTTGCGCAGACGCAGCGGGTGAAAAACCTAAACAGAGCATTAAGATAATAAGAGCGTTCTTAATAGTGGCTGCAAATCTGCTAGCCCTGCTCATGACGAGTTTAGTGTTCACATCGCATCCCAATAACGCTGTGCGAGCTAGCCCCTCAGCCTGACGCGCAGCAAAAATTACCGACAGAGGTCGATAATTTCAAAATTATTAGCTAAAAATACTCAACAAAAAGACAATGAAGTCTTAAGTCACGCTAACTATAATAAGCGCATGCCAAAGAATAAGAGGGCCGCGAGAACGGCGCTCCAGAGCACCACATTCACACGCATCGCCTTGCGCGCGCGGGCGCGATCACTAAATATGCGAGGACGAATGCCTTTCCAAGCAAAGACAAGCTGCGCCGCAAGGAGAACTGACACGACGTTTAGCCCCAATAAGATTGCCGATTTCTGCGCCTGCTGATACTCGCCAGCTCCAAGAAACAACGCCGCTGCAGCAGACGGCGGCAAGAGCGCCACGGCAACCATTACGCCGACAAGCGCTGAAGACAAACCCGTCGTCAGCGATAGCGCCGCCGCCGCGCCAGACGCGAGTGCTAAAATCACGATAGCAGGCCCAATCGTGGTGCGGTCCAAAAGCTCTTGACTAACCAGATTGACAGGCATCACCAGCGTTATCATTAAAGCTGTTGCAAAGCCGATGAGAAAGCCAAAAAGGCCCGTTTTTGCGGCGCGCGCCATTAAATCTGTATCCCCCAAAGCTGTCCCAAGCCCAAACGCGAGAATAGGCCCAAGCAGCGGCGCAATAACCATGGCGGCAATAACAATTGTCACGCTATCACTATTGAGGCCTATCGTGGCCACGATTGCAGATAAAATGGTCAAGACGATGAAATTTACGTCAAATACGATGTCTTTATTAACCTTTTGAACAAGTTCTTCGCGAAGTGCCCCGTTAGAGCTGCTTTTCTCCTTGGCCTTTTCCTTTTCTACCTGCTCCAGCCGCGCTTTTTCTATGCGCTCGGGCACAGGCAGCGAGGCCTCAAGCGGCATGATATTGATGCGCCAATCGGGACAGGCTGAAAAAGCCGTTTGCAACGCATCTACTAGCGCCTGCCCTTCTTTTGGCTCAACGATGATATCCATCGCCTGCTCATAGCGGCCATAGCCAGTATCAAGTGACCAATCAACGGGATTAGCCTCAGTGACGAGCGCAATAATCTGATCTTTATAGGTGCTGGGGAATGTGACTTTGAGGAATTTCATGGGTCGTAATAACCTTCTAAGATGTAATGCGTCAATGCAACGGCATTAGGCGTAACTTAACAAAATTATACACAGCGAGACGGGACTTTACTTTTGATAGATGTTAAGCTCAGATTGTAGAATCTAATTTAAGGCTGCTCACTTTCGCGACGAGCCTGATCGACGAGACTATAGCGAGGATAGGCAAAGAGATTGAAACCTAAGTCTACAGCATCAAATGCTTCAAGCGCTGTGCAAACACGCGCTGTGAATATACTGTTGCTTGGACTTGGCGTCTTCTCGGTTTACTGTGTCACCCGCACGGTTCTCGCCGTCACGGCACCCGAGAGTTTATGGGACGCTCCAGAACTTGCACCGCCCGTAGCCGCCATAGCCAGCACCAGCGGAGCCCCGCAACTTGACCTTAGCTTTGATCCCTTCCACCGCGATAGCGTTATCATAGATGACGTCATCGAAATCGGAACAGATGCGCCAGAGACGACATTAAATTTGAAACTATTTGGACGGCGCGCGGGCCGCAACGGGTCTGCCATTTTGCAAACGCCTGACAAGTCACAGAAGGTCTTTCGTATCGGCGATGAAATTATGAACGGCGTTACCCTAAAGGCGGTCCACCCTGGCTATATTGTACTCTCCCAAGGCGGGCGGATTGAACGGCTAACGTTCGAGCGAGACGGTGATAGCGGCCTCCTTGCGCAGGCACCGCAAGCAGACGAGAAGCCGCTGAGCGAGATTAAAGCCGTGCCTGCCCCTATGACCATTGCTGGCTTTATGGCGGGCGTTAATCTCGCGCCGGCTGTAAACGCAGGAAAGATGATGGGGTTTCGCATCACCCCCAAAAATGGGTCAGTCAATTTAGGCAGCTTAGGCCTTCGCTCTGGTGATGTCGTCACATCCATCAGCGGCATTGATCTTACATCACCCAACCTTAATCCTACAGACCTCGCAGCCCGGCTATCTGGCAGAACCCAGCTTCGCTTAAATGTGTTGCGCGGCTCTGAGACGGTTTTAATTAATATCGGCAAACCATAGAATGATTATTATGAAACAGATTTTCAAAACACATTTTGCCGCCGCCTTACTCGCCAGCGCGAGCCTTTTGGGCGCGATGACGTTTCCCGCTGCGGCGCAAGCCCAAAGTCATCAGATCACAATGCAGCAAGCCGACATCCGCGCTTTCATTGATGATGTGTCCATGGTTACAGGGAAAACCTTTCTTGTAGACCCGCGTGTTCAGGGCAAGGTCACAATTTCATCTGATGAGAGCCTGTCAAAAGGTGAGGTATTTGAGGTCTTTAAAGACGTCATGCGCGTGCACGGCTATACGCTGACGCGCACGGCCACGGGCGAATACCGCGTAACGCTTTTACAAGGCGCAGCACAGGACGCGCCATTCACTAGCTCCAACGGCATTAATGGCCGAATGGCGACAACCGTTTTAAAACTTAATTACGAAGACGCCGCGGCTGTAGCGAAACTGATTAAACCCGTATTGCATAGTCAAGGCATTGTCAGCGCCCAATCTGGCGGCAAAATTGTTGTCATTACTGATTTTCCCGAGAACCTGCGCAAAGCCCGAGAAATTGTCGCCGCGATGGATACCAATGGCCGCGTGATAGAGACAGTTCAACTGCAAAACCTGACCGCGCTGGATGCTGAAGACGCGCTTAAGGCTTTATCAGGTGCGCGCCCAACCTTTAAAGCCGTGGCCATGCCGGGCAGCAATAGTCTCATCCTTGAAGGTGAAGCGGGAGAATTGGCGCGGCTTAAGGCTGTCTTGCAACAAATGGACTCAGGCGGCGGCGCGGCGCGGGGCGCGGTGAGCGTTCTACCGCTGAGGTTTGCCGATGGCGGCGAATTGATTGAAATGCTCAACGGCCTTTTGCCGGCCTATGTGCGCGATGGACAGCCTGCGCCCACTGTCGCTTATGACATCGGCAGCAACTCACTAGTTATCAGCGCGGCAGGAGAAACGCAACAAGCGCTTGAAACGATTATACGCCGCCTTGACGTGCGCCGCCCGCAAGTGCTTGTTGAAGCTATTATTGTAGAAATTTCCGATGACGCCGCCCAAGAGCTTGGCGTTCAATTCGCGCTAGGCGGCATCAATGGAAATTCCGTGCCGTTTATCGGGACGAATTTTTCCCGCAGCGCCCCCAACATTCTTGCGCTAACAGGCGCCCTCGCGGATAGCAGCTTGGGCATCAACACGTCAGGCGGGCTGGAAACAGCTGCCGTCAATTCGTTGATTGGTCTTGACGGCGGCGTTGCGGGCGGTGGCGGCATTTCCAATGATACCTTATTCGCCGCAATCCTAACGGCGATAGAGACTGACGATAACAGCAACATTCTCTCCACGCCTTTTGTCACGACACTCGACAATGTTCCCGCGACATTTCTTGTGGGCCAAGAAATTCCGATCACAACGGGCGAAAGCATTGGTGGAGCCAATGTCAATCCATTCCGCACCTTTGAGCGCATCCCCGTTGGGATACAGCTGGATGTGCTGCCACAAATTAGTGAAGGCGACGTAATTCGCCTTGAAATCAAACAAGAAGTTTCCTCCATTGCTGGGGCGCTCAGCAGCGTTTCTTCTGATTTTGTCACTAATAAACGCTCTATCGGGACAACTGTCCTAGCCGATGACGGTGAAATTATTGTGCTCGGCGGCCTCATTCAGGACAATGAAGAAGTGAACCAATCCAAAGTGCCTATCCTGGGCGATGTGCCCGTCGTTGGCGGGCTTTTTCGGTCCAAAGGAAAATCGCGCGTGCGAACAAATCTTATGGTTTTTTTACGCCCTACCATTTTGAGAAATGGCCGGGACGCGCGGACTTTGACAGACCGAAAGTTAGAGCAAATTCGCCGTGCTGATATTGTGCAATCTGGCCGCAGTTCTTCAAAGCTTGATCCCGTGCTCGACGGGACGGCCTATTCTGTCCTTAGCGGAGACAACTAATCCGTGAACGCGCCCGCGCATAACGCCCTTACCCGCCTGACCTATGCGTTCGCGCGAAATTCAGGTGTTATTACCACGGTTATTGACGGGCAGCCGACACTTGTACGGCGCGCGGATACAGCACTTGAGGCTTGCCTTGAAGCGCGGCGCGTTGCCGGCTGTCCGCTCGCCATCAAAGAAGTTGGCGGGGCAGAGTTTGAAGCCATCATGGGTAAAACCTATGCTAGCGGCGATCTATCCGAAGCCGCAGAGAGCGCACTAGACGGCCCAGAAGGTCTTTCAACGCTGGCAGATAATCTGCCGCGCACATCGGACCTGCTCGACAGCGATGACGACGCCCCTGTCATCAAGCTCATTAACGGTATCTTACAAGAAGCCATTAAAACGCGCGCCTCAGATATTCATATTGAACCTTTTGAAAATCGCCTTGCGGTGCGCTTTCGGATAGACGGCGCGCTGCGCGATATGCTCTCGCTCTCAGCGCGGCTATCCTCAACCTTAGTCTCGCGCGTGAAAGTAATGGCGCAGCTGGATATTGCCAAAAAGCGTACGCCCCAAGACGGCCGCTTCTCGCTTAATTTAGGGGAACGCGCAGTGGACGTTCGCGTTTCCACCTTGCCCTCCCAATATGGCGAACGTGTCGTGATGCGAATACTCGAGAAGACAACAAGTCTTTTAAACCTGTCTGATCTAGGCATGGACACTGGCGAACTTGCTGCCTTTGAAAGCGCGATTAATCGCCCGAACGGGATTATCCTTGTCACAGGACCTACGGGTTCGGGCAAGACAACAACGCTTTACGCCGCCATAAGCGGACTGAACGACGGCTCTCGCAATATCCTCTCCATTGAGGACCCTGTGGAATATGCGCTAGACGGAATTGGGCAAACACAAGTCAACACACAAGTCGGGATGAGCTTTGCTGCGGGCCTGCGCGCGATATTACGCCAAGACCCTGATGTTGTGATGGTCGGCGAAATCCGCGACCCCGAAACCGCAGAGATAGCGGTACAAGCTGCACTAACCGGGCATTTGGTACTTTCCACCGTTCACACAAATTCAGCGGTGGGCGCGGTCACCCGCTTACGGGACATGGGCGTGGAACCCTTCCTTTTGGCGTCCACCGTAACGTCGATTGTCGCCCAGCGCCTGGTGCGCCGTCTTTGTCCTAATTGCAAGGAGGCTTATACGCCTACCCCCCGAGAGCTTTCCGACCTTGGCATTAGCCGCAAGCCAAGCGCGCCGTTTTACCGCGCCGCAGGGTGTGAAAACTGTAACGGCATCGGTTACCGCGGGCGCGTCGGACTTTATGAAATAGTTGAGATGGATGACGTCATGCGCGCCATGATCCACAGCAATGCGTCCGAAGCCGATATGTCTGCTCATGCCTTTCGGTCGCGCCAAACTTTATTGCAAAGCGGAGCCGCCATAGTCGCCGAAGGCAAAAGCAGCGCCGAAGACGTGCTGCGTGTTTGCCGGGCGAATTCGGACATTGATCTCTAGCCATGGAGACATTTGACTACACAGCCATAGATAAACTTGGCAAACGGCTCACGGGATCGATTTCGGCGCAATCAGCCCGCGATGCCCGTGACCAATTACGTGGCCGCGCGCTGACGTTAACAGAGCTTAAAGCCGCCAAACAAAAACGCGCGTCGCGGCTAACCTATGAGCGCAGCATATCGCATAAAGATTTAACGCAGGCCTCGCGCCAACTCGCCATATTAATTGACGCCGCCACACCTATTGAAGAAGCGCTCAAAGTTGTCGCGCTGCAATTTGAAAAATCGCCCATGAGGCAGGTTCTGCTCGACACGCGCGCGCGTGTTCTGGAGGGGGCGCGTCTGTCCGAAGCCATGGCCTATCACCCTAAAACATTTGATAAGCTGTTTACCGCAATGGTGGCGTCTGGCGAAACTTCTGGCCGCCTCGCGCCCGTAATGGAGCGCCTCGCAAGTGACCTAGAAGCCGCGCAAAAGGTCCGGCGCAAGATACTGGCGGCCACAGTCTACCCAATGGTATTGTCCGTGGTCGCGCTGGCGGTTGTCGTGATTTTGATGGTGCTTGTTGTGCCAAAAGTTGTGGCGCAATTTGACACCTTTGGGCAGGAACTCCCACTGCTTACGCGCGCGGTCATGGCGGTGTCGCAATGGCTTCAAGATTACGGCCTTGTCGCCGCGATAGGTTTCGCGATTGCCTTGATTGCGATTTCCCAAGCGCTGCGCAATCCGCAGATAAAAACGCGCTGGCACGGCATTAAACTGCGCCTGCCCTTTATTGGAAAATTAACCCGAAATCTTAATGCGGCGCGGTTTGCCCGCACCATTGCAGGCTTAATGGAAGCTGGGACACCGTCCCTCACGGCGATGGAAACAGCGCGCCATACGCTAAAGAACACTGTTATGCGCAATGCCGTCAACGATGCCGCCACGCGCGTGCGCGAAGGTATGGCGATCAGCGCCGCGCTAAAAAAGACAGATGTCTTCCCACCGCTTGTTACCCAAATGGTAGCTGGCGGTGAAGCCAGCGGCAATGTCGGCGCGATGTTTTCTAAATCCGCCGATTATCTTGAGGGCGAGTTTGAAAGCGTCACGTCGGTTTTTCTCAGCTTGCTAGAACCGCTAATTATTATATTTCTAAGCCTGATAGTCCTTCTTATCATTGGCGCAATTTTCATTCCAATTTTGCGCCTGAATACACTTGCCTTTTAATGGAGATCTCTATGCCTAAGACACGCAAAAACAATGAGGACGGCTTCACCCTCGTCGAAGTAATGGTGGTGATGGTCATTATTGGACTATTGGCAACATTTGTGGTGATCAACGTACTGCCTAGCCAAGACAAAGCCATGGTGCAAAAAGCCAAAGGCGACATACGCCTCTTAGAGCAAGCTATGGAAATGTACCGCCTTGATATGCTCGATTATCCAGAAGAGGATGCGGGACTGAAGGCCCTTCGCGCCCTACCCGCTGGCACGCCCAATAGCGAGCGTTACCGTACAGGCGGCTATGTGAAATTTCTCCCTCAAGACCCCTGGGGCCGTGATTACATCTACCGCTATCCCGGCGAGCACGGCGTGATAGATATTTATTCCTACGGCCAAGACGGCGAAGAAGGCGGCGAAGGCTTAGCAGCAGACATCGTCAGCTGGGACCCATAAACCCCTGACAAAGCAACGCCATATCACCCAAATCCCTTCCCAGGGGGAGCGCGGCTTTACACTTGTTGAGCTGATGATGGTGCTTGTCATCATTGGGCTGATGAGCAGCGCTGTGGTGATGACCTTTCCTAAAAACCCGCCTGCGAGCCGCGCTGTATCAGACGCCCTAGTAAAGCAACTTAATCACACGGCGCAAGAAAGCCTTATGTCTGGCGCGCCAGCGGCCTTTGGCCTTTCAAAAACACGCTATAGCTTTTTCGGCTATAACGGGACAGATTGGACCGAAGCCTCTTCACAGAAGTGGCCTGAAAGTCTGACGCTAAGTCTTTCCAAAGACGGTGAGGATATTAAGTTAACCGACACCGCCGTTCCGTTGGTGATTTTTGAACCGACGGGAACCTCATCCGTTTTCACCCTCACCCTGTCCGATTTTAATGGACGCTATGTCCTCGCGTCCAAAGGTGACGGGCGCGTGACCTTGGGCAGCGGATCATGACAGCGCGCAATAGAAACGATCACGGCTTTACCCTTGTTGAAGTGCTTGCCGCGCTACTCGTGTTCAGCTTTGCTATTATTGGCCTCACACATGCGGGCACACAGAGCGCGCAAGCCGTAAGCGTAATTTCCGAAAAATCTCTTGCTGGAATTGTTGCCGATAACGCCTTAGTCAAGTCGCGGATGCGGCCCGTAAAACTGGGCTCAGAGAAAGGCGCAGAGACGCAAATGGGACGAGACTTTCTCTACACTGTGACAACGGCGAAAACACAAGATCCTAACTTTTACACTGTTGACGTTAGCGTTCGCAAAGACGGCTTGGAACAGGTTATTGTCTCGCGAAAATCTTTTCGAGGCGCCCAATGATATATCGAACATCAAAAAATGAGCGCGGGTTTACCCTTGTTGAAGTACTCATTGCGCTATTTATCTTCTCCTTAATTAGTGTTGGCGCGACGAGCGCGCTGACCTCATCATTACGCGGGCAAGCACAAATGGAGGAGCGCCTCGGCGAGGTTTCAAATCTTGAGAATATGCGCGCGCTCATGCGTTCGGATATGGCCAGCTTGACCCTGCGTGAGCGCCGCGAACCTTACGGGAATGTGGAGCCTTATGTGCTACAAAGTGGCGGCGAGATATTGCTTGATTTCACGCGCACGGGCCGCAGCAATCCAATAGGAGAACCGCGCGGAGATTTGCAGCGCGCCGCTTATATTTTTAATGGCGACCAACTCATTCGGCGCACCTACGCACAGATTAACCCTGCCCCGCAGTCAGGCTATGTTGACCGCATATTAGTCGAAAAAGTTGCTGACGCAAAAATGCAATTGGTAACATATAATCCCGCTTTATCGGTTGAAAGCTACATAGAGGGCTACGCGCTTCAAATTACGAAAGCGGAAACGGACCGTATCAATAAGGCAAAGAGCGCGTTAAGATTACTCCTAACTTTCGAAAACGGCGATATACTTACCCAATATTTTGAGCTTGGCTTGTGAGACGCGAAGGCGAAACAGGCGCGGTCCTTTTGACCACATTGCTTGTCATGAGCGTCATGGCTATGGTCGCGGTAAGCATCATGGATGATGTACGCTTTGCCCTAAAGCGGACCGCCAATGTTGAGGCCTACGCCCAAGCCGATTGGTACATGCAGGGCGCAGAGGATTATGCGCAAACCTATCTGCAATCGCTTCTGCAAACGACAGAGCCCGCCGCGCTGAATGCAGGACTGGCCGTGGCCGAACCCATTATTTTGCCCATAGAGGGCGGGGCCATCACATTGCGCGTAGAGGACGGTAGCGACTGCATATCATTGGGCGGATTGTCAGAGAACAGCGGACGCAAACTGTTTCGCCAAGTCCTTGAGACGGCAGGCTGGGACAGTCTCTCTGCCGCAAACTTCACTTCCGTGGCTGCCGATTGGGTAGACGCCGACACACAAGCCTTGCCAGGGGGCGCGGAGGATTATGTTTATCTGGGCCAGTCACCCGCTTACCGCGCGGCAAACGCCCCGTTTTCATCGGTCGGCGAGCTTCGCGCGCTTTCCACAATGACCGAAGAAAAATTTACAGCGCTGCGACCCTTTGTTTGCGCCCGCGAAACTTCCGAGACAAAGGTAAATATCGACGCAATTGATATAACACAGGCACCTGTGTTGGCAGCAATTCTGGGCGGGAGTGATCATCTTTCAACCGCGCAGCAAATTATCGTGCAGCGCCCCCCCGAAGGCTACCAAACATTGGCGGGCCTGATGGCCTCGCCAGCCGTTTTGGAGAATCCCTTGTCATCTGAACAAAGCGCCCCAATGGTCTTCGCGCCCGCCTATCTTTGGGTCGAGGCGAGCGTAAGCTACCGCCAAGTCACGCGCCATGCCGTCATTGAATTTGAAATACAAGACGGGCAGCTTACCCGAATATTTAAAAGATTAGGGACAGACGAGCGCCGTCCCGACGTGCTAAAGACGAAGACATGAGCCAGCGCCCAACATTAATCTTGCCGTCAGCGCCCGATGGAGCCGCCTTATTCAAGGACATCAACGGGGCAGTCGCGCCTTTCTCTCCAGACGTGCATATAGGGCAATTAATTGACATTGTTCTGCCGGGGCAAATGGTTCGGATTTATGTCCATGCGCTACCGAAAATGCGAGAACGAGAGAAGCAAGCCGCGGCGCGCTTTACGATTGAAGACCGAACGGGAGCCGCGCTTGACGAACAGCATATTGTCATTGGCAGCGGAGCAGATAGTCGGCTAGCTGTAATTGACGCCGCCGCTTTGCGCAAGACAATTGCCGGCCTTGAAGCGCAATCGCTACAAATTGCCGATATCTATGCAGACTTTGACTGGATTGCGCCGCAAGAACAGCCCCTTGTCTTTGAAGATCGCATCATTTTTACCGGCGCAGAAGGTTACACAATCGATCCAAACTGGGCAGAGGATGATCTGGCTAGCGTTGTCCCTGCCACGTGGGACGCATTATCATTCAACTCGGCCGCGCTTTCCTTGCGCCAAGGCGCCTTTTCTCGCCGCAGTGGATTAAATCTACCCTTTGCCGCTCTGTCAAAAATTGCCGCGTTGCTCGCGATTGCGAGCGTCAGTTGGCTATCTCTAAAATGGGCCCAAACGAGCGCTGTTAGAGCGCAAGCGGATGACTTGAAAACCCAAACAGCCTCGCTTTACGCGCAGGCCACGGGACAAGCTGCGCCGGCTAATCCTGCGCTCGCGGTGACGCGCGCGGTCAAAAACGGCCCCGTTGCAGGATCTAATTTCATACCGCTTCTGGCGTCCCTGAACGCCGCGCTGAACCAGACAGATAATATAGCTGTTCAGACAATGAATTTTGACAAGAACAAATCGCAATTAAACCTGCGACTTATCTATCCGAGTTTTGAAAGCGCGGGAGAGCTAGAAGCGGCGGCACGCCGAAGTGGAGGCGTTTTTCGCGCAGGCGGCGTGAGAGAACAAAACGGAATTTTAATCGGCGACGCCACTTTTGAAATTGGGGGGCCGTCATGACATGGTTCAAACGCCTCGCCCCTAGAGAGCAGTTTTTAGTCGGTCTTGCCGCGGTGTTAATCGCGCTTTTTATTCTCTGGCAATTTATTATTAGCCCCATTCTATCGGGCGCGCAAAATGCAGAGCGTGAGCTTGCGGCGGCAAAACGCGATCATATGATTGTTAGTGCAGGTTTGCCTAAGATGACATTGCAAGGCGGCACGCAAAAGACCGCCTTTAGCCGCAGTGCTGTGATTGATACGGCGCGCGCCGCCAATGTCAGCATTTCGCGCATGCAGCCATCGGCCAATAACAGCCTCCAAGTCTGGCTCGACGATAGCCCCGCTCTGAGCGTGTATAACTTCCTCTCGGAGCTTGAACGGCGCTACAGCGCTTCGACGGTCAAAGCTCAAATCACGCGAAAAGATGACGGCACTGTTGCGGCGCAGTTTACATTTGAGCCGCAATAATGGCGTCTAAAAAACGCTATATGGCGCTCTTTGCATTGACGGCTTTTGCCGCATGCATCAGCCAATTTCCTGCGAGCTGGGCGGGCAAAATTGCGGCACCTGACCTACCCGTCACTCTGGGCGGAACAATATGGAAAGGCTATGTCCCAAATATAAACGCCATGCCCCCCATCACGTTTAAGACGTCACCAACGGGCCTTATCAGCAGCGCGCCGCTTGTCACCTTCAGCGGAAGCGGTAACGGCCTGTTTATTGAAGGGGCGGCGGAACAAGATCACATCAAAACCCTTAACCTAAAAGGGGACGCCATATTTTTAGGGCGCATTGACGGCCGGCTCTCAAATCTGATGGGGCAGTTTAATCTCTCGGCCAGTAATATTGAATTCTCTGGCGATTGCGCGCAGGTTTCGGGACAGGTGTCGACGGATATACTGGCCAGCAATACACGCCTATGGCGCTGGACTGGCCCCCCGTTATCAGGTCCTGTCACTTGCGAGAACGGCACATTAACCACCACATTATCTGGCAATATTCCTGGGCAATCCGTAGAGGCTGTATTGAGGATAATGCCCGATGGCCGTTATCAAATTCGCGCGGTTATAAACACCAACACGCCTGAGGCGGGTCTAGTTCTGCCGCTCTACGGGTTTGAAGCCCAAGGCGAGCGTTATACGATGAACGAAGCGGGGCGTTGGATGTGATGAAGCGTGTCTACATACTCGCCGCTGTCATTAGCGTGAGCGCTTGCGCCAGCATGCCTGGCGCGCAAAATTCGGTATCGCCGCAATCCACTGAGCGCCTCAAAGGCCTCAGCGGGCGGGTCTTAGCCCCAAATGAATGCGGGCTGTTCGTTTGGACCGCAGACAGTAACAAGCAATTTATTCTTTTCGGGCAATCGCAAAAGGCGCGCGCAAGTTGGCTATCTCCGTCTGGAGAAATTGTTCTTGGCGTGAAATCTCAAAGCGGCGCGCCTAGCCAAGGACAATATCCGCAACAGATATTTGCTACGCAAACTGGCGGCGCGATCAAGCTTGATTTGCGAAGCCCGCAAACCATTGAAAACGGCACGCGCTATCAGGCCGGAACGCTATCGCGCCCAGACGCGCAAGGATGGGAGCGCGTCACCCCCGTTGTTGGTCTTTCTGCTTGCAAACCGGCCGATAGCGCGTAAAGTAATCATTACGAGCTTCGCCCCCCGGTGATGGCTAGTATAGCGTCTTTAGCGCCTCGCCGTCATAGTCACGAAGATCGTCCGTGCGGCCTTCTTTAATTTTGGTCACCCATTCAGGGTCTTGTAAAAGCGCGCGGCCAACGGCCACTAAATCAAAATCACCGCGATCGAGACGGCGGTTAAGCTCATCGAGCGAAGCAGCGGGCGATCCTTGACCTGCAAAAGCGCCGAAGAAATCACCATTTAGCCCAACAGACCCCACAGTAATGGTCGGCAGACCGGTCAGCTTCTTCGCCCAACCCGCAAAGTTTAAATCAGAACCCTCAAATTCAGGCTGCCAGTAACGGCGCTGCGAGCAATGAAGAATGTCAACACCCGCTTGCTTAAACACATCAAGAAACGCGGCGAGCTTATCTGGCGTATTAGCAAGGCGCGCGGTGTAGTCTTGTTGTTTCCACTGCGAAATGCGCAAAATAATGGGCATATCTTCACCTACAGCTTTGCGGCATTCTCGGATGATATCACCCGCAAATTTCGCGCGCTCGACAAGGCTACCGCCAAAACGGTCGTCACGCTTGTTCATCATATCCCAGAAAAACTGGTCGATGAGATAACCATGAGCGCCGTGGATTTCGATAGCGTCAAAGCCAAGGTCTCTGGCGTGACCTGCAGAGCGCGCATAGCTCATGACCATTTCGTCCACCTCTTTATCGGTTGGCGCGGTCATGACTGCTTTGCCCGTATGGGTTACGCCTGAGGGGCTATCGCTTTTGGCGTCTGGGTTATGACCCGTGCCAGGTTTGCGAACCATGCCTACATGCCAGAGTTGAGGTGCAATTTTGCCGCCCGCCGCATGGGCACGGTCAACCACAGACTGCCATCCCGCAAGTGGTTTATCGCCGTAAAATTTTGGATAGTTTGGGTCGTTAGCCGCGCCTTCGCGGTCAATGACGGTGCCTTCAGTAATAATTAGTCCTACATGATTGGCGGCGCGGCGTTCATAATAGGCGGCGACATTTTCTCCGGGCACGCCATCTGGAGAGAAGCTGCGCGTCATGGGGGCCATGCAGATTTTGTTAGGCATCGTAAGCCCGCGGCAAGAAAACGGCGTGAAGAGTGTATGAGACATAAAAAATCCGATGGTAAGAAGGCAGTATGAATACTGGCTTAGCGTGTGGCCGTAATGTTGACGAGGACTTCAATCGGAAACTTAACCCATTCCTCAGTTTCAAAATCGGAGCCTGTGCCAACATTAAAATCAGCCCGAGAAAACCGTGCCGTGCCAGAAGCGACGGCTTTGTCGCCTTCGGCCTCCACGGAAAACGTGAGCGTGACGGGACGCTCAACCCCTTTAATGGACAACAGACCCTTTGCGGTGTAGCCCGAATCTCGGCTGCCCGTAATCTCGCGCGCACTGTAGGTCGCGAGCGGGAATGACTTTACATCGAACCAAGCTTTGCTCGGCAGGTTCGCGTTACGGTCGTCATCTTTTGCATCTATGGTCGAAAGGTCTATGACAGCGTGTATTTCTCCGCCTTCTGGATTTTCCAAATCAAGTTTCACGGCCGCGTCAAACATACCCAAATCGCCCGTAAATTTGTCGCCATTATGCTCCGCCCGAAATTGTAATATCGACTGACTGCGGTCCACCACCCAAACATGCTCGCCAGACAGCTGTGGTAAATTTGACGATACCGCGGCGAGCGTTTCGGCGCTTGCTATATTATCAGCGCCGCTTGAGCAGCCTGTGAGGACAGGGGTCGTCAGCAAGGCGGCCGTAAGTAACATGGATCTAATCATTGCAATCTCCTTTTGACATATTACGCCTGATGGACGTGCCGGGTTTCATAAGCCACCTGTTTAAGCGCGGCTGGTTTAAGCTTTGGGCTTTAAGCGCGGTACCATACGCGTCATCACATCATCTTTGTCTTTGAAGTGATGTTTAAACGCTGCGCCAATGTGAATAAGCAACAAAACGATAATAAGCGTGGACATAATTTCGTGGGTTTGAGAAAAAGTTTTCTCCAGATTTTCAGAGCGCGCAATAAACGGCATGTCAGGCCATTTCACTACTTTGAAAATCTTCGTTGTGATCCGAATTGGCGCAGCGGATACCATCGCCCAACCCGCAAGCGGAATGCCAATCATCAATCCGTAAAACCCAATATGAGAAATTTTTGCCGCAAGCTTTTCATGTTTGGGCATGGTTTCTGGCAGCGGCGGGGCTTTGTGGGTTAGCCGCCACATAAGACGCAGCAAAGATAGAAGTAGAATTATGATACCAAAGGATTTGTGCAACTGAAAAAGCTCAAACTTAAGCGGGCTGCCCTCCATCGCCATCATGATTTTTCCGCCGGCAAATTGCCCAATAATAAGCAAGGCTATCAGCCAATGCAGCGTAATTGCGACTTTAGAATAACGTGTAACCATGGCCCCTTATAGCGTGAATTAAAATAATTGGCACTATATAGTTTAGAAACGCATGGCGCGGACAGCCCCAAGACTTGTCTGAATTGCGCTCCGGTAAGGCATTTTGGGCTGATCATGTTCCGTGATAAAATATTCCATTCCTGAAATATCGTTCAGCGCAAATATCGCTTCAAAGTCCGTATCACCCTCTCCAACATTCACCATCAATTGATTGCCGACTTCTTCGTAAGTCATTGTCGCTGCAGAGGCTGGGTCACCCTTTAAATCTTTCACATGACAGAGCTTAAAGCGCTTCGGATAGCGCCGCATTAGCGCGGCGATATCAATGCTCGCAAGGCTTGCCCAGAAAATATCAAGCTCAAAATCAAGCGTTTTTGATGTTGTGCCGTCCATGAGAACTTCCATAGCTGTCGTCCCGCCCCCAAGGTCATCAAATTCAAATTGATGGTTGTGATAAGCAAGACGAAGTCCCGCGTCGGCAAACTTTTCGCCTGCTAAATTAAGCGCCGCCGCGTGGCGCTTCCAATCTTCTAAACTGCGTTGATCATCAGCCATATAAGGCACGACCATATATTTTGCGTCCAGCGTTTTCGCCACAGCGATAATGGCCTCTGTCTCGTTGACCACACGGTTATAATCAATGTGCGAAGCGGGACATGGCAAACCAATATCTGTCAACATGGCCTTTAGTTCAGCGGGTGTTTTTTCGGTAAAATTACGCTCATTCAGTTCCACATAATCATATCCCACATCTTTGATCATTTGGAATGTGCCTTCAAAATCCTCCGCAAGAGCTTTGCGTAGCGTATAGGTTTGAATACCAACCTTATTGATTTTGCCGGCGGCTTTCACGCCCGTCTTCGCGGGGCCAGAGGCCGTTCCTTGCCCACAAGCCGTGAGCGCTAAAGCACTGCCTGCACCAGATAAAATTGCGCGGCGTGATAGGTGTGATGATAGCATTATAGCTCTCCTGCTTCAAAAAGATCGGCGGCATGATGTGCGGCGCGCGCCGTAAGCGCCATATAGGTAATAGACGGATTTTGAATGGCGGAGGATGTCATCGCCGCGCCGTCCGTAATAAAGAGATTATCAACGTCCCACGCTTGGTTCCATTTATTTAACACTGATGTTTTCGGATCGCGCCCCATTCGGGCTGTGCCCATTTCGTGAATGCGGTTGCCGGGCTTGGTCGGCTCGACAGGGTGGACATTTATGTTTTTGAAATTACATCGCTCGAGAATATCCTTAGCATCCACGGAGGCTGCTTCGAGCAGCGCGCGCTCATTCTCGCCCATTTGCGCGTCCATGACAGGCAGCGGTATGCCCCATTGATCAGTTTTATTTTCATGCAAAAATACACGATTGTTTGGGTCAGGCAGAACCTCGGCATAAGCATCAAGTGATATCGTCCAAGGTCCCGGCGTGCGGTTAGCGTCCTTAAACGCGCTGCCAATGCCTGGGCGGTTTCCGGTCCAGCTACCGCGTCCCGTATAGACTTGAAAAGCATATCCGCGTTTATAAGGCTGATCATAATCAGGATAATTCCTATAGCGCGGAATATAGCCTTGGCCAGGATAACGGCCAAAATAATATTTATCGTCAAGCCCCTCAACCACGGCATCAGCGCGCGCGCCCGCAACATGATCCATGAGATTACGCCCCACTTGGTCCGAGCTATTGGCGAGTCCCTTTGGGATATCTTCATTTGCAGATTGCAGCAGGATTAGCGCCGTATTGATGGCCGAGGCGTTTATGAAAATAATCTTAGCCGTATAAACCGTTGCCTTTTTGGTCAGGCGATCAATGACCCGTACGCCAGATGCTTTCTTCGTTTTTGGGTCGTAAATCACGGAATGTACAATCGAGTCAGGCTTTAGGGTCATGTTTCCTGTGCGTTTAGCTGCGGGTAGCGTCGCCGAATTAGAGCTAAAATAAGCACCATAAGAACAGCCGCGAAAACAGTGATAGCGCGCCTGGCATGGCCCACGCCCGAGAGCTTCTTGCTCCGCTGTGGTGCGAGTCAGATTGGCAACGCGGCCAGTAATGAGCTGCCGATCATCAAAATTAGCCGAAATGCGTTTTTGTAATTCTTGCGCGGCGCAGTCCAGCTCGAACGCGGGTAAGAACGTCCCATCGGGTAATTGCCCAAGCCCATCATTGTTCCCAGAGACGCCTGCAAAGCGTTCAACCTTGTCATACCACGGCTCCAAATCCGCATAGCGAATGGGCCAATCGACGCCAACGCCATCCGCTTTGTTTGCGCCAAAATCATGATCGGAAAAGCGATAACTCATGCGTGCCCAAAGAAGCGAGCGCCCACCCACTTGGTAGCCGCGGTACCATTCATAATCCTTGCCCGCAGTCGTTGCGTAAGGGTGCTCGCTATCTTTGACCCAGAGATGTTTGGTCGACTCGAAAAAGACGTAGACGTCTTTCTGGCGCGCGTAATCTCTTTGCGCTTCTTCAGGCTGTACGCGATCAAGAAACTTCTTATCCCAAGGATCAAGCATGTCGGAGTAATCCTTGGCTGGATCAATATCCCTGCCGCGCTCGAGGACGAGTGTTTTGAGACCGCGCTCGCAAAGCTCTTTCGCCGCCCAGCCGCCTGACATTCCAGAGCCCACAACGATGGCATCAAAATTTGCCATCACAAATTTCCCGCTGCTAGTAAGTCTGCCGCATGATTTGCCGCGCGGGCCGAAAACGCCATATAGGTAAGCGACGGATTTTGCACAGCTGACGATGTCATAAAAGAGCCGTCCGTGATGAATAAGTTTGGAATATCATGGCTCTGGTTCCAGCCGTTAAGCACAGATGTTTTTGGGTCGCGGCCCATACGCGCCGTACCCATTTCGTGTATACGTCCACTCATGCCGTCCATATTGTCTTCGGGTTTTTGGTTTTCAACAATGTTGTCAAAGCCCGCTGTCATTAGCATATCAATAGCGTCCGCATGGGCCGCACGGATAAGTTTTTTATCATTTTCGCCAAGCTGTAAATCAATCACGGCGATAGGCTGCCCCCAGCTATCTGTTTTGGTTTTATGCGCCGTGACTGTGTTGCGTTCGCGCGGTAGACATTCCCCAAAGGCGTCTAACATAATGGTCCAGCCGCCCGGCGCGCGGTTCTTGGCTTTAAAATCAGCACCAACACCTTTGTGCCAGCCCCCTGCTCCGCCGCGTCCTGAATAAACCTGAAAGCCCCAGCCGCGTTTGTAATCTTCAACGTGGTTTGGAAAATTTCGATAGCGCGGAATATACCCGCCAATGGGGCGGCGGCCGAAATAATATTGATCGTCATGCCCCGCCACGCTGGCCATGACGCGAGACCCGCCAAGATGATCCATAAGATTACGTCCAAGCTGACCTGACTTATTGGCCAGTCCATTGGGCGCATTCTCATTGGCCGAATTTAAAAGAATAAGGGTCGTACCAATTGTCGAAGCGTTTAGAAAAACAATCTTACTCGTATATGATGTCAGCGCTTTGGTATTGGCGTCCATCACCTGCACCTCTGTAATGCGGCCCGTATACTCGTCAGCAATGAGCCGCGTGACAATAGCATCGGCAATCAATGTCAAATTCCCCGTCTTCTGCGCCGCAGGGAGCGTGGCGGCGTTCGTGCTAAAATAGGCGCCATAAGAGCACCCCAAATGACAATGATTGCGCGCTTGGCATTTTCCGCGTCCGAGGGCGAGATGCGCCTCGGTGGGCTGCGTCAAATGGGCCACACGTCCCATTATCATCTTGCGCTCAGGAAAGTCTTTCGCGAGCTTGTCTTTAAGCTCTAGCTCGACGCAGGTGTGTTCAAAAGCGGGCAGAAAGTGCTCCCCATCAGGAAGCTGCGCAAGCCCGTCGCGATTGCCTGCAATACCCACGAATTTTTCAACCTTGTCATACCACGGCGCAATATCTCCGTAACGCACAGGCCAGTCCACCCCCTCGCCGTCTTGCTTATTGACTTCAAAATCATAAGGCGAAAAACGATAGCTCGCCCGCGCCCACATGAGTGACTTCCCGCCGACTTGATTGCCGCGCCGCCACCGATATTTTCCGTCAACCGCCTCATATGGCTGAGCGCTATCGGTCATCCAGAAGTGCCGATTGCTCTCTTTCATCGCGTAGTTCTTACCTTGCACGAAGAAATCTTGCTTTAATTGCTGCTGACTTATTTCATCAAAGTGTTTTTTTTCCCACGGGTCAGCCATGTCAGCGTAATCCGTAGCGGGGTCGATGTCCTTGCCGCGTTCAAGTAGCAAGACCTTTAAACCGCGCTCACAGAGTTCTTTAGCCGCCCAGCCGCCAGAAATTCCCGACCCCACAACAATGGCGTCAAAATTAGCCACTTATATGACGCCATCTTTCATCAATTTGGCCGCGTGATCAGCCGCGCGCGCAGAAAACGCCATATAGGTCAGCGACGGATTCTGGCAACCACCCGAAGTCATGAATGACCCATCCGTGATGAACAGGTTGGGCACGTCATGGCTTTGGTTCCACTGGTTAAGGACCGAGGTTTTCGGGTCGCGGCCCATACGCGCTGTGCCCATTTCATGAATACCGTTACCGGGCGGGGTTGGCATGGCCGTCTTAGGGTCGTCACTGCCAATGAATGTACAGCCTGCCGCTTCAAGCATGGCTCGGCTATCACGCGCTGCTTGGCGAATGAGAGTGATTTCATTTTTGCCATGCTTTGCGTCAAGAATAGGAATGGGGAATCCCCATTGATCCGTTTTGGATGCGTGCAAGCGGACGTGATTATCAAAATTAGGCAATATTTCGCCAAAGCCCGTGATGCTCATGACCCAAGGTCCTGGCGTGCGGTTGGCGGCCTTATAATCCTCGCCAATTCCAGCCTGGTCGATGCCCTGCTTCCAGCTCGCACGGTAAGCCCGCCCTTGATAACCAAAGCCGCGAACAAAGCCCTCCCCCTCTTCAGTATGGTTTCTGAAACGCGGAATATATATCCCGTTTGGACGGCGGCCGTAGTGATGTTTATCTTCATTACCAGGCATGATGCCGTATGCGCCGCCCCCAATCATATGATCCATCAAATTACGGCCCAATTGTCCTGAGCTATTCGCGAGCCCGTTTTTAAAGTTCTCAGATTTTGAATTAAGCAAAATCATGGAAGTTGGAATGGTCCCAGCATTGAGAAAGACAACACGCGCCGTCATTGTCTTGGCAGTTTTTGTGTTCGTATTCACTGTACGCACACCGCTGACGCGGTTGGTCTTGGCGTCATAATCAAGTCCGTGCACTGCCGTATCATTTATCAGCGTAAGATTACCTGTGCGCCGCGCAGCAGGCAAGGTTGCTGAATTAGAACTAAAATAGGCCCCAAATGAACAGCCGCGGAAGCAATGGTCGCGCGCTTGGCATTTACCGCGTCCCAATTCTAGCTGCTCTTTAGTCGGCTCTGTCAGGTTCGCCACCCGGCCTGGAATAACCTTGCGGCCCGGAAATGTTTCTTCGACTTTAACTTTGAAATCTTTCTCAGCACAGGTCAGATCATGCGGCGGCTGAAAGACGCTATCGGGCAGAATCTCTAGACCCTCTTTGGAGCCAGAAATACCCGCAAATGTTTCGACATGATCATACCACGGTGCGATATCTTTGGTACGCACAGGCCAGTCGACGCCGTGGCCGTCTTTCTTATTCGCCTCAAAATCAATTTCAGACATGCGGTAGGTTTGCCGTCCCCACATAATAGAGCGCCCGCCAGTGTGGTAGCCGCGCCGCCATTTATAATCTTGGCCCTCTGGCACAATATAAGGATGCTCTGTATCCTTGACCCAAAATTGCTTTGTGTAACTGTGGAAGGCGTAGACCTCACTTTGGATGGGGTAATCCTCACGGTCTTTCCATGATGCCTTATTAAGCTGTTCATGCTCCCACGGGTCTTCCATATCGGTGTAATCTTCGACAGGGACGATGTCGCGCCCGCGCTCAATAACACAAACCTTTAAGCCGCGTTCTGCCATCTCTTTGGCGACCCAGCCGCCAGACATACCAGAGCCCACAACGATGACGTCAAAGTCATATGTTTTTTCATCAGCCATAATTTCGTCCTAGGTCGCCCACGTTTTCGGAAAATCCGCCAGCGGAACGCAGCCGATCCATTCTCC
>CAKZTE010000036.1 GCA_937923115.1 uncultured Caulobacterales bacterium | reverse complement strand
GCTTCGCGGGCGGCGAGCCAGATATCGTCTGTGCCTACGTCGCCCGATTTAAAGCCAGCCGCTTTGGAGTTTTCTTTCTGCTGCGCCATGGCCGCGTCAAAGCCGTCTGTGTCCACAGATATGCCGCGCGCGCGCAGCGCGTCTTGCGTCAAGTCGAGCGGGAAGCCATAAGTATCATAAAGTGTAAACGCCGTTTTGCCGTCGAGTTTGTCGCCGTCTTTCAGGCTCGATGTCGCCTCTTCGAGCAAAGCCGTACCCCGCCCAAGTGTGCGGCGGAAGCGTTCCTCCTCTTGCTCAAATGTCGCCTCAATACTAGCCTGCGCGCGTCCAAGCTCGCCGTAAGTATCGCCCATTTCAGTGATCAGAGCAGGCACAAGACGGTGCATGAGCGGATCTTTCGCGCCAAGAATATGAGCATGGCGCATCGCGCGGCGCATAATGCGGCGCAGCACATAACCGCGGCCTTCATTTGACGGCGACACGCCATCTGCCATCAGGAATGAGCAACTCCGCAAGTGATCAGCAATCACGCGGTGACTAAATTTGGCGTCCCCAATTGATTTTTTGCCTGTTAGTTCTTCTGATGCGCGAATAAGATTTTGAAACAGATCTATATCATAATTGTCATGCTTGCCTTGTAAGATGGCGGCGGTCCGCTCTAGGCCCATACCGGTATCGATGGATGGCTTTGGTAGCGGCCGTTCTTTCCCATCTGCGGAGCGTTCAAATTGCATAAAGACCAAATTCCAAATTTCAATGAAACGGTCGCCGTCTTCATCTGGCGAACCCGGAGGACCGCCAGGAATGTCCGCGCCGTGGTCATAGAAGATTTCGGAGCAAGGCCCGCAAGGGCCCGTGTCGCCCATGGCCCAAAAATTATCAGACGTCGGGATGCGGATAATGCGATCATCGGACAGGCCTGCAATTTTTTTCCAAAGCTCAAAAGCTTCGTCATCTGTGTGATAGACCGTCACGAGTAGCTTATCTTTCGCAAGACCAAAGTCTTTGGTGACTAAATTCCAAGCGTGTTCAATCGCTTGATCTTTGAAGTAATCGCCAAATGAGAAATTGCCAAGCATCTCAAAAAATGTGTGATGGCGTGCCGTATAACCGACATTGTCTAGATCATTGTGCTTGCCGCCTGCCCTTACGCATTTTTGAGACGTCGCAGCTCGCGGATGTTTCGGTGTTGTGCCGCCTGTGAAATAGTCTTTGAATTGCACCATACCCGCATTGGTGAAAAGCAGAGTCGGATCGTTATCGGGCACAAGCGGACTAGACGGAAGAGCCGTATGGCCGTTACTTTCAAAAAAGCTCAAAAATTGCTGTCTAATGTCGCGGAGGCTGGTCATATGGGATAATCCTATTGGTCAGCCTTTCATATAGAACATTTGGCGATGAATAGAAGTCAAATGAACAAAAATAGCGCCCAGAAACGGGGCGCTATTGGTAATTCTTAAATACAGATGTCAGCGGCTAGAGGCATCAGCCCTATATTATCCGCCGAAGTAGCGCTAAGCTTGCAGAGCTTCCGGGTCCGTACCTTCAGCATCCGCTTCAGGTGCAACGAGCATTTCTTCCTCAATCAAACCTTGGTCTTGGCGAATTCGACGTTCAATGTCGGCAGCCATTTCAGGATTTTCCCGCAAGAAAACGCGCACGTTTTCGCGGCCTTGACCAATGCGTTCCTCACCGTAGCTATACCAACTACCCGACTTATCCACGATCCCTGCTTTGACGCCGAGATCAAGAAGCTCACCTGTTTTGGAAATACCTTCGCCATACATGATATCAAATTCAACTTGGCGGAATGGCGGCGCGACTTTGTTCTTCACGACCTTGACGCGGGTCTGATTTCCTACAACCTCATCGCGGTGCTTAATCGCGCCAATACGGCGAATATCAAGACGAACTGAGCTGTAGAATTTTAGCGCATTACCGCCTGTTGTTGTTTCTGGTGAGCCATACATCACGCCAATTTTCATACGGATTTGATTGATAAAGATAACCATACAGCCAGACTTAGAAATTGAGCCTGTAAGCTTGCGCAGCGCTTGGCTCATGAGGCGGGCTTGGAGGCCTGGCAAGCTATCGCCCATATCCCCTTCAAGTTCCGCGCGCGGCGTTAGCGCAGCAACAGAGTCGATAACAAGAACATCAATCGCGCCAGAGCGGACAAGCGTGTCTGCGATTTCAAGCCCCTGCTCACCTGTATCAGGCTGCGCAATCAGTAATTCATTAACATCAACACCAAGCTTAGCGGCATAGGTTGGGTCAAGTGCATGCTCAGCATCAATAAAGGCCGCAACGCCGCCTTCTTTTTGAATTTCAGCCACGCAGTGGAGCGCCAATGTTGTCTTGCCAGAAGACTCTGGTCCGTAGACTTCAATGATACGACCCTTGGGCAGACCACCTATACCAAGCGCAATATCAAGACCAAGCGAGCCTGTTGATACGGATTCGATATCCATAGCGGACTTATCGCCTAGCTTCATAACGGCGCCCTTACCAAAGGCGCGGTCGATTTGCCCCATCGCAGCTTCTAGTGCGGCAGATTTGTTTTTATCGTCGACTTTACCCACGACAGTTAATGGTGTTGAATTTCTGGCCATAATGGAACTCCAGTAAAGACACCCGGAGCCCTTCGGGTATCGTTTTGAAATCACGGCTGCAGTTGGACTGCCGTGAATCATTTGTGCCACTTTTGTTCTTATTTCGCAACAAAAAAGAACAAAGTTGGAACATTATGTTTTTAACGTTCTGAAATGATTGCGTTTTTTTAGAAAATAAACACATCACAGATACTCATCATTGCTCTCGCCGATCTCCGCTTTGACCTTTTCCGCAAGTTGCGCGAGCGTGAAAGGCTTTGGTAGGAAGGTAACATCGGGTTCTTCGGAAAGGAGATCAGAAAACTCTTCCTTCGCATAACCAGATATAAAGACGATGCGTGCCTCACCCAAGAGAGCGCGACCCTTCTTAAGCAGCGCAGGCCCGTCCATACCGGGCATAACTACGTCTGAAATCATAAGATCAAATTTCTCTGCGCCGTCCTCCAAGATTTCAAAAGCCTCCTCACCATCGCAAGCCTCTATAACTTTATAGCCGCGTTTTCGCAGCGTCTTGGCGGCGATAACGCGCACAGAATCTTCATCCTCAACGAAGAGGATTGTGCCCTGCCCTGCAAGATTAGAGGGTGGGCGCACGGCGGCTTTTGCCTTGGGTGCGACGTTTTCATCGGCAACGAAGTTCTCATCTGCGACAGGGAAATAAAGCCTGAAAGTCGTGCCGACGCCAATAGTGCTGTCCACGCTCATGGCACCGCCAGATTGTTCGACAATACCATATACTGTAGCCAACCCCAGGCCTGTACCTTTGCCAACCTCCTTTGTGGTAAAGAAGGGTTCAAAAATTTTGGCTTTGACATCATCGGGCATACCCGTGCCTGTATCGGACACTTCTATGCGCACGAACCTGTCTGCCTTGGCTTTGCGAATGGCATCGATAGGGTCATAGGACTCCAACGCAGCTATATCGCAATCCGAGCTACGAATAGTAATCGTGCCACCGCCTTGATCCGCCATAGCGTCGCGGGCATTCACGCATAGATTCATCAATATCGTATCGATTTGGTTCTTATCGGCCAATATGGGCGGCAAACCGCGCCCATGAACAACATTAAGCTTTACCCGTTCGCCAATTGTTTGCTTCAGCGTGACAACCATGTCAGAAAGCGTCTCGGTAACGTCGACGCGTTCCGCTCGGCGTGTTTGCCGGCGCGAGAACGCCAATAGTTTCTTCACGAGCCCCGCCGCGCGCGACACGGTGGAATTAATTTTTTGCAGCTCTGGATAGGACGGATCGCCCACGGGGTGACGCCCCAGAAGTTCATCCGTATTGAGGCGGATAGCGGTTAGCAGATTATTGAAGTCATGTGCTACACCTGCTGCAAGCTGACCGATAGCCTGCATTTTCTGGCTTTGAACAAGCTGATCTTCGAGCAGCTTACGGGCGCTAATGTCGACCAAATAAACCCAGCAATTTGTCGGATCTGTTGGCTCGGATACAACATAAATACTAACAGGCAACGCGCCGTCACCTGACAAGACAGCCTCAAAGGCATTCTGCGGGCTACACGCCATAGGCTCCAAAGCGAGAAACTCACGGCTTTCGGCACTGTCCGTTAAGACGGCGGAAAAATTACTGCCGGTCCAGATACGCCCCTCGGCCATGCGTTCAAAAGCTGGATTTGACGAAATAATTTTCGCCTCGCCCAATGTGTTGCCCTTAAGATTTAAAATTCCAAATGGCGCAGAAAACACGCTATCGGGGTTAGCGGCAGCCGCGCCGCCCTGACGTGACGCCTGCATCCGTGCCGCCGACTCGCGGGTCAAAGCGGGACTGCTTGGGGCCCCCAGCGAGCTGTGGCCATAAAGCGCGACGCTGGCGACAATCTCGCCCGTATCAAGCTCCCGCCAGGTCCCAATCATGACGGTTGGGGAAACAAGTCCTTTGCGCGTGATAAGCCGCGTGTCAGCGCGCACGATGCGTCCCGGCGTCGGGGGCGACTCCAGCAACGTTTCAGGGTTTTCAATAAACTCGCGCATTAAGGCCGGCGCTGGTAATTTATCAACACCGAGCCAGCGTTCTAAAACAACATTCATGGCAATGACTCTGCCGTCACGGTCTACACTAAACAGCCCAACGGGCGCATGTGTCAGTACGGGCTCGCCGCCTGTTACGGTTTTCGCCATATCGCTGATTTGCCAGAGCTGGCCATTAGGCAGAGCGGTAACTTGCAAGTGATAGCGGCGATGACGGCCATCGCGCGCGATGGTTTCGATATACTCCTCTGCGCTGGGCGTCTCCTCTGGCATGTGGTGCAAGCGGAAAATTGCGGGCGCTGTTCCCTCGCCTTGCCCCGCGAACATGCGGTCGACTGTTGGCGCGAGACCGCCAACCCCCGACACGCCAAGTTCTTTGGCCAGTGCCATATAGGCTGCGTTAGCTCGCAAAACGAGGCCGCCGCGTATAATGACTGCAGGAACGGGGTCACGCCAGAACGCGCTCACATAGATGTTTTCTGGCGCGGCGGCGCGCGCGCGGGTGCGGCGATCCGCAAGAGAAATGAGGCAAGCGATAAAAGCGAGAACCGTCATGCCGCTCAAAAGGACAAGTGCAGGCCAGCCCATTGTCTGTGCGTGGACCGCGGTCAAGCCCGTAAGCCCTAAGGTTAGGAGGACAAGCAACACCATGATTAACGTTGAAAACCAGCTAGAGCGCGGCGCAGCGCGCGAGTCGGGAAATGCGCTCGCAAGCGACTCAATGTTGTCCCGCCCAACAACGCCTGGCGCTGTTTCCAGACGCTGCGTTTGACGGAGAGGCGGCGCTTCGGCAACTTTGGCCTTATCTGTATCGCGAATCATTGAACTCATCCATGCACACTAGGGCGGTTTCTCCATCCTTACGCCCATTCATATCATTTTAATGCCCCAAAAGTGACGAAAATGAAGCGCATCAGCCCTTTTATTTTCAGTCGCGCCGATTAAGCTTGGCGAAAGTTAGAGTTTTCAACTCCGAGGTCGCCAATGCGCTTTTCATCTTTCTTTAAAATACCGCTGGCGGCGAGCATGGTATTTTTGTCAGCCTGTAATAGCCCCGCACAAAATGAACAAAACAAAGCGCAAATCATCACGGCTGAGTCGCAGGCCTTGAATGACTGGTTTGAAGCGCGTTTTGAAGACACTCTAGCACGCTCCCCGATGAGCCAAACCTATCTTGGTCGCAAGTCAGCGCAAGACAAACTTGATGATGCTTCCCAAGTCGCGTTAGACGAGAGCGCCGCCCTCACGGAACAATGGCTCAAAGATATGCGCAAACGCTTTGATTTTGACCGTTTGGACGAGCAATCAAAGCTGTCATATCGTTTATTTGAATTCTCTTCAATGGACGAGCTTGCCAGTCACGCCTTTAGCGAAAATGATTATGTCTTCCAGCATATGAGCGGGCCACATAGTGATCTGCCAAGTTTTATGATTAATTTCCATAGCATCACAGATACTAAGGATGCACAAGCTTATGTGGAGCGCCTAGTTGCCATAGAGCGTTACATCGGGCAACATATTGAGCGGTCTGAAACGCAATTCGCCAACGGTGTCATTTTACCAAAATTTGTTTACGGCAATCTCATCCCTGCCTCCCGAAATGTAATATCAGGCGCGCCATTTGAGAGCGGTGAGGATAGCCCGCTACTGGCCGATTTTAAATTTAAATTAAGCGAGACAGACATCGGCCCCGTTGACAAGCAGCAATTGCTCAAACGCGCAGAAGCGGCGCTTACAAATTCAGTTGGACCTGCCTATAACGCGCTGATTGAGATGTTTGAACGCCATGCTGCTGTCGCATCTGAGGACGACGGCGTTTGGAAACTGCCCAATGGAGAGGCCTATTATCAAGCAAGACTTAAGCATTACACGACAACCGATTTAACCGCAGATGAAATCCACGAAATAGGCCTGACCGAAGTAGCGCGTATTCAAGATGAAATGCGCGAAATTATGCGGCAGGTTGAGTTTGATGGCACGCTAAGAGATTTTTATGATTTCTTACGCACCGATCCTCAATTTGTTTTTCCCAATACGGACGCAGGGCGCGAGGCGTACATCACCAAAGCGAGCGCTATAATAGCGGATATGAAAGGCAGACTTGATAGTCTTTTTATCACGAAACCCAAAGCAGATATGGTTGTAAAACGGGTTGAGGCGTTCCGCGAAGATACAGCCTTTGGCGCTTTTTACGATCAGCCCGCACTGGATGGTTCGCGTCCCGGAACGTATTATATCAATCTCAAAGATGTTGCTGAGCAGCCTAAATATCTTGCGCAAGCGCTTGCCTATCACGAGGGCATACCGGGTCACCACATGCAAATCGCCATTGGTATGGAATTGCAGAACCTACCAAAATTTAGGACCCTTGGCGGCCATACGGCCTATATTGAAGGTTGGGCCTTATACGCGGAGTCTATTCCAAAAGAGCTTGGGCTTTACACAGATCCCTACTCTGATTTTGGGCGCCTAAGCATGGAAATTTTTCGGGCAGCGCGTCTTGTTGTTGATACGGGAATACACGCAAAAAAATGGACACGTGAGGAAGCCGTCAAATACTTTCTAGAGAACATTCCTAATCCCGAAGGTGACGTGCGCGCAGAAATTGACCGCTATATCGTCTGGCCTGGACAGGCCACGGCTTACAAAATTGGTATGCTTAAAATCATGGAATTGCGCAAAACTGCAGAGGCTACATTGGGTGAAAAATTTGATATTCGTGAATTTCATGATGTCATTTTGGCCAATGGCTCTGTCCCGTTAGAGGTGTTAGACGATCTTGTCATGGAATGGGTTCAAACAAAGACATAACCAAATAGCATAAACGAACATATAAGGATAAAAACATGAAAAAAAACATTATTATTGGAAGCGCGATCACGTTAGCTTTTTTGATTGGCGGCTGTAATAGCGGCACAAAAACCGACGTGACAGGCCAGGTGAAAGAGGCCCTCACAGAAGCCCCGAGCGCAGATATCAATGCCGAGCTCGATGCTTGGTTTGAGAAAAAATTCATGGAAGCCGTAAAGCGCTCGCCTTCATCACTTGCCGCTCTCGGTATTAAAGAGCGCATGGATGAGTGGGACGACCCATCCCGCGCCGCCGAATTAGAAGAACTAGATTATACGCGCCAAAATCTTGCTGAACTTCGTCAAAAATTTGACTTTGATAAACTCGATGATAATAGCCAGCTCTCATATCGCCTGTTTGAGCGCAGTGCAGAACAAGATATTGCGGGCGACAGATTTTATCAGCACCGCTATCCGTTTAATCAGATGTTTGGAGTCCAAAGCGGCATCCCAACATTTATGCTTAACCGCCACAAAATTGACAATGCCGAGGATGCGGAGAATTACATCAAGCGGCTTGACGGCATTAAAACCTATCTGGCGACAATCGTGCAGCGCAGCAACGCCGCGGCGGATGCCGGAATTATGCCGCCAAAGTTTGTCTACGCAATCGTTATCGAAAACGCGAGTAATGTCCTAAAGGGATTGCCCTTCGAAGAAAATTCAAACGAGATGAATTTACTTCTAAATGACTTCAAAACGAAAGTTGAGAAACTCGATCTTGATGACGCGGTTCGCGAGAAACTTTACACGGGGGCAACGACGGCCTTACTTACTTCGGTTGGCCCTGCCTACCGCGATATGATTGCGGCCCTACGGGTTCAGGAAAGCAAAGCGACGACGGACGACGGCGTTTGGAAGTTACCCGATGCAGATGCCTTTTACGCCCACCGCCTCAAGACTATCACGTCGACAGACATGACGGCCGATGAAATTCATGATCTTGGCCTGCGCGAAATGGACCGTATCCACGACGAAATGCGCGGCATTATGAAGACTGTTGGTTTTGAGGGCAGTCTTCAAGACTTCTTTGAATTTATTCGTACGGACGAGCAATTTGTCTATTCTAATACAGAGGACGGCAAGGCGCGCTACCTTAAAGAAGCCACGGCCTGGATTGATCAAATGAGAGACGCCCTGCCCACCGTCTTCAACACATTCCCAAAAGCCAAGCTTGAAGTCAGAGCTGTTGAGGCGTTCCGCGAGCAAGCCGCAGGCAAAGCATTTTATAGCCGCCCAGCGCCGGACGGCTCTCGTCCAGGGATTTACTACGCAAACCTATACAATATGACCGACATGCCTATCTATCAGATGGAAGCGCTTGCATACCATGAAGGTATTCCAGGCCACCACATGCAGCTTTCCATCTCACAAGAGCTGGAAGGTATTCCAAAATTTCGCAAATATGGCTCAATGACGGCTTATACCGAAGGATGGGGGCTTTATTCTGAGTTTTTGCCCAAAGAGATGGGATTTTACAAAGACCCCTATTCAGATTTTGGCCGTCTAGCGATGGAAATTTGGCGAGCCGCGCGCCTCGTCGTTGATACAGGTCTGCATGATAAAAAATGGACACGCGAGAAAGCAATTGACTATCTGGTCGAAAACACGCCCAATCCCAAAGGAGACGCGATTAAAGCCATTGAACGTTATATTGTAATGCCAGGTCAGGCCACAGCCTATAAAATTGGTATGATTAAGATCATCGACTTGCGCGAGGAGGCGAAATCAAAGCTTGGCGATAAATTTGATCTCGCTGAATATCATGATGTCGTCCTCGCCTCAGGACCTGTGCCGCTCAATATTCTCGAAGAACGCGTCGATGCCTGGGTGGCAAGTAAATCCTAATCCCTGCTCAGAACCCATTGCAGAAAGCGGCCTGAGCAGGCCGCTTTCTTTTTGCCGTACATAATTGCCGCGTTTCTAAGCGAAATTGCCTCTCACAAATGCTCGAACGCTCATGCGAATTATTCGCAAAGTTATTGACAATCATTCGCAACTGCGCTATTTTAAATCCATGATTTATTGTGTCTGCAACCAAATAAACACGAAAAAAGTCGATTCCGCCGTAGCTTGCGGAGCACGGTCAGCAAAATGCGTGCTTGCCCATCACGGCAAGAAATTCAATTGCGGCGCCTGCGCAAATTCCATCAAGGAACGTCTTGGTGAATTGCACGATGCTTCCATGCTACAAGCAGCGGAGTAAGCGACAAATCGCCCAAAGCGATGATTTTTCTCTCTAATTATCAAAACATATGTTATCACCCTCTCAGGCGAAAATGAGGACTAATGATGCGAGACAACCCTAAAACAATCGAATTTCTAAATAAGGCGCTTAAGAACGAGCTGACGGCAATCAACCAGTATTTCTTGCACTCACGTATGCTGAAGGATTGGGGCGTGTCCAAGCTTGCGCAGAAAGAATATGAAGAATCAATCGAAGAAATGACCCACGCAGATTGGATCATTGAGCGTATTCTCTTTCTCAACGGCCTCCCCAATCTCCAAGATCTGGGCAAGCTCTTCATTGGTGAAGATGTTGCCGAAATTATAGAGTGCGACCTCAAAATTGAGCATATCGCCATTCCTCTGCTCCGCGATGCCGTCGCGCACTGCGAAGAAGCCAAGGACTACGTTACTCGCGATCTATTCGCTAAGATTTTGACAAGCGAAGAAGAGCATTTGGATTATCTAGAAACTCAGCAAGACCAGATTCGCCTTATGGGTATTGAAAACTACATCCAAAGCCAATCAGAGCCAAACGCCGCCTAATCAGCGTTATACAATTAAATATATTTCAAAGCCTCCTCTAGATTAGAGGAGGCTTTAATTATCTTTCGGCAGTGTCGTTTGTTCTGGCTGAACAAAAGTAAAGGCATAAAGCAATGCACAGGCTGGTGTCTTAAAATGTTGAGACCATGTGGATTATGCTCTGATGCGTTCGCTTCTTTCGTGCATTTCTTGCGCCTCGATGGAGAGCGTTGCAATGGGGCGAGCTTCTAAACGGCCGACGCTGATGGGATCTCCAGTTTCGGTGCAATAGCCGTATTCTCCCGCCTCGAGACGGCGAAGAGTCTTTTCAACCTTATTTGCCAGCTTCCTAAGCCGGTCACGCGTACGCAGCTCTAGCTGGCGATTAGCATTAGCAGCCGCTGTATCTGACGGATCAGGATGACTAACAGACTCACCCTTTAAGTTTTCCATCGTTTCTTTGGTTTGCGCATCGATATCCGCTTTCCAGTCCAGAAGTTTCTGACGGAAATACTCGGTCATAACCGGGTTCATGAACTCTTCATCCGTGTCTGATGGCTTATAACCCTCAGGAATGACGACTTTATCTTGTTTTTTCTTGGCTGCCATTTCAGTCTCCCAACTCGGCGCTTCCCCTCGACTCGCTTACGGAGTCTTTAGATGGCCGCGCTTTACACAAAACTAAATAGCGCGGCAATATCGTAGGTGTTATTTTTTGAGGATGCTATGCATGAATTGTGCCTTGAACGGCCAGCCCGCCGCCGCTAACAGATGCAAGAACAAAAAGAGATAGGTATTATGAAATTCGAAGGTACTGATGATTATGTCGCCACGCGCGACCTCATGATGGCAGTAAACGCGGCAATCACGCTTGAACGCCCGCTGCTGATTAAGGGGGAGCCCGGAACGGGCAAAACCGTCCTCGCCCACGAAATCGCAAAAGGTCTAGGCGCGCCGCTTTTGGAATGGAACATCAAATCCACCACCAAAGCACAGCAAGGCCTCTATGAGTATGACGCCGTAGCCCGTCTACGCGATAGCCAACTTGGTGACGACCGCGTGCATGACATCAACAACTATATCAAACGCGGTAAAATGTGGGAAGCGTTCACAAGCGAGAAACGTCCCATTTTGCTCATCGACGAGATTGACAAAGCCGATATCGAATTCCCGAATGATTTGCTACATGAGCTCGATAAAATGGCGTTTTTTGTCTATGAAACTGGCGAGACGATTACGGCGAAACAGCGCCCGATTATCATTATTACTTCCAACAATGAGAAAGACTTGCCAGACGCTTTTTTGCGCCGTTGTTTCTTCCATTACATTCAGTTTCCTGATGACGAAACAATGTCTAAAATTGTTGAAGTTCACTACCCCGGCATTAAATCTCGGCTTCTGTCAGCGGCCATGAAACGCTTTTATGAAGTACGCGCTATGCCTGGCCTGAAAAAGAAGCCCAGCACATCGGAGCTTCTTGATTGGCTAAAACTGTTGCTTGTCGAAGATATTGACCCAGAGGTGCTCAAGGAAACAGATCCAAAGAAATCCATTCCACCGCTTCATGGCGCGCTGCTGAAAAACGAGCAGGATGTACATCTGTTTGAACGTCTGGCGTTTTTATCTCGCCGCGACGGATAGGCTCCGCGCAAATAAACAAGACCGGATTGGTGCCCCGCAATCCGGCCTTATAAATGATACTGTAAACCTGCGCCCCTTGGTTTACGGCACGTGATTTAACTAACAAAGGCCGCGCGCCTCCGTCTTGACATTATCGGCCTCTGTGTTGTCAAAATAGGCCAAACTCGTTAGAGCTATCGTAGTATTTTCGGGGTGCAATTAGTATTATCGGGGCGCAAATGGAAATTTGCATATGAAGTCCCACCTAAAGTTTGGTTTGATATGAAGACGGTTTCATCCCCCTATCTGAAGATGATATATGAAGGCTGCTCAAATTTGGGGAAGTTTCATGAATCCTTAGAGCCAACACTGCGCGAAATATTGCGAGACAATGGCCGCAATCTTCAAAATCCCACGCATCGCTATCCGCGCCGCTGTGCCGCGGAACTGCTAAATGCAACAGTCAAGGTGACCGGGGAAACAGCCGTTGGGATAAAAGTCGGGATGACTCACAGACCTAAGACGTTACTCGACATTGGCTATGCTTTTACGCTCTGTGACAATCTAAAGGATGTTATGGCGCTCAACCAACGCTTTCAGCCACTTATCCAGCAAATAGGGACCACACAGTTAGACGTTGAGGACCACTCCGCCTGGCTACGATGGACACCTCTGTATCAAGATAGAGATTTCTACGCTGAGTTTACAGAAATGATTTTCACAGGCTACGCCGCAATCGGTAGATGGCTTTTGTGGGATCAGGATGCGCCAATCCTATCCATGCATTTTCGTCATAGCGCTCCCGATAACACCGATATGCAAAAATCTCTATTTTGCGAAAACCTGATTTACGATTCCGACATTGACGGCATTGAATTTGTAAGCCGAGCCGTCAAAGTTCCCATGCCAAATCGAGACCCCAAATTACTATCAATTCTTACTGAGCGCCTCGAAAAAAAGCTCGACCAACTTCACGCGCCTATCTCAATTGCGAAAGAAACCATGATATGTGTCCAAACCCTCCTCCCAGAAGGGCGGCCTAGCATTAGTAAAGTCGCGAAGATTATGGGCATGAGCGAGCGCACGCTGCGCCGCCGCCTGAAGGACGAAGGTCAAACTTACAATTCAGTGCTGGAGAACGCGCGCAAGGATGCTTGCGAAGCGTATATGCGCTCAGAGACGTTTCGACAGACTGATATCGCTCTCGCACTTGGATATAGTGACCAGACAGCATTTAGCCGCGCGTTCAAGGGGTGGCACAAGAACACGCCAACCGAATATCGTAGGCGCTTAGCCCAAAACGCCTCACTCACATAAAGTGTGCATTCTTAAGTCGCGCGTTTGTCTTTATGTGAAATTCCAAACCACAGGGACATCCTTTAATGCCTTTTCGTAATAGCTTTGAAAGCCCGGCATTTTTACCTGATTTAGAAAACTCGAATACGCCAGATATGACACAAGAAAGCGCAAATCCTTAGCCCATGGCGGCATAAATTTCGGCGGTGTTAACTCCCCTTCACCTGCTAGATAAGCAATGGCGGGCAAGTCCTCAATGTCCAATTTTCCGGTAAAGGCAATTCGAATCAAATCCGCGCGGCCAAGCTTCACCACGCTGCGCATATAATTGTGAACGCGCAAAAGGCCGTTGAGATAGACCATATCTTTAGTGAATGGCGCGCCGCCGCTTATCACACCTCCCCTAAAGATACGCCGTGTATTCTCATAGGCCATATCTGTATCGCCGAGGCGTTCGACATAATAATCATATACCTCTTTAAAGTCCGCACCCTGAATCGTCATCTCAATCGCAATGACACGATCAGCCAGTCGCCTAAAACGCTGGGGGTCCATCGCGCCGCTGATAATCTCGGCAAACACCGCAAGACCTTCTTGGACTTCGGTTGAGCCCGCATGAGCGCGGCCTAATATTTCGAATTGGTTTTGCGCGCGCCCATTAAGGGCCGTTGCGACATGCACAAGCGCTTCATGTTGCAAAAGCTGGTCCACATCGCGGGGGGTAAAGTCCGCACCCTTGCGCACGCGGATGCGCGTTGACCCCGCAAGTGCTTTGGCGGACAGATTTGGCACGACCTTTACCTTAGGCGCGTCCTCACCAAAATGGCGGCCGAGTCGCGCGCGCAGAGCCTTGGCAAATTCAGCGGCTTTCAAATGCTTTTGATACCCCTCAACGACGAGTTTATCAAAATCAAGGTCTGCTAAAGACGCGTCCAAGTGCACCGCTAAATCTATCACGCGGGTCGTCCGATCAATCATCAACTCAGTTGGTTCCCCGAACAGGGCTTTGGAATGCGTGAAAAATTCTGGCGTGCCACGAAACTTTAATAGCCCAACTTGAGACTCGAGCGTAGCGCACAGCCGACCCACCCATTGGGTGACAACATGGTCGCCGTCTAGCTTAGCGCGAGCATCCGCGATGGCCTTGCTAGCGCTGCTGGTATCAATTGTTTGGTAATCAGGCGCAGGCAAAGCCCCGCTGCTAAGGAAGCGCCTACGCAGTCCGTCATCCCAATCCACAGACCGCAAAAGCGGCAAAGACTTGGCCGCATCAAAGAGCTGCGCCGCCGCCTCTTTCGCGAGGCCAAGATGTTTAGGGGAGAGTTTTTCCATGGGATGTGTTTAGGGCGCGAAACCCTGGGTGTCACGTGATTGTGGTGGGTGGATTGAATTACCCTATAGCAACCTTAACGGTTGTCAGGCTTTGGGCCTTATCATCAACTCAGAATAATTAATGTTACCAAGCGCTGATTCCTGTCTATCAAAGGAAAACTGAGGACGCCACTTAATTGGAGTTTCACTTTTCTTCTCTGTTGATTTCATCATGTTTTGCTGCTTTGTAGTGAGAATAGAATTTAAATAGAGCCATGATGGTGTTATGGTTGTTCCACTCGTGAACGAGGACTAATTAAGTGACAGCCGATCCGAGCTTCGTCTCAATAATTCCAATCATCATAACGCTTATTTTATCGTTATTCACACGCAATGTGGTTATTGGGTTGTTTTTTGGGATTCTTTCTGGCGTTCTCTTGCTCCATGGTCTCAACCCTTTTATCGCTATGGACAAGCTTATCGGCCATTATCTCGTGGGACAGGTCTCAGATAGTTATAATGCCTCCGTCATTACCCTCTTGGTTTTTATTGGCGGATTTATCCATTTGATAGAAAAATCTGGCGGCGGTCCCGCCTTTGCCAACTCTGTCACGCGCTACATTAATTCCAAGCGTAAAGGTCAAATGTTCGCCTGGATGGGAGGCATATTGTTGTTCTTCTCTGATATTGGGACACCTCTTATTGTCGGGCCAATTTTCCAACCCCTCTTTGACAAGATGAAATTGTCACGTGAAAAGCTGGCGATGATTGTGGACTCAACAGCGTCACCCGTGGCAATCCTTGTGCCTTTTATTGGGTGGGGTGTGTACATCATGAGCCTGATTGATAATGAAATCGGCACGTTTTATTCAGACTTAAACTCTCTTGAGATTTTCGTAGACGCCGTACCGTTTCAATTTTACGCCATTTTAGCAGTGCTACTCATTCCGTGGCTGACGCTAAGCCT
>CAKZTE010000035.1 GCA_937923115.1 uncultured Caulobacterales bacterium | reverse complement strand
TTTATCGGCGAACTCCGCCATGTGCACGCGCATGTCGGCGACCTCTTTTTGCACAGCCTTGGTCCCGCCCACGCCGCGCAGCGCCATATGCAAAACGGCGCGGTCCTCTGATGTGTTGACCTTATCCCCTGCAAATAACTTCGCGCGCCATTCATCAAGATGGCACGCCGCCGCAAGCGAGAGCAGCGCATCGCGCGCCGCGCCTGATATTTGCTGCTTGGAGAAATCCGCTCGCAAAGGCCCTTCGCGCATGACGAAAGCGTCGAGGCGGTTGGGTTCCGTCTTGAACAATGTCTCAATGGAGACAGCAACAGCCGCGAGGTCCTCAAGTTTTTGAAAATGCGGCGCGCGGTCGATGAAGGGTGAAGATGGCATGAGAGACTCCTGAACTTAGAAGGCCGTTATAGCGATTAAGAAGGGGGAATAAAGAGGGGAATGACCGCGATTGGCTCGCGTCAACAGTAGCCGCAATACACTTTAGATCCCAACTGCGTTCGCTACTTGTACACGGCGGCCTCGTTTTGCTATCATATCCTCCAGACGGGAGGGTGAATGCGTAGCATCGTAACATTAGGGGGCACCCTATGTCTGTCGGTCATCATGACCGCCTGCTCCACGACGACGCGCCCTTATAATAGAATTGATGTCGAGGCCCGCCCGCTTATCCAGCAGATGGATAGCGTGATGATATCCAAACAAAGTCATGTTCGCGCGGACATCAAAATCTCCAAACTTTCGAAATATGTTCAGGGACATTTTGCACCCGTTTTATTCGATCTGGCGGTAAACGGAATTCGGTCTCATCAAGCGGGCAAGATCATGCAGCCTGTACGTGAAACGCTGGGAGATTATGATTTCACGCAAGACATCAAAGAAGAGTTCACTCACGCCTTAAAGGAAACAGAGCTAGGGTACATGGGCAACCTAATGCTTATGCGCAAAGAGCAACAGGGGTTTCGCGCGGCTTATATCGGCCAATCCGAAGCTGATGCGGTGATGTTCATTGATGTCGGTTTTGCCTTCACCCCAAGCTTTGACGCGCTGGAGCTAACCTCCCACGTCATGATCTTTCCCGTGAGCGATGATTTGGCGCTCTATAAGGAAAAACCAGATACGGATAACATCCTTGAATATGAAGACAATATTTACCGCAACCAGTTTACCGCGGCCATCCCGTCCGGCGCAGGCTTGGACAGTAGTAAATCTGAGAACGGCGCGGCTTGGGCCGCGAAATCAGAAGAAGACCTAACGGGCTTGATGCAGAAAGCCGCGCAAAAACTGGCGAGCCATATTGCTATAGACCTCAACATTGATGACCTGACAGAAGAGGCTTTAGAAGCAGAGCGCACGGCGGAAGAAGCGGCGGCAAATGCCCAAATGGAGGCATCAGCAGATGCTGCACTTATGGCTGACGCCCAAAAGGCCGAACATAACGCCGACGTGTCTGTTTTAGGCGAAGTGACAAACTCACCTTAGAATAAAAATCGGCCCAGCCATACAGTTATTCTATGAGGGTCCCACAGTCCATTCTGTGTAGTAAAGGCTTGGGTTAGCTTTCCGGAAACCGACCTTATATCTTCTGATCATACTCACCAATTTCAGGATAAGCGGAGAGCCGCGTGTCGATGTCCTTAAATATCGCATCTTTCGCGACTTCGGAGGCAGGGCTTTCGACCACCACCACCAAGTTAGGCGTGTTGGAGCTGGCGCGAACCAATCCCCATGTGCCGTCTTCTAGCGTGAGGCGAACACCGTTGACGGTGTTGATATCCGTGATTTTCTTGCCGTTGATAAGCTCGCCTGCGGCGAAAGCGGCTTGGTAATCAGCGATAACGCGCTCTACGACGCCGTATTTTTCTTCGTCGCTACAATAAGGCGACATTGTTGGGCTGCCCCATGTTTTGGGCAGTGCGCGGCGAAGATCCGCCATAGATTTATCAGGGTTACGGTCTAGCATTTGCAAAATCGCAATCGCCGATGTCAGCCCGCAATCATAACCCCGGCCAATCGGCGCGTTGAAGAAATAATGGCCTGATTTTTCAAACCCGACGAGGGCGTCAAGTTCATTTACGCGGCGCTTAATATAGCTGTGTCCTGTCTTGTAATAATCTGTCTTCGCGCCGTTCGCGATAAGCACGGGATCGGTGTGATAAAGCCCTGTTGATTTCACATCGACCACGAATTGCGCATTCTCGTGGATAGCGGATAAATCCCGCGCGAGCATGACGCCGACTTTATCGGCGAAAATTTCTTCGCCCTCATTATCGACAACGCCGCAGCGGTCCCCATCGCCATCAAAGCCCAGAGCCACATCTGCGCCGTGTTCTTTCACCGCGTCCGCCATAGCGTGAAGCATTTTCATATCTTCGGGATTAGGGTTATATTTCGGGAAGTTATAATCCAGCTCACATTCCACCGCGACGACCTCTGCGCCTATTGCTGTCAGCACGTCCTCGGCAAAGGCGCCCGCCGTGCCGTTCCCGCAAGCCGCCACGATTTTGATTTTATTCTTTAGTTTTATGTCCTTAACAAGGTCATCGATAAAGGCTTGGCGCACGCCGTCGACAAAACGGTAGCTGCCGCCGGCCCGCGGCTTGCTCTCAGCATTCAGCACTATTTCTTTCAAGCGAGACATCTCGTCAGGGCCAAATGTCAGCGGCGCTTCAATGCCCATTTTCACGCCTGTCCAGCCGTTGGAATTATGGCTTGCCGTGACCATGGCCACGCCAGCGCAATCCAAGTGAAACTGCGCGAAATAGGCCATAGGGCTGAGCGCAAGACCGATATCCAGAACCTCAATACCCGCGTTCACAAGACCCAGCATGAGCGCCTGTTTTATGGAAAGCGAATAGTGACGAAAGTCATGACCAACCGCGATTTTCGGATCAACGCCGCGTTCGTGCATAAGCGTGCCAAGCCCTTCACCCAGTGCTTGCACGCCATAAAGGTTCAAGTCGGACGTCTTGCCATCATTGGGCAATCCAAAATACCAGCGCGCATCATATTCACGAAATCCCGTGGGCTTAACGAGAATTTCAGTTTCAAATTCATAGCTATTGGTAGCGATGGCAGGGCGGGGCGTGCGTGTCATAAGTCATCCTTTTGAGCGTCTCTTACAACAAGAGCTTTAAGGATTTATGATTGTAAAGCAGGTTTTTCGTAACGATTACGAGACAGGTTTGAATATAGAGGTATCGATAAAATCGACAAAGATATA
>CAKZTE010000034.1 GCA_937923115.1 uncultured Caulobacterales bacterium | reverse complement strand
CCGATATAGGCATACTGCCCGGCTTTTTCGACCGCCTGATTGGCGATGCGGAATGTATTTTTGCGGCGGCCGCGGTAACCCGAGGCGGCGTCTGTAATTTTCTTGTGGCGGGCGTGTTTGGTAACGCCGCGTTTAACGCGTGACATAGTCTACTCCAAAGTCTGAAATGTAAGTTTTTGAGCAGATGCTCAGTTAGCCATTCGGCATCCAAGATTTCTTAATGCGCTTTGCATCGCAATCTTTAAGCACAGTTGTTCCGCGTAATTTACGAATCTGGTCGTTCGTCCGCTTAATCATGCCGTGGCGTTTACCCGCTTGGCCAGCTTTCACTTTGCCAGATGCGGTCAGTTTGAAGCGCTTTTTCGCGCCTGACTTGGTCTTCATTTTGGGCATTTCGGTCTCCTAATAATGGGCCGCAAAGTGAAGAACTCCGCGGCCTGCCTTTTGAGTGAGCAGGCATGCCTTTCGCCTGCGTCACTGCATTTCCTCTCGGAAGCCGCGCTTATAACGCGGCAGGCCGTGATTGCAAGTCTGTTTTACGCGGTCTAAGCTGCTGTAATATCAACGGGAGACGGATATGACGGGCCTCAAGGTTTTTGCATTGCTGAACGGCGGATTTTACGTGTTTTACGGCCTGTATGGTGCTTTTGTACCGCGCGGCATGGCCAAGCTCATGGGCTGGACGCCCGATTTACTGGGGCTACATCAGATCCGCGCCTTTCTAATGGCGATGAGCGCGCTGGGGCTCATTATGATCGCTGCCGCTCTGCGTATGACCGACCTTGTTCCGCTCACCCTTGCGATCATGCTTCTGACGATGGGGTTTTTGGCGGGCCGTCTTTTGGGACTTGTGTTTGACGGGGCGGGCCCGCAGCAAACCTATCTTGAGATTGGTATTGAAATTGTTGTGATTGCGCTTGGCGCGTTTTTGCTGTCTCGGGTGAAAACAGGGGGCTAAAAGTCCAAATCGCGATAATGGCGCGGCGGAATAATGCTCGGCAGTCGGTCCTTCAGGAGCGGCTGCACGCTGGGCCGCGATTTTAATTTTTGGTACCAGACCGCGAGCTCGGGCCAGTCGCGCCAACGAATTTCGCCAATGAAATCAAGACAGGATAAATGCGCAACGCCCGCAACATCGGCGAGGCTAAAGTGCCGCCCCGCTAAGTAGTCACGCTGCTCAAGCAGCCATGTGAGATATTCGAAGTGGCGATGCATGGCTTCGCGGCCTGCGCGCAAAGTCGGCGGATGAGGCGCCTCGGCGGGCATCATGACTTTTTCCACGCGTTCATGCATGATATAGGCATGCACATCATCGGTGAATTTAATATCGAGCCAGTCGCATAATCTGCGCGCTTCGGCGCGTTCAGCGGCGTCCGCTGGCATAAGCCGTGATTTCGGCGCTGTATCATTCATATACTCGCAAATGGCGCGCGCGCCGACGATAAGAATGGGGCCGCTCGGCGTGATATCAGATAAAGCGGGCGGCGTCCCTTCGGCGCAAAGCTTTAGGAAACTCTCTTCAGGCGCCCAAGGGTTTGCAGTCTCAAGTTTGAACTTAAGTTTCGCCTCAGAGAGGGCGATACGCGCTTGCCGCGAGGCGGGGTCGAGCGGAAAGTGATAAAGGACTCGCATCTCAGGCTTTTTGCGCCATTAAAGGTAATGAAGCGTTAAGCCTGAACAGTTGAAGCCGCTATTTTACGGTCGCGAAGGATGGCCGCGATATATTGTCTATGCGCCAGCGGCCATTTCAAGACGCTCAATCAATTCGGAATTAACCGTTCCCGTCTCAGTTAGCCCATTATTGCGCTGGAAGTTCAAAATAGCATTCTTTGTCTTGGGCCCAATCGCGCCGTCCGCTGTACCGACCGCATATCCGAGGGTGTTTAGCAAGGTTTGAGTCTGGATAATAGTGGATTTTTCCGCGCCGTTATTGGCAACTTTGGCAGGTTTAGCCCAAGGGACATTGGTGAAAATACCGTTCGCTTCTTCGTCAATACGCGCAGGCGTAAAGGCCGCTATGCGCGTGTCAGCGCGGGCAATTTTATCCTCGCCAAGCGTCTTGCGCAAGACGCTGACGCGGCTCGCCGCCATTTGGTCACCTTGCGCGCCAGCGATGGAATACCAGACTAAGGCGCTTTCCAAATCTTGGGGCAAGCCTTGCCCGCTCTCATACAAGATGCCGAGATTATATTGACTATCCACAACGCCGCGCTGTGCCGCTTTTTCAAACCAGCTTGCAGCTGTTGGCATATCCATCTCAACGCCGCCGCGTCCGCCTTCTTCGGCGTAATACAGCGCCAGATCATGCATGGCGATGCGGTTGCCGCCGCGCGCGGCGCGCTCAGTCAATTGTCGGGCCGTTTTTGAATCTTGGCCAACGCCTTGACCTGTCTCATATAGTTTAGCCAAGCGGTAAAGTGCTGCGGGCTGCTCTTGATTGGCCGCGGCGCGTATTAGGGCGACGCCTTCTTCCAAATCGCCTTTCTCAATCGTCTCAAGGCCGAGCTGCAATTGCGCTGCAGGATTGCCGGCTTTAGCTGCTGCGCTGAGCTGGTCCTCTCCGCCCGCTGCGAGCGCCATTTTGCGGTTATCAGCATATTGCCCGATTGTTTCTTGATCGACATTCGGCGTCATGCCGCCGCTTTGCGCTGTAGCATTTGGTGATAATATCTGGTCCATTGCGCCGCCAGCGCTCGCGAGGCTCGGACGGCTTTCGTCAAGTGCTGCATTACTGGCGACAGAAAACTCATTATTTTGCGGCCCTTGGTTTTTGCCCGCGAGTGTTTGCGCGCCGATAAAGCCAACAAGCCCAAGCGCGGCGACAAGACCGCCGAGCTTAATATTCCGCGGTGTTATAAAGGCGGGGCGTCCAGCACTGCCGCCATCACCCGACGGCGCTGATGATTTACGGCCAATTTTCTTTAAACTCTCGAATGCGCCAGGCCGCGCGGCGCCCATGCTGTCATCACTATATCCGCCGTTTGCGGCCTGCGTTTCGGCATAGGCTGGGTCGGCATAAGGCAGATCGCCGTCAATCACGGCAAGGTCTTCGGCCTTTGGAAACGGCGGCTGAACAGCGGCGTAACTCTGAGGCGGCTGGGCTTGATCTGTATAGGGGGTCTGCTCTGGATAGCCGGTCTGTTCAGGATAAGCCTGCTGCGCGGGATAAGCTTGTCCTGCATAGGGCGGCTCTAAATAGCTAGGCTGTCCAGTATAATTTTGCGGCGCGTCTTGTGCGTGCAGCGCGTCTGGGGCCTGCGCGTAAGGTGGTACGTAAGCATTTTGGGCATATATATTCTGAGTATAGGGATGTGCGCCCGGCGGCGCGGATTGCGGCGAGGGGTATTGGGACGCCGCATATGCGCTAGGATCATAGGGCACGGCCTGCGCCGCTGCGGGTGTATCAAGCTCTAAAGGGGCTTGCTCTGGGTTTTGCTGCGCTGAATTTTTTTCGGCCGCTTCGTCTTGAGCCTGCACTTGAGCTTGGATTGTCGGCGCCGGCTGCGCAACCGCAGCGGCTTCATCATACGAAGCCTCGGCGGGGCTGAAAGCATCTTCCGCATAGTCTTGAGAATTGCCTTGCTGCGGGCTGGTCTGCGCGTGATTGTAATCTTGAGCCGCCGTCATTGGAGGGACTGCTTGCAGGCTTGGGGCATAGTCTTGCTGCGGCGCAGGCGCGCGCGTGAGGCCATATTCAAGGCCTTCTATCCGCGAGCTTAGCGGCGTGATCGCGCGGTCAACATAACCTTCAACATCGCGCACATCTGTTTCAAGTGCCTCGAGGCGGCGCTCTACAACGCGGCGGAATTGTTCAAATTCCGCGCTAGAGGATAATGTTGCCTCGCTTAGCTCTTGACGAATTTGCGCCGCAATCATTTCGCGGCGTCGGCCCATCTCTTCGGCGACATCAACGACTTTGTCGCCAATACTACGAATAGCGTCTGCGCTCTCACTTTGTAGATTTGAGAAACGCAATTGCATCGACTTATATTGCATCGACTGCGTTTTTTCAATTTTGGACTGCGACGCCATCATCTGTGATTGTTCGGCACTTATCACGCGTTTCATCTCCGCCATAGCGGCTTCGCGCGCCAGCGCTTCATCCGACAGGCGGGCTTCGACGATGGTCGCAATGTCAGCAATATGGCGGTTAATGCGCATAATGGCTGTGTCTTGCGCTGTCTCTGATTCAGAAAGGCGTCTTTCAGCGCGGCTCAGCGCAGCTTGAAGGCCGTCAAGAGTAGGGTTATGCAGGGCCTGAGTGAGGTCCTGCTTTACCCCAGATTGAAGATTTTCTAAATCCTTCGTGAGGGTATTTGAAAGTATTGTCACGCGGCGGGTCAGCTGCGTTTGCCCCGCTTTCGTGCGGTCCATTTGCGCCGCCAGCGCGCTGAAATCGGCTTCGAGAGCGGCGATGTTCTTCTTTGTCTTCTTGTCTGCCGCGATAAGGCGTTTTGAGACAGTGTCGAGCTGGCTTTGTAAGCTGACTTTTGCGGCCTTCACCGGTACTGTTTTTGAGCGTGACGCTTTTGCGCGCGCAACTTTGGGCGCAGCAGTTTTAGCGCGAGCCGCTGTCTTGCGTGCTTTGGTAACGGGCGTCTTCACTTTCGTTGCTGCTACGGTTTGAGAGCGAGCAGGTGCTTTTGCCGCGGCCGATTTGGCGGTTGCGGCTTTACGCTTTGATGTCGATGTCGGCTTTGACGGCGTTTTCGCCATATTGCCTTCCCCCTAAGTCCTGCATATTGCAGAGTGAGCACGCGCAAATCATGACTGTGCTCGATTCGCTTGGGACGTTGTCGACAATTGTGGTTAATGGGGCGTTAAGGCGTTAACCTTTTTGCATATTTTTACGCGGCGTGCGTGTAATTCATCGGTCTACGGGCGGAAAAAACCCTGGAGCTCGACTGGAGAGCTGGCTTTCAGCGCGGTCAATTGGCGCGCGTAGGCGTTGCGGCACATCTGGAAAGGCCCGAAGCGCGTCGTTAATGTCCCAGCTTTGTATGAAATCCCCGCGCGCGGCTTGAAGCTGCGCCAATCCCTGATAGGCGAGTAAATCATAAGGGTTGCGGGCAATCGCTTGGCTAAGGAGCTCAGCGGGGTCAAATTCTGAAAGTCCAGCGGCGCTGCGCTGCGCGGGCGTTGTTTTTGCCAGAGCCAATCCTGCTCGCCGCAGCACTAAAGACGGCGCGTCAGCAGCGCTGAGCGTTGGTTTAAGCATTGTTAGGCCCTCTATGCGGGTTGATTTATCCTTGACCTGCGATAGACCTTCGACAAGCGCGGCCAGTTCAGAGCTGGAGCCCTTGCGGCCTTCCGCGTCTGAGATGGCGCGGCACAGACCCGACAGCTGTTCACAGCCGCCAAGGCTGTCCTTCAAAGATTGCGCCGAGACCCAAGCCGATAACGCGTCGCCGCGTGAAAGCTGTTGATTTATAACGGTCAAAGCGGCTCTTGGGTCAACCCGTCCGCCAAGTGCTCGACCTGCAATGGCTTCCGACATCACATAGCCAAGCGGCGATACATTCTCGAGTTCAATAACGGATTTAGCGCCCGCAGGCAGTGGGAAACCCGCTGTTTCCGCGGTTTTGCTTGTGAGTGTCCAGCTCAGGATTTCACCGTCTGGAATTTTCGGGCCGTAGCTATGAAATGACATAGCGCTAGGGGCTGCGCGGCCCTCTATTAATTCAGCCAAAATTGCTGGATGGACAGGTTCACTATGGTAAAGTAAGCCAATGAAACTATAGGCTTGGCGAAAGTCTTCCAGCCTTGGACCGTCAAGAGCGGCTGAGAAAATTTCAGCCCCGCCGAGTTCTGCGCGGAGAATGTCCCCAGATTTCAGCACGGATAATTCCGACGGGTTTGGGCCCGGAGCATAGCCTAATGCGCTTTCTAAATAAAAGGCATCAAGCGTGACACCTGCGCCGAGCGGCAGGCGGCGTTTTTTACCGCCATTGGTCATTTTGCCAACCGTGTCTAAGCTGCGATAAGCCGCCGCGTAAAGCGACGCATTGGTAAAGGTGTTGTCCAGCGCCGATACATTAAGAAGACGCTTTTCTTTGAAGTCATAAATGACTGTCTCGCCCGCGGTCTTTGAAATTGCGGCGTAATCTGTCCCAATGATCAGATCGACTGTAGAGCGCTCACCAGAAGCCCCTGTTTTGGCATTTGCGCGGCTCACATCATAACTTAGGCGTAGGCGGGGCTGCGGGGCTTGTCCGCGCTGCGCGAGATAATCGCGCGCTGTTGTAAAAAAGCCAAAGCTCTCAGGACCGGCTTGATTGCTTAACGCGCTCGTTGTTGACAAATCTCTGACGATGGAGTTCTCGCGCTCCCCTGCGCTGAGCCCAAAACTAGGCGAGGTCGCAATAATCTCAGACTCAAAGGTCTCGGCTTTGCTTTCAATTGGAGCGAGTTCGGCGCTCGGGGCGTCGGCGGTCGCATCTGACATTATGGAGTCCGCCGATAGCTCCTCAGTAAAGTTGGTTTCTGCCGCCAATATACCCGGAACTATAAGGGGATCAGCGGTCGTAAGAGACTCAGGGGTGATAATAGGGTCTGGCGTTGCAATAACATCAGGCGCGATCACAGTCTCTATCGCATCTTCTGCCTCTGCCTCTGCCTCTGCCGCAGTCTCAGGCATAGTCTCTGCATTGAAGCCTTGGGCGCTCTCGCCATTAATCGGAGCCGCGTTTTGCCGCTCAAGATAATCCAAAACGCGTTGGCGCGCCGTGAGGTCGCTCTGCGCACTAGCGTTCAGTGACAGCGTTCCCGCCATAAATACGGCCGTCAGGCGCTTTATTAACCTCAGATTTGAACGTATTTTTAACATGGTGCTCACTATTCACAGCACGCCCCTCTCGTCAACTGCTGGCATCAGCGCCACGGGTGGGTAACGCAATTTAATCACAGTGTCGGCGATTGCAAAACATATGCAATTTGTTGCAATTAACGTTGACGTTAACGTTACCTTTCGCTATAGACCTCTCATGAAGTCCGACGCTAAAGTTCCAACCATGCTAGACGACGGCCCTGCAGACGCCGGGCGCGCGAACCGCGCGGCACAATGGGGAATTCAGGATTTTGCCAAAATCTTCAAAATTACGCCCCGCACGCTAAGGTTCTACGAAGACAAGGGCCTGATCTCCCCAGAGCGCCAAAACGGCAGCCGTATATATAATGCGAAAGATTATGTCCGCACGGAGCGCGTCATCCGTGCCAAACAGCTGGGTTTTTCGCTCGACGACATAAAAGATCTTTTTGAGGTCATTGACGGTAAGGTTAAGGGCAGGGCGGCTTTAATGGCACGTAAAACCTTGATGGAAGATGCTGCCGCGCAGCTCCGCCGCAACCGCAAAAACATCGATAGCGCGCTGGGTGAACTTGAAACGCTCATTGGCCGTATTGATGTATATATGCAGACCGCGCAAGAGGACGGCGTCTTTCAACATGCCGCCGCTTATGAGGCAATGTTCGCACAAACTCTTGCCGGTTCTGATGAAGACTATTTATTGGGCTATCCTGCCCGCTCCACTGATCTAACTGCTACACTTTAAAAGAGGTTTCCCATGCCCGTTTATAATGCTCCCCTCCGCGATATGAAATTCGTGATGCAAGAAGTTCTCGATATTGGCTCTCTGCAAAAATATGAGAAATTTGCCGAAGCCGATATGGATACGCTTGAAGCTATCCTTGAGCAAAGCGCGAAATTCTCCTCCGAAGTGCTAGCGCCCCTTAACGCGGTCGGTGACCATGAGGGCTGTACCCGTCACGCCGACGGTTCCGTGACCACGCCAAAAGGATTTAAAGAGGCTTATAAACAAGTCGTTGAAAACGGCATGATGGGCCTCTCCGAGCCAGAAGAGTTTGGCGGCATGGGCATGCCCAGCATTTGGAGCACGGCCACCGGCGAAATGCAGTCCGCCGCGAACATGGCCTTTGCTATGTACCCTGGCCTAACGAACGGCGCAGCCAAAGCGATTAAAATTGGCGGCTCGCCAGAGCAAAAGGCAACTTACCTGCCCAAAATGACAACAGGTGAGTGGACCGGCACCATGAACCTGACCGAGCCGCATTGCGGTACAGATTTGGGCCTGCTTAAAACCAAAGCGGTCCCGCAAGCCGACGGCTCATATAAGCTTACAGGTCAGAAGATTTTCATCTCTGCGGGTGAGCACGATATGTCCGACAATATCATTCACCTCGTACTGGCCCGTATCGAAGGTGCGCCCGAGGGCGTGAAAGGCATCTCTCTTTTCATCGTGCCAAAATTTAAGCTCGACGAGAGCGGAAATTCAGGCGAGCGCAATCCTGTCTCTTGCGGCGCGATCGAAGAGAAAATGGGCATTCATGGAAACGCGACCTGCGTGATGAATTTTGACGACGCCGAAGGCTATCTTATCGGCGAGGAAAACAAAGGCTTGCGCGTGATGTTCGTGATGATGAACGAGGCGCGTATGGGCGTTGGCATGCAAGGCCTGGCGCAGTCCGATGTCGCCTATCAAAACGCGGTCGATTATGCCAATGATCGCCTGCAAGGCCGTAGCCTAACGGGTCCAAAAAACGAAGCAGGTCCTGCTGACCCGATTATTGTGCATCCCGATGTGCGCCGTATGCTTATGGAAACCAAAGCTTTTAATGAAGGCTCGCGCGCACTGATCTATTGGGCGACATTACTGGAAGATTTGGAAACGGTTCATGAGGACGAAAAGTTTCGTGAGAAATGCGATGACTATCTCGGCCTGCTGACGCCCGTTATTAAAGGCTATATCACAGACAAAGCGATGGCGACGACAATTGATTGCCAGCAAATCTTCGGCGGTCACGGCTTTATCGAAGAATGGGGCATGAGCCAGTTTGTCCGCGACACGCGTATTGCGCTTATCTATGAAGGCGCGAACGGAATTCAGGCGCTCGATTTGGTAGGTCGTAAGCTTGCCCGTAATGGTGGCCGCGCGCTGATGACGCTCAACAATGAAATCGACGCTTTTGTGGCAGATAATTCAGGCAATGAGAAAACAGCCGAGTTCATGGACGGGCTTAAAACCGCCAAAAACAAACTGACAGAGGCGACAATGTGGCTGATGCAAAACGGCATGACTAATCCTGATAATGCGGGCGCCGGCTCTGTCGATTATATGCACATGATGGGCCTGACGTCTCTGGCCTATATGTGGGCAAAAATGGCCGTCACGGCACAAGCCGCAATCGACGCGGGTAGCAATGACGATTTTTATTCCAATAAAATCATCACAGGTCGTTACTTCGTCCTGCGTATGCTGCCGATGCTAGACGCGCACCTCGCCAAAATCAAAACAGGCGCAGAGCCTGTCATGGCCCTCGAAGCGGCAGCGTTTTAATCGAAATATAATTTATTAGGCCCGCCTCTTTTATAGCGCGGGCTTGCAGATAATAACAAGAATGAGGGAAAGACAATGGCCGCAATAGATTTCAAAAACCCCGATTGGTATAATGAAGAAGACATCAATATCTTTCGCGAAGCTGTGCACGGTTTTTACGCGCGCGAAATGGCGCCGCATTCCGAAGAGTTCCGCAAGAACAAAAAGGTTGATCGCAAATTCTGGAACAAAGCGGGCGAGATGGGCCTTTTAAATTGCGCCATCCCCGAAGAATATGGCGGCGGCGGCGGTGACTATCGCCATGAAATGATTATCCAAGAAGAGCTGATTAAAGCCAATGTCGACGGCTTTGGTCTGTCGCTACACAATGCGATTGTTGCGCCCTACATCCTGCATTACGGCACGGAAGAGCAAAAGCAAAAATGGCTCCCAAAAATGGCGAGTGGTGAACTTGTCGGCGCGATCGCGATGAGTGAACCAGGCACGGGCTCTGATCTGCAAAGCGTGAAAACCAATGCTAAAAAAGACGGCAATGGCTGGGTCATTAACGGCTCTAAAACATTCATTACAAATGGCGGTACGGCGAACCTCATTATCGTCGTGGCCGATACAGGCGGCGAAGGAAAACACTCCAAGTCGCTTTTCGTTATTGAAACGGATGATCTTGAGGGTTTCCGCCGCGGCCGTATTTTGGACAAAGTCGGCATGGACGCGCAAGACACGGCCGAGCTGTTTTTCGACGATATGAAAGTGCCCGCCGACGCGCTACTTGGCCCTGAGACAGGGCACGGCTTTATTCAGCTGATGAAAGAACTGCCGCAGGAGCGCCTGAACATTGCCGTTCAAGGCGTGGCGCAAATGGAAGCCGCGCTGGAAATGACAATTGAGTATGTCAAAGATCGCAAGGCCTTTGGGAAACCGATTATGAGCTTCCAAAACACACAGTTTGAACTCGCGGAATGTAAGACCATAGTCACAATCGCAAAGACATTTGTCTATGATTGCGCCGAGAAACATTTGCGCGGAGAGCTCGACACCGTCACGGCGTCCATGGCGAAATATTGGGTGACGGATAAAGAGTGCGAAGTCATTGACCGCTGCCTCCAGCTGTTTGGCGGTTACGGATTTATGAATGAATACCGCATCGGCCGCATGTACCGCGATAGCCGCGTGCAGCGTATCTACGGCGGCACCAACGAGATCATGAAACTCGTTATTGCGCGCTCACTTTAGAATTTTAATTGCCACGCTTCGGCGGGGCTTCATGACTATAGACCTTATTAGGAGCCCATTATGGCAGACGCATATATTTTTGACGCGGTGAGAAGTCCGCGCGGTAAAGGCAAAAAAAACGGAGCGCTGCACGAAGTGACAGAGCTCTCGCTTTTGTCCCAGCAGCTCGAAGCTTTGCGTGACCGCAACGATTTAGACACAAGCAAAATTGATGACATCATCATGGGCTGTGTGTCCCCTGTTGCAGGCCAAGGCGCAGACATTGCGCGCGTCGCGGCCAT
>CAKZTE010000033.1 GCA_937923115.1 uncultured Caulobacterales bacterium | reverse complement strand
TCTCGCTATTGCGACCTACTCGACGATATGGCCAAGCATACGGACACGAAATTCATCGCAATCACCCACAATGCCGTCACCATGAGCCGCATGAACCGCCTATTTGGCGTGACCATGGCCGAACAAGGCGTCAGCCAGCTTGTTTCCATAGAGCTCGGCGCCGCAGAGAAGCTCGTCGCGGCTGAATGATTTGACCTCAGACGTCCCGCAACATTTGGCGAGTGCGACAGAATGGTCCTGACTCTTATCACAACTGCAATATTGTTATTTTTCAATAAGTTAACTTGGCAACACACGCTGTTGACTTGTCAGGGGTCGATGAGTATGTTCCGCGCGCATTTGGGGCTTTTTCCGTGTGGATTAGGTCTTTAGGGCAGCTAAATATGTCAAACAAAAACGGAACATCATCACCAAAAGCTTCGTCTTCTGATCTTACAGCCCTTGAAGACCGCGTAAAAGCGGCCCAAGAACGGCACAAGCCCAAAGACTATAGCCAAAATGATGACGGATCGCTCTTAGGGATGGCATGGCGGCTGAGTACGGAATTGGTGGTTTCAATTCTGGTTGGCATGGGTTTGGGTTACGGCCTCGATATGCTATTTGGAACGAAACCATGGTGTTTATTTATCGGGTTAGGATTTGGCTTCGCGGCTGGAATTAGAAGTGTGTTAGCAACGGCGGACAAAATGGACGCCAAAACCTCAGATATTCCAATCGGTGATGACATGCCCTTAAGCGATGACGAACTAGATTATTAAGGGAGCGGGACGTGGCCAACGACCCAATGAAACAGTTTGAGATCAAAAAGATCTTGGAACTTCCGCAGATTGCCGGACAGGACATCTCTTTTACCAATTCATCGCTTTGGATGGTGATTGGCGTTGTTGCAGTTATCGTATTTTTCGCCCTAACAACTAAAGGCAAGCTTATCCCAGGCCGTATGCAGTCGCTGGGTGAAATGTCTTACGAATTTATCGCCAATATGGTGAAAGATACGACAGGACCGGAAGCCATGAAGTTCTTCCCTTTCGTATTCTGCCTCTTCTTCTTTATTTTGTTCGCCAATATCATAGGCATGAACCCTTATGCCTTTACAACAACGTCTCACCTTGCTGTGACCGTCGCTATGGCGCTCTTTACAATTGGGATTGTTATTGTAGCGGGTATTTGGAAAAACGGCTTTAAATGGTTTAAAATCTTTGTCCCCTCAGACCTTCCATTGCCAATGTACCTCTTGATCGTGCCCATTGAGATTATTTCATTCCTATCGCGCCCTGTGACGCTTGCGGTTCGCTTGTTCGCGAATATGACGGCGGGTCACGTGATGCTAAAGCTCTTCGCCATCTTTATTGCCTTCCTCGTTGGCAAAGGCGGCCTGATGGCCGGCGCAGCGATTGTGCCCATCATTGGAACACTGGGCCTTGTTGCCCTAGAATTCTTGGTAGCCGGGCTACAAGCCTTTGTGTTTGCTATCCTGACCTGTGTTTACCTCAACGACGTTTATCACGTCGACCACTAATCTTATTCCATATTCAAGGAGAACCACCATGGAAGCAGAAGCAGCAAAGTACATTGGCGCCGGCCTAGCCGGTACAGCATTGATCGGTGCCGGTATCGGTATTGGCTCAATCTTTTCTAACTACCTCGCGGGCGCCTTGCGTAACCCATCCGCAGCGGCTTCACAGCGCACAAACCTTCTTCTCGGTTTTGCTCTTTGCGAAGCGACAGGCCTTTTCGGCTTCGTTCTAGCAATGATCATTCTGTTCGCCGCTTAATCCAAGCGAACCGATTTACGGAGACTATCATGGCAGCTGAAAAAGCGCATAGCGATGGAACACATGCCGCAGAAACTACAGGCGGCATGGCTCAACTTGATCTCTCCACATGGACGAGCCAGATATTCTGGCTCGTCATAACATTTGGCGCGCTCTATTTTATAGTGTCGCGCTTTATTTTGCCGAAAATCGACCAAGGCCTGACAAATCGCGGAGATCGTATCGCTGATGATTTGAATGATGCCGCCCGTATGAATAGCGAAGCTCAACAGGCTGAACTTGATTATGAGCAAGCCGTTAGCGACGCGAGAGCCAAAGGCCATAACATTAGCGAAACAACCCGCAAATCTGTTGAAGCAGAACTCGAAGCTGAAGCCGCTGAGTCTGAAGCAGAATTTGCTCGCAAACAAGCCGAAGCCGATGCACGAATCGCAGCGGTGAAAGCCAGTGCCTTAGCCAAGGTTGACGATGTCGCAGCAGAGACTGTTCAAGCCATCCTTGAAAAGTTCACGACCTCTAAAGTTACTAAGGCAGCTATCAAGTCTGCCGTATCAAGCGCGAAGAGCTAGCCATGACTATTTCTATGTTCTCAGTCCAAGCCGCCGCAGGAGCACCGTTTTACGTTGACTCGTCTTTCTGGGTCGCCTTTTGCGTTATAGCCTTTCTAGCTCTTGTCCTGTGGAAAGGAGCTGGCACGGCCGTGACATCCGCTTTGGATGCTCGCGCTGAGAAGATCAAAACCGAGCTTGAGGAAGCGCGCCGTCTTCGAGAAGAGGCGCAAACACTACTCGCCTCTTACAAGCGCAAGCAGAAAGAAGCTGAAGAGCAAGCTGAAGACATTATCAAGCAAGCCCGTCATGATGCGGAAACTATGGCTGCAAACTCTCGTAAAGAGCTCGCAGAACGGCTAGAGCGGCGCGCCGCAATGGCAGTGGCCAAAATTGAAAACGCCGAAGTGCAAGCCCTCGCTGAAGTGCGGGGACGCGCCGCTGACTTGGCTCTTGATGCCGCGCAAGACCTGCTTAAAAATGGTCTCTCCGCAGCGGAGAAAGCTAAACTTGTGAAGTCAGGAATTGCGTCAATGGGCAATATGCTCAACTAGCCGAAGCGCTAACTCTCCCGGTTGATAGTTTGGAAAGCCCGCCCTTGGCGGGTTTTTTACGCTTGGCTTTTACTATTTAGCTTTGCGGCGCTTGCAATTAGGCCGCATTAAACCGACATTGGGATAACTTTTGGAGCCTTTCATGCGCACAGACATCGCCCTCACACCGACATTATTATCCGACTATACGCCGCTTAATTTCAGCCTTGACCGCGTCTTTTTAGACTTTGACCTATCGCCAGAAGCTACAGTTGTGCGTAGCAAAATCATGCTGACGCGCCGCGCGCCGGGCGCGCTTATTCTGGACGGAGAGGACATCACGCTCAAGTCAGTCTCTGTTAACGGGAGCGCGCTAAAACGCGCCGACTATAAGCTAACGCAGGGCACGCTTGAGATTGCCGATCTGCCCGACACTTGTGAGCTAGACATCGTCACGGTTTGCAACCCGTCCGCCAATTCTACCCTCATGGGTCTATATGTCAGCGGCGGCCGGTTCTGCACACAATGCGAAGCTGAAGGCTTTCGCCGCATGACTTATTATCCTGATCGTCCTGATGTGCTGTCTGTCTTTACCGTTCAAATCCGCGCGGATAAAAAGGCCTACCCCTATCTACTTGCCAATGGCAATTGCGTTGAAACAGGCCAACTTGATAACGGGCAGCATTTTGCGGTGTGGGAGGACCCCTTTCCCAAACCTTGTTACCTCTTCGCCCTTGTCGCTGGCGATTTTGACACGCTAGAGGACCGCTTCATCACCATGAGCGGACGCGACATTCCGCTGTCCATTTATGTCGATAAAGGCGACGCGCCGCGTGCTGAATATGCCATGGATGCCCTGAAGCGGTCAATGAAATGGGATGAAGTCGCCTTTGGCCGCGAGTATGACCTGGACCGATTCATGATCGTCGCGGTGCGAGACTTCAATTTTGGCGCCATGGAAAATAAAGGCCTCAATATATTTAACTCCTCTCTCCTTTTGGCAGATGCCGAATCGGCTACGGATATGAATTTCGAACGCATTGAGAGCGTTGTAGCCCATGAGTATTTCCACAATTGGACAGGCAACCGCATCACCTGCCGCGACTGGTTCCAGCTTTGCCTCAAAGAAGGCTTTACAGTTTTTCGCGACCAAGAATTTTCCGCCGATGAACGCGGCGCGGCCGTGCAGCGGATCAAAGATGTTCGCGCGCTACGGGGGCGTCAATTTCCTGAAGACGCAGGACCTCTCGCCCATGCCGTTCGCCCTGACAGCTATGTGAAGATTGATAATTTCTACACCGCCACGATCTATGAAAAAGGCGCGGAGCTTATCCGCATGCTTAAGACTATTTTAGGTCCAGAGGCGTTTCGCAAAGGCGCGGATTATTACTTTGAAACGCTGGACGGCACGGCCGCCACAGTTGAGCAATTCATCGCCTGCTTTGAGCATAGCGCCGGGCAGGATCTCTCCGATTTCATGCTGTGGTATAAACAGGCTGGTACGCCCGTCCTAACCGTAGAGCGCGATGACAGTTTTTCCTCTGAAATGTCCTCTCATGTTGTAACCTTTAGCCAGCATACCGCCCCCACACCGGGACAGGCCAAGAAATCATCTTTGCCAATTCCCATTCGCTGGCAAATCATTGGCGATAACGGTCCTTTGATGGCACCGCAATTGACCGTGCTGCGCGGTAAAGAAAGCTCTATTTCCTATCCGCGCCAATCAGAGCCCCATAGCCTCTCTGTGCTGCAAGACTTCTCTGCGCCTGTGACATTGAAAACGCAGGCCACGACCCAAGATCATTTGCGCCTTATGGGCCAAGACCCGAACGCGTTTAACCGCTGGGAAGCAGGCCAAACCTTAGCGCGCGGACTCCTACAAACGCTTTCATCGGCGATTGAAAAGGGCAAAACGCCTCCTGCCGATCGCGCATTATCGGGCTATGTGAGCGCTTTGAAAAAAACACTGAACGACGATAGTTTTGACGCAGGCTTTAAAGCCCTGACCCTCTCACCGCCCTCTGATATGGATATCATCCAAAGCCGTAGGCAAAGCGACCCTCTAGCCGTTTCGCTCGCGGGGGATTGGCTGCGCCGCGCTATAAGTGACCACCTTTCGCCGGATTTACTGGCTGCCTATCACGCGCTGCAAGATGATGGCCCGTTTAGCCCCGATGCCAAGGCAGCTGGCAAGCGGGCGCTGAAAAACCGCGCGCTGGCTTTGTTGGGCGCAGGTCTGCATCCCCAAGCCGCGCCTTTGGCTTTGGCGCAATTTAACACCGCTACCAATATGACAGATGAGCTATCAGCCTTGATGACACTCTCTCGCCTAGGGGGTCGCCGCGTGGACAACTCCATGCAGGTTTTTTATGACAAATGGCAAGACCAACCGCTTGTCATTGACAAGTGGTACGCCCTGCAAGCCAGCCGCAATATGCCAAATGGCGTGGCAGGCATCGCGGCTTTGACCGAGCACTCTAGCTTTGAACGGCGCAATCCTAACCGCGTCAGAGCTTTGGTTGGCGGCTTCGCCATGGGGAACGCCACGCTGTTTCACCACATTAGCGGGGCCGGTTACGCCTTCTTTACGGATGAAATTCTAGAAATGGATAGCCGCAATCCGCAAGTCGCGGCGCGTCTTGCTGGCGCTTATGAGATATGGCCCAAGCTCGATCAGCAGCGCCAAGCGCTGATTAAAGGCGAGCTTAAGCGGATTATGACGTCAAAACCGTCCAAAAACCTCTCAGAAATTACAGGCAAAATACTCGGAACCTAAGCCAAATCCCTAACCGGTATTAACTACGCCCCCTAAGCGTTTTTTAAGCGCCCTGTGTTAGCACGCGCACATGGTAGATATTACAACGTTCCAAGGTTTTCGCACGCATGTCTCCGAGGAGATGTTCACAGTCATGCGACAACCCATTGTGGATTTGGCAACAAAGCATGTGCTGCATTACGAATGGCTTGTCCGATTTGATATTAGCGGCGGACTTGAAGGTATTTTACGGCCCGCGGAATTGTCGGGCGCGATTAAAGACCTCGATCTTTCCATGCTGGCCCGCGCCGTATTGCAGCTTAATGAAAACGCCGACGGTCCTGGTATTGCGGTTAATCTTTCGGGTGCATCAATGGGCGAACAAGGTTTTGAGCATGCGCTGAATGCCTGCTTGTCTGCGCTGACCGGGCCGCCAGAAAAATTAATGATTGAGCTAACAGAGACTTGGGACATTCGAGACCTTGAACCAGCGGCGGCGCTTTTGGCCCGCCTGCGCCGGCGCGGTCACCCCATCTGCCTTGATGATGTCGGCGCGGGCGCGGCCTCTATTCGTTATCTACGCGCCATCGGCGCAGACTGGCTTAAAATTGACGGTGATTTCGTTGTCGCCGCCGCCGAACACGCGCGGGATTTATCCATTTTAAAAGCGCTACTGACCCTAAAAGAGACTTTGGGTGTGAAATTCATCGCAGAAGGCGTCGAAACAGCCGCGCTTCTTGATTTTGTGCAAGAACTTGGATTTGACGCCGCTCAAGGTTATTATATCGGTAAGCCAGAGCTAAAATCAGAGTTTTCTTAACCAATTCACCGCTATTATTCTCGCACAGACTCTCGACTTCGCGGCATGCAGCCCGCATTGTTTTGGGAGTGATTCGTGAGGAAACTGGTGAACCAAGGCACGCGACAACCCCAACCGCAATATGCGCCGACGCAAGCGCCTGCTGGACAAGTTGGCTATTCTGCCCGTCCCGTACCGCCGCCGACCCATGCCCCGCGCCCCGCCTCTCCTCAGCCCGCCCCGCCCCGCCGCCCAATGCAAGGCGCGCCCGCGCAAGCGGAAATTTTATCGCGCCCTGCCGCGCAACAGCCGCAAAGACATTCCGGCTTTACCAACCCCGCAAGAGGCCTTTCGCAAATTACGCCAAGCGCCGCAGATGCCGCGCGCAATTCTCTCGACGAACGTACGATGAAAACGCTGCTGATTTCAGCAATCGTATTTTTGATATTCTTTGCCGTTTTGGCCAGCACCGTTTTGCTAAGCCAGCGCGCCACGCACAATGAAAGCCAGCAAACGGCGGTTTTTCAGCAAGCCGGTAACCAAGCAGACGCGGCCTCCAAAAGACTGGATACCCAGTTGGCTTGGATTGACCAAGCCTTAACGACGCGCGGCAATGCCAAACAAATCGTCGACCTCGTCGCGCGCGGCACCGATGTTCAAGGCGCGCTTGTCGTATCGCCCGATAATAAACTCCTCGCCTCGACGCCCAACGCCGCCTCTGCCGCTGCGTCTATTCCCGTTCAAGATTTCCCCAAAGCGGGCGTAAAAATCATTTCCCTCATTGCCGATAACGGCGCGGTCAGCCCTGTGATTATCCGCCGCGCGGGAACAGCCTATCTTGCCGTTATTTTAACGCCGGGCGCCTTAGTCGATTATAAGACAGCCACAAATGCCTTAATTTTAACCGGCGGCGGTATTGTTGACGCCCCTGCCGAAATGGGCCGCATTGGCGGCCTTGCCTATCTTGGCCTTTCTGCTGAGCGTTTAAACACGTTGAAAAACGCCCAACCGATTAAACATGACGGCGCGGGGCAAGAGGGCTGGCTCAGCATCCGTACAATTCCAAATTCCGATTCTATTGCTGTTGTGTCTATGATGGGCCGCACGAGCCCGCCCAATTGGACAAAAAACCTGCTGACGTTTCTGACAATGTTCTTAGGCACAGGCGTTCTTTTCTGGATTATGCTTAAAAACCTTTTGAGCCAGATTGGACGCTCCGAAGCCTCGCACCATTTAAATGAAGTGTCCCAGCAGCGTTACCGCGCGGCGCTAGAGGGCAATCGCGGCGGAATTTTCGAAATTAACGTAACGACGAATACGGCCTATCTATCGCGCTCCCTCTCCGAGCTTTTGGGGCTCGCTCCTAAAGATCAAGAGATTACATTACCGCAGTTTTTGGGCCTCTTCAGAGAGGGTGACCGCGAACGTCTTTATTCTGTGACGCGCCGCGCACACATTGGCGGCGGTTTTGAAATTGATCTGAACATTACCCATCTCCCGATTACCTTATCAGCGCGCGGGAAGCCTTCCGTTCGCGGGGCGGAAATGGAAAAAATCATTATTGGCGTAGCCATGGACGTCACCGAGCAGCGCGGCGCCGCCATTCGCTTGCAAGCGGCAGAAGCCCGCCTATCTGACGCGCTAACCTCCATGACCGATAGCTTTGTGCTTTGGGATCCACGCGGACGACTCTCGCTGTGGAATAAACAGTTTGAGCAGTTCTTTGGTTTTGAGCCTGGCAATTTACAGCTTGGCATGGACCGCGCGACAATCGAATATCACGCGCGCAAGGTTATAGACGAGGTCTATGATATTGAGGGCGAAACCGCGCAAGATGTTTTGCTCACCGATGGCCGCTGGATACGCTACCAAGACAGTCCCACCGCTGACGGCAGTATAGTAGGGGTCGGTTCTGATTTGACAGGCATTCGGACGCGCGAGCATCAGTTGCAGCAGAACGAAAGCGCCCTGCAAAAAACGATTGATGTTTTACGCAAATCTCAGTTTCGCATTGTTGAACTTGCTGAAAATTATGAGCAGGAAAAAATCCGCGCCGAAGAAGCCAATCAATCCAAATCAGACTTTCTTGCAAATATGAGTCACGAGCTTCGCACACCCCTTAACGCCATTAACGGCTTTTCGGATATTATGCGTAAAGAGATGTTTGGCCCGCTTGGTGATCCACGGTATAAAGAGTATGTCAGCGACATCTTGTTCTCAGGCCAGCACCTACTGTCACTCATTAATGATATTTTGGACATGTCTAAGATTGAAGCGGGTAAAATGACGCTCAACCATGAAATCATGCAAATCGACGATATGATTTCGCAGGTTATCCGGATTGTTCGCGGGCGAGCCGAAGATGGGCGATTGAAGTTGATTTATAATGCTGAAGACACCCCTGAAATCGAAGCCGATCCACGCGCGGTTAAACAGGTTCTGCTTAACCTTATGACGAATGCGATTAAATTCACGCCAGAGGGCGGCTCGGTGAGCTGCGAGGTAACGCCAAATTCCGCTGGCCTCATCATCAAGATTTCAGACACAGGTATAGGTATTGCGCAGGAAGACATTGACCGCTTGGCCAAACCGTTTGAACAAATCGATAGCCAGCATTCGCGCCAACATGAAGGCACAGGCCTTGGCCTCGCCCTTTCCAAATCATTGGTTGAATTGCACGGCGGTAATTTCCGCATCGAAAGCGTCCTGGGCCAAGGCACAAGCGTGATTTTCACACTGCCCAATACGCCAGTCACCAAAGCCGCGCCGCAAGAATCCTCTGAAGTCGGAAATGAGATTTCGCGTCTGGCACAGGACATTGCAGATGTATTGACCGAAGGCGGCGTTAAGCCTAGCGAGCAGGCCCCCGGCTCTGTTCAAGCCGCCCCGCCCCCGCAATTACAGGTGCCGCCAGCGCCGCAAGCTGCGCAGATGAGCGCGCCGCAGGCTCCACAAGCGCCCCAGCCTCAAGCGCAGCCTCCTCAAATGATGGATGCGCCAACACCGCCGCCGCCGCGCCCCCAAAACGCCGCATAGCAATCGGCCGGTGGCTAATAGGCGTGTTGCAATGCCTTATTCAAGCGCGATAAATTTAGCTAATATTTGGCAAACTGTGTTAGCAAAGGCCTGCGTCATATCCTGCAACGCGGCGGCAGAGGGAAAGTCCATTAACCGGGCGATATGGGCTAAAACACGCGGATGAACCTCGCCCTCCAGTGACCCGTGGCTGAGCGTCAAAAACTGCGTTAGCTGATCGTAATGGGTCTTAGCCTGCAAAAGTCTATCCGTCATAGCAGGCGGGATTTGTCCCAAGGCCTGCGCGCGCTGCAGCATAGACTGGGTCGATGTTAGGCCCTGCCCCGCGTAATCGTCACGCCGCGCAAGATAGAGTGATTGCGCGATAAACTCTATGTCACGCGCCCCGCCCTGCATCAATTTTATATCCCAAGGGCCGCGCGGAGGCTTTTCGCGCCGAAGCCGGCGCAGCATATTCGCAATATCATCGGGCATGTTCAAATCATGCCTGGGCACAATAAGGGTTGAAGCGATGATAGCGCTGAGGCAGGTTGAAAATTGCGGAGAGCTGGCGGCCATGACGCGCGCGCGGGTGAGCGCCATAAATTCCCACGTCCACGCGCTATCTTTGTAATAGCTTACAAACGCCTCGAGGTTTACCGCGACAGGGCCAGAACGCCCGCTGGGCCGCAACGCCATATCAAGTTCGTAAAGCTGCCCCTCGGCTGTGACTGACGACACTGCGCTGACCAATCTTTGCGTAAGTTTTGTGAACAGTGTTGGGCTATCCGCGGGCGCGTCATAAATCACCATCACATCCAAATCTGAGGCTAAGCTTAGCTCGCGCCCGCCCGCTTTTCCTAGCGCGATGACAGCGTAATCCCCTTTTATCGATCCTGTGCGGCGGGCCGTCTCTGCCGCCGCAACGGGGAGCATCACATCAAGCGTTTCATCGGCCAATTTAGACAGAGCGTCAGAGCAGTCCTCTGCACCCATATGGCCTGACAAACCCGCGGCAGAAATGCGAAATTGATCTTCGCGTAAGCGGCGACGAACAAAATTCATGGCTTCTTCAAAATCGTAATCAGGATTGAGCGCATTTTTATAATCCTGCCCCAAGGCCTGAATGTCTACCGCCATGAAATCAGGAGCTATCATCGCGTCCAATATAGCAGGCCGCCCTGAAAGCGTATCCGCAAGGCGCGGCGAAATCAGCATAAGGTCAATAATCTTCGCAAGGCTGTCGGGCTCTTGTAGGAACATCGCCAGAAGGGACACGCCGCCATTCACGCGTTCAAAGAAACTTCCAAAAGCTTTAAAGGCGGCATCTGGCGCGTCGCTATTGGCGCAAATTTTTATCAACCGCGGCGCAAGCCGCGTGAGAAGTTCGCGGGCACGCTCCGTGCGCGTGGCTGAAATACGTCCCCCAAGCCACTTTGCCATATCGCTCCATATAACCGCGCGGTCTTCGAAGCCTAGCGCCTCTAATGTTTCCAATGTCGCAGGATGCGGCTCCACGCCCGTAAAGGACAATGACCCCTCCTCTAGCCCCAAGCTTTCAAATTCGGGGAACAGGGCGAGATAACGCCGGTGCACATCATTGAGCGTTTGGATTAACACCGCGTCAAAACCTTCCAGCGTCTCAAAGCCGGACAGACGAGCAAGCTGCACTCTGTCCTTGTCATCTTTGGGTGCATGATGGGTCTGCGCGTCTTCGCGCATTTGGGCGGCATGTTCATATTTTCGTAACGCCGCATAATGAAGGCTCAGCGCGTCCGCGTCATCAGGATCGATAAACCCTTTTTGCGACAGCACCTCCAAGGCCTGAACCGTGCGCGGGGTTCGCACATCGGGGTTTCGTCCGCCCAAAATAAGCTGCTGAGTCTGGGCGTAAAACTCAATCTCGCGAATACCGCCCGTCCCAAGCTTCAGGTGGTGGCCCGCCGCCGTTAGTGCGCCCTCGGCTTGGCGCGCTTGAATTTGCCGCTTAATCGAATGAATGTCTTCAATGGCGGCGTAATCCAGCGAGCGCCGCCAGATAAATGGCCGAAGAACGTTTTGGATAAAGGCCTCGCCCACGGCCTGATCGCCGCCGCAAACACGCGCCTTTATCATCGCGGCACGTTCCCAGTTTTGCCCGAGCGTCTCGTAATAACGCTCCGCTGTTAAGGTGGAAACCGCAACAGCGTTTGACCTGGGATCAGGGCGCAAACGCAAATCTGTCCGAAAGATATATCCTTCTGCCGTGATGCGCTCAAAGCCCGCAATAAGTTTTTGCACAAATTTTATAAGTGTCCGCTCGGCGCGCTCAGGACGCGGCAAAGCAATTACCTCTGGGTCATAAAAAACACAGAAATCGATATCGCTAGAATAATTCAGCTCGCCCGCGCCGTATTTCCCCATGGCCAAAATAAACAGTCCCGGCACGGGATTATCAGCCTCGCCGCTATCAATCTCCAGCGCGCGCGATCCCGCGATTAACAGCCGCTTCATGCAAATATCTGAAAGCGCCGTCAACGCGCGGGTTACAAGAACCCAATCCCAAATTTGGGCAATATCGGCGAGGGCAATAATAAGATGAACGCGGCGTTTCAAAATCCGTAGCAATGCCATTTCTGCATCATGCGGGCCAATATCTTTTGGCAAACCCTCATATTCCGCTTGCAAAAGATATTCAGGATCATGCCGCGCAAACGCGGTTTCAATATCAGGAAAGAGTGCAAGACTTTCGCGTAAATAGGCCGCGTTTTCGCGCGCGCAGATTACCGCCTCTGCGGGGGTGACCACTGTCATTCTGCAGCTTGGGCCAATTGTACCGATGGCTGCTTTTGTTTGCGTATGCGCGGAAAGGTTAGGCGTGCTGAGAGACCAGGGCGCAGCCCGTCCCCTGATTTTCGGCCCTCTTCAAGGGCAAAGGTCGCGCGGTGCAAATCTGCAATCGCGTCAACAAGTGCCAAGCCCAAACCGCTACCCGGTTCGGACCGGCTCACATCAAGCCGTACAAAGCGCTCCTTCACCCGTTGGCGGCTGCCTTCGGGAATGCCGGGACCGTCATCAACAATAGAGATTTCCGTCCGGCCCTCTTTATTGCGCAGCAAAGAGACGTGAATAGCCCCGCCTTTGGGCGTATATTTTATTGCGTTCTCGACAAGATTAGACACCGCTTGCGAAATCAAGCCGCGATCAGCGGAGATCAGATGCCCTGCCCTTATATCACTACTAAAGCTCAGGCCAACATCCTCACAAGCAGGCTCATACAGCTCTGCGATGTCGTCCAGAATAGGTTTCGGATCTATCTCGGATAACATCTCGCGGCGTTCCCCTGCTTCGAGGCGGGCAATCCGAAGAACTGAGTCAAAGGTCTTTAGAAGCTGATCAGCATCATCGGACGCTGCGAATAGTGTTTCCTGTGCGAGCGGGTCTTTTATCTCGCTGGCCGCGGTTTCAAGCCGCGTGCGCAGCCGCGTTAGGGGCGAGCGTAAATCATGCGCAATGGAATCGCCTGCATAACGCATTGCCTTCATTAAGCGGTCTATATGGTCCAACATGTCATTGAGATGTTCCGCGAGCAAATCCATCTCGTCTTCGGAATAATTGCGCGGCGCGCGGCGGTCCAGATGCCCCGCGCGCACATCCGTCGCAAGGCGGTTAAAGGCCTCGACCCGCTGGGTAAACTTACGCGACACGAACCAACTTGAGATAAGCCCGAGAACGAGCGCGATTGCAGAGCTTGAAAAAATCGCATTCTTGACCCGCTCAGCGGTGCGCATGGTGACTTCAACATCGCGGGACGCGACAACCGCCGCGACGTTTTTTCCGTCAATTTGAAGATAGCCCGACAATCCGCGCATGCGCCGATCACTGGCCGGGTTTGTATCTGTGGCGGGAACGACAAGGATGAAATCGACCTTGGTGAAACCCTCTGTGCCCTCTTCGCCGAGAACGGTTTTCTCTTGCCTTTTTAGCGTAACAATTTGTTCGCCCAAATTACCCGTCACCATATCTTTACCGTCTTGGTTACGCGCTGTCAGAAGATAGTGACGATCGCCAGAGCCCGACCGCAGAAAGACCTCATTGCCAAGCGGGATAAGACCGCGCGTTTCTAAAATCTCTTGAAATTCTTCAACCTCCGCGGCGAGAGATTTATCGACCTGCGCAATCTCTCTTGAGATTGTCAAAAAGTAGACGTTACCCAGAGCAATAATCAGAGCCACGACGAAAAACACCGCCCCAAGCAAAGACAGCCGGAACAGTGTATTTCGATACAGTTTTATCAGGGCGGCTCGCATAGCCTATCCTAACGCGCGGGGCTAAGCCTGCAAGCGGTAACCCGCGCCTCGAACAGTGTGCAAAAGCGGCTCATCAAAGTCTTTATCGATCTTGCCGCGAAGGCGGGAAATATGCACATCAATCACATTGGTTTGAGGATCAAAGTGATAGTCCCAAACTTTTTCAAGCAGCATAGTACGGGTCACAACGCGGCCTGCATTACGCATCAAGCATTCGAGCAGGCGAAATTCGCGAGGCTGCAAAAGAACATTTTTCCCAGCGCGGCGTACAGTCCGTGCAAGCAAATCCATCTCAAGATCTGCGCATTTTAATTTTGTCACAGCCGCTGTCGGATCAGACCGCCGCCCAATCGCCTCGACCCGCGCCAAGAGCTCGGTAAAGGAATAAGGCTTAGCAAGGTAATCATCGCCGCCGCCGCGAAGGCCTTCAACCTTTTGGTCAACTTCGCCCAGAGCCGAAAGAATAAGAACGGGCGTGCTATCGCCGTCCGCGCGCATTTCAGCCAGCACAGACATGCCGTCGCGCTTGGGGAGCATACGGTCAAGAATCATCGCGTCGTAATCGGCTGCGCGCGCCATCTCCAGACCCAGTTCGCCATCAGGCGCAAGGTCAACAACATGACCCGCTTCCATCAATCCTTTGCGGACATATTCTGCGGCAATGTCATCATCTTCTACGACGAGTATTCTCATGAGGGTCTCCGTTTGGCCGTCTGGGCTATCCGAGCGGTATGGCCAAGACGACCATATTCTCGCGCCCATCGGGCTCTCTTAGTAAAATAATCAGTTCTGTTTGGCCCGCCGCTTGAGCGGTCAAAACCATGTTTTCAAAGGCCAGAGCGCTTGGAATATCGCGGCCATCAATTTGCATTAAAACGGCATTAGCCTGAATGCCCGCCAATGCGCCTTGGCCATTTGGCGAAACCGACTCGACATAGATGCCGAGCTGGTCATAGCGCATACCAAGTGCCGCACGGCTTTCCGCTGATAAATCAACAAGGCTCATGCCGTGGCGTACGCTTCCCGCCGAAATGGACGGGGCCTCAATGGCCATCTCAGTCGCCTGTTCGGTTGACTGATCGACAATATCTTTATCAGGGCGTTCCCCGATCATAACGGTGAGCTTGTACGGTTTCTCTTCGCGCTCATAGATGACTGACATTTTTTGGTTAGGACGAAGGTTACCAATAAGCCGCGTCGCTTCGGTTGAATTTCGTATCGCCTCGTCATTGATATTGAGGATAATATCGTCAATTTTCAGCCCGTAAATATCAGCAGGACTGCCTGGGACGATATTGTTAATGGTTGCGCCACCCCTTAGGATACCGCCGCCTTGGGAAAACTCAGCCGTGCGCAGCCCCGCCCCGAGCCAGCCGCGCCTCACGCGGCCTTCAGTGCGCAATTGCGTCACGACAGCCTCAGCCGTTTGATGCGGAATAGAAAAAGCGATACCTACGCTCGCCCCTGTTGGGGAGTAAATCGCAGAGTTCACGCCAACCACATCACCCTTTGGGTTAAACAAAGGGCCACCAGAGTTACCGGTGTTAATTGTCGCGTCTGTTTGGATGTAATCAACATAAGCGCCGCTTTCGACGCGCTCGCGGCCAATGGCGGAGATAATCCCAAAGCTTGTTGATTGACCAATACCAAAGGGGTTACCAATTGCGACAACCCAATGCCCAATCCGTAGCGCGTCGCCTTGGTGAAAATTCACAGTCGGAAACATGCGGTTGCTGATAATTTTTAGGACGGCCAAATCCGTTTCAGGATCAACGCCGACAATTTCAGCGGGGAAGCGTTCGCCGTCATTAAATTCAACCTCAATCGTCGTGCCGCCTTCAATGACGTGATAATTTGTGACAAGCTCGCCTTTGGGATCAATCACAAAACCTGAGCCTTGTCCTTCGGTAACAGACTCAGCCGTCTCGGATTTAACAATGATATTCACAACCGCAGGGCTGACTTTTTCGACAAGGTCCGCAAGCGATGTTTTCGCGGGATAAGAAAATGGGAAACCGAGCGGCGGAACGCCGCGTATCGGAGATTGCGCCGCAGGGGCAGTTATCGTGTCTTCCATTATCGCCAGTTGCTGCGGGCTAGCCTGCGCAGGCGCTTGGGCGGCCGTTGTATCATTAAGCAATCGCAGCGGCACTGTCGCCTGTGTGGGCGTCCCAAAACCAATCGGCTTTACGACTTGCGCTTGGGCGGGCGTGCTAAATGCGAGGCTTAAAAGCGCGGCGGCGGTCAATGATGTAAACGGGCGAAAATATTTCACGGAGGTCTCCACTACGCCATCACCATGACGGGCGGCGTCTATCCTAAATCTGTCCAAAACATGACAAGACTGTCATGTTGCAGGCTAAACCCGTTTAAACACCAAAATGAGGTTGTTTTTGGGCATCACGCTCTGCTGAAGGCTATTAAAACCGTGAAGTTCAAATATATGCTTAACAGCCTCTAAATCTCTGACACCCCATGCTGGGTTTCGTGACTTTAAAGAGGCGTCAAAGTCAAGATTGCTCGGCGCCGTGTCATCGCCTTGCTTAAAGGGGCCATAAAGAATGAGCAACTGCCCGCTTTTGAGACTGTCTTGCGCGCCAGCGGCTAACCCTTCTGTAGCCGCCCACGGCGCTATGTGAATCATATTGGCGCAATAAATGACATCAAAAGGCGGCAGCTTTGCGGCCCAGCCGCTTTGCATCACGTCGACATCAAGGGGCGGGCGCATATTTCCGCCGCTGTCTTTGGCCCAATCCGCTTGGCTGGCACGTGAATCCGCATCTGGGTCAGACGGCTGCCAGATAATATCCGGCCGCAAAGCGCACATATATAAAGCGTGCTCGCCCGTTCCAGACGCAATTTCCAAAACGCGGGCATCCTTTAGGAGGAGCGGGCTGAGCACCTCTGCAATAGGCGCGCGGTTACGTGCTGCCGTGGGGGAAAACTTACGGGCCCCGTCTTGGGTGCGCTGCTCAAGATGTATAGGCTCTTTATCGCTCATAACGGCTCATGTGATACTTTGCGAGCGGGCTGTAATCATCGGCAAAATAAGGGTAACACAGAGCCCGCCTAAATCCGAGCGAGAAAGTTTCACGCTACCTTTATAGGCCCGCGCCAAATCGTCGACAATCGCAAGACCAAACCCGGTTCCGGGCGTGGCCTCGTCAAGCCGCGCGCCGCGTTTAAGGGCCGTCGCGTAATCAGCAGCGTCAAGACCAGGGCCATCATCTTCGACGGTAATGATAAATGACGTCTCATCATCAGGATTGGGCACGGCTGTCACTTTGACGCGCGAGCGGGTCCATTTGCAGGCATTATCCATAAGGTTACCCGCCATTTCTTCAAGGTCTTGTTTCTCCCCGCGAAACGCTAGCGCCGGCATGATTGTCGCCGTTAAATCAATGTCTTTGGACCGAAAAATACGCGGTAATGTTCGCGCCAACGCCGAAAGAACAGGCTCCACATCAGTGCTGACCCCAATGGCCTGTCCGCGCGCCGCCGCCCGCGCGCGCCGCAAATGATGATCTACTTGGCTACGCATGGCCGTAGTTTGCCGCTCGACAATATTTGAGAATTCAGCGTCTCTGCCGCTTTTGCGGCTTTCGCTTTCATTGACCAATACTGCGAGGGGTGTTTTGAGCGCATGCGCCAAATTACCAACATGGGTGCGCGCGCGCTCCACAACATCACGATTGTGATCAATCAAAAAGTTAAGTTCTGTAGCCAGCGGCTGAATTTCGGGCGGATATTGTCCGTCGACGCGCGTTGTGCGGCCTTCGCGCACATCGGCGACTGTATCGCGCAGTTCAAACAAAGGCTTCAGCCCAAGCCGCACTTGGGTAAAGACTGCCGTTACAAGGCCTGCCGACAAAAGCACCATCAGAGTGCTAGCCAGAAAAGCGAAGCGCCTCACCGCCTGGGAGGCTGGGCGGCTATCAATGGCGGCCATGATCACAACAGGCTGCGCGGCATTGGGCAGGGTCACGAGGCGGGCAATGACACGCAAAGGCTCTCCGTCAGGGCCCGTAGAACTGACCGCAATTTCCTCGCCCCTGTTTTGCCTAAGCTGGGCTGCGTAGCGCGGATTGAGCTTAAACGTCTCGCCGTAGAGAGAGCGCGAAGTTTTCACCGACGACACAGTGCCGTCATTCGCGAGCGTACCAATGAGCCAATAGCGCCCTGAAAGCGCTTGGAGATAGCGCGGATCTGTCGGTTCGCGGTCAAGGTTGAGCTGCGATAAGTCACCCGAAGCAGGCACATTGGCCGCTGCAATCAAAGACGTCACGGCGCTAACCATCGGGTCATCAAATATGCGGTAAGTCGAGCTGCGGTAAAACCACGTCAGGGCGACTGCCGTGAAAATGAGAATCGGCAGAGCCCAAAGCGTCGCGCTGCGCACGAGGCGCATGACTAAAGACTGGCTGACCGCGCTGCGCTTCATGTCAGAACAGAGCAGGTCACAAAGTTATTTGGCTTTTGTTTCTGCAGGATTAACAAGACGGTAGCCAAGACCGCGTACAGTCTCAATGCGGTCCGTCCCGATTTTACGGCGCAAACGGCCAACAAAGACTTCAATTGTGTTGCTATCACGGTCAAAATCTTGATCGTAAATATGCTCGACAAGCTCTGTGCGCGAAATCACACGGCCTTTATGCATCGCCAGATAGCTAATCAGGCGAAACTCATGCGAGGTGAGTTTAATGGGGCTACCGTCAACAAAAGCGCGAGCGGCGCGATTATCCACGAGCAAATCACCAACTTCAATAGTGTCCGTCGAATGACCCGCCGCGCGGCGTACAAGCGCGCGAAGGCGTGCCAGAAGTTCTTCGGTATGAAACGGCTTGGTGAGGTAATCATCCGCGCCCGCATCAAAGCCTGACACTTTTTCTGACCACTGGTCACGCGCTGTCAAAATAATGACAGGGAAGGTTTTCCCATCAGAGCGCCATTTTTGCAAAACACTCACGCCGTCAATAAGCGGTAGTCCAAGGTCAAGAACAACTGCATCATAAGGCTCGGTATCGCCAAGAAAATGTCCTTCTTCGCCGTCCGCTGCAACATCAACGGCATAGCCTTGGTCTTTTAGCGCTTCGCTAAGTTGACGAGATAGATCAGGGTCGTCTTCGACGATAAGAATACGCATGGTGGCCCCTTCATCAGAGCATCTGAGTTTAAAATTATTTGGAAGATCATAATCGATCAGCCAGACGTATTCTAGTTAAGAACACGTCCTGTAGCCGCGTCAATCAAAACATCGACAACACGCCCATCTTTTCTAAGCATGCGCACGCGGTATTTATTCCCCGAACGCGAAATATCGACGAATTTTGCGCCGCGAACGCGCTGAGCGGCAATCGCCTTGGCTTTGGACGGCGAGATAACATTTTGCGCATATTGCACATAAGTCACGCTTTGGCGCGCAGATACAGGATTAAGGGGCGAGGGCGCAGCCTGAGCTGGAATAGCGGTGACCGCTCCAATAAAGACTACGGCGGCGCCAATAATATGTTTTCGTAAAATTGTCATCACACCCCGATAGGCCTCGGAGCCTGAACGCCGCCTGAATGGACAATTCATAAACTCGTTCGCGCTGCAAAATAGTTCTAGACAGCTTACAAAGCTCTATAAATCAATCATTTAGTGCATCCCTTGGGTTAAAGTCTGCGGGACTTGCTGCGGCCCATGCCGTTAGGGTCTCATCTTTTGGGTCGCTCAGAATGATTTGGGGCGTCACAAGGAGGTCGCCCCCTGCAATGCCCTTGCCTTTAAGGCGCAATGTTTTGCCGCTATTTGTGCCCGCAGGGATATTGAGTGAAAGCGTGCCTGATGGGGCTGGAATGTTTACTTTTGCGCCCAGCAGCGCTTCTTGTAGGGTAATGGGCAAGGTCAAGCGCAAGTTTTGGCCGTCCCGCGCGTAATATTTATGCGGCTTTACGGTAATTTCCACTTTGGCATCACCCGTGCGCCCGCCATTGCTGCCCGCGCGCCCTTTGCCGCGTAGCCGCAGCACAGCGCCGTCCACCACCCCCTCGGGAATGGTCATGTTTAAGCTCTCGCCGCCTGCTTTAATCCGCTTCTTGCCGCCTTTTACGGCTTCGAGAAAGCTAAGCGTCAGCTTATAGCGCACATCTGCGCCCTTTTTGGGCGGCGGCGGGGGGCTATAGCCGCGCCGCCGAGGACCGCCTGTTTGCGCGCCCATATTCATACCAAACAGAGACGAAAAGAGATCCGCCATATCGTCTTGACCGCCCGGCCCGCCAAATCCGCCGCCGCCATAAGCCGTTTGTTTGAAACCCCCGCGTCCAAAGGGATTGCCGCCGCCAAAGGGGTTTTGCGCCTGTCCGCTCGCGTCAACCTGCCCGCTGTCATATTGCGCGCGCAGGTTTTTATCAGTCAGCAGCGTATAGGCCGCCGTGACCTCTTTAAACTGGTCAGCCTTTTTAGCGTCCCCTGGGTTAACATCAGGGTGCAATTTTTTCGCCAAAGCCCGATAGGCTTTGCGGATGTCGGCCTCGCTCGCAGATTTGCTCACGCCGAGTAATTTATAAGGGTCTTTTGCCACGACACTGCCTCCGCATCCTATGTAGGAAGCAGGCGGTTTTGTGCAATAGGGCCTAAAGCGCCACGGCCAAAAACGCGCCAAAACCATAGGCGGCTGAGCCTTGGGATATGTGGAGCCTATCTGCTTCCACGGTCTGCAATATGGCCGTTGTCGTGTCTGTTTGCACCGTCTCGACGAGCGCGCCGTTTTTAAAGGCCTGCACGCGAAAAAGGGAGATGTCTTCGCCCAGCGCCGTATCAAGGCCCGCCCATCTATCGCCGCTCACGCGCGTGCGCCTTATCCAGCTGACCGACAGCTGGCTATCGCTGCGGGTCACTTTGGCATGAACAGGCGCGAGCGGGCGTAAGTGCCGTGCGCGGTAGGGCATTGTGAGCGGACGGCTCTCTCGGCCTGCGGCCAAAGCGGTTAGGGTGATGTCATCCCCGCCCTCTTGGCTGATGGGCAAGTCGGCAAGGCCTTGGCCAAGCCAGACAATTGGCGCGCCCACGGCCACATTTCCCATATCATGATCCGTGCCCAACAGGCCGCGCAGCAACCGCCGCGCGCGGTAATGATGGGGACCAATTAAAACAATCTCGCCCAGTTGAAGAATTTCCCAGCCTCTATCACTTTGGACTGCAAAACGGTTTGCACCACCTAAAAGCGCGGCCTCTGCTACGGAACTAAAGGCCAAGCCCTGGATCGCGCCCTGGATAGTAAATTCAAACACTGCGGCCCAATCATAACGGCCAACAGGGCCCTTACCAAAAGCGGAGGTGACCTCGCCCGCAATAACGGGGCGCGAAACACTGACCGATTGACCGCCAGCGGAAATAACGGCGGGATTAAAAGGCGAGAGCTGCACGCCGACCAAAGGGCCTGTGCGCGGGGTGTCATCAATTGCAGGAATATCGAGGACAATGATTTCAGGCTTTGGCGACCAAACAATGGGCGGCGGCGCGATAGGCGTTGTGAGCGATGTACGAGGACCTACGCGGCCTGCATCAGCCGCGCGCACCGTTACGCGGCTCGGCGCGCCGCCAGACCCGGCGCGGTCAAGCCGCGTAATTTGCCAAACGCGCGAGTGCTGCGGCAGCGTCACGCGATCACCGACCTCTAAGGTGAGCGCCTCAGAAGGCAGCGAAAAGGTAGCGGATTGATCAAGCGTGCGCGCGCGCCTGAGCAGCCTATCCGCGCTGAGTCGGGCAAAGCCTGCATCCATGACAATCGGGACTTGTGCGTCCAGTACGCGCACGGTTTCCGCGTGAATATCGCGCGCAAATAGGGACGCGGATTGGTGGTCACGCGCGCCGTCAATATAATGCAGGCGCACGTCAATGATGCGGCCCTCGGGATCGTCTTTGGTACGGCTAATCACATGCTCTCTAGCATTGTTAAGAGCCAAATCATTAAGCGTTAAATTGGCATCAGCGGGCCCGTCTTGGGATTTAAACGACAGGCCGCCTGCGCGCTCCACCATGTCAAATCCGTAAATCATCGATAGCGGTCCAAGCGCGGCGCGGCCGCTCATCGGGCGCTCCAGCGTGAAGCCTTCGAGCACGCCTTTGATATCAGAGACATCCACAGCGCTGACCCCGCTTTTATGCACAAGATCACGCACAACATCTGCGACTAAAACAAGTCCTGTGCGCCCCGTCAGCCAATGGCCAAGCTCCCAATTGGGGCCGTCTGCCCAAACATCTTGGCGCGCAGGGAAATCAGGATAGGGCCGCGCGTCCCAGCACCAGACATGGGCGGCGTCCATATCCACCATGCGCCCCGCGTAAACATCAGAGCTAGGGTTATGGCTTCCGTCATTGTAAAACTGGTGAAAGGCCTCCAGGTAACGCCGCTGCATAATATCATCGCGCGTCCCAGCCGAGAAATAAGGCACAGCCGATTCTGAACTTTTGGGGTCGTAGAAAACATTGGGCTGGTTTGCGCCCTTATCAATGGCAGGGCAGCCGATTTCCGTCAGCCAGAATGGCTTACTACGCGGCGTCCACGGGCTTGTGGTTGTTTCCGTCCCGCCTTCGCGGTTCACATGCGGATGAAACCACCAATTATATAAATCCTTATACCGAAAGACCCAGCTTTTTTGATAAGCTAAATCGCTAATTGGGGTTCGCACTTGCGCCGCGCGGTCCTGCGGGGAGCGGTAATAAAAATCAAAGCCTTCACCACGGCGCAGATTGGGCGCGAGATAGTCAAGGTCGTAAACAGAGTCCGTAAGCGCGCTGTCTAAATGCGCGCCGCCGCGCCAATCAGACAGCGGAAAATAAGCATCAATGCCTATCCCGTCTATATTCTCATCGGCCCACAAAGCATCAAGATGGAAATTGACATCGCCTCTGCCGTCTTGTGGGTGATGGCCAAAATATTCCGACCAATCGGCGGCATAAGAAAGCTGCGCGTCCGGCAAAAGCGTTCGCACATCCGCGAGTAAATCTCGCAGTTTCCCCACGGCGGGATAGTCCGTTCGCGTGCTGCGGATTGTTGTCAGCCCCACCATTTCGGAACTTATGACAAAACGCTCTACGCCGCCCGCAATCTGCGCGAGCTTGGCATAATGCAAGATAAAACGGCGCAGACCTGTGTCCGCGCCGCTATAGCTTACGCGCTCTCCAGCATTACTAAAGTCAGAAAGCTGCGCAGAGCCAAAAAAAGCGTCAACTTGCGCGGCGGCCTCTGGCGTTTGGTCTACACTGTCGTCTTGGCCCGCTGCCGGATGGCAAGTGATGCGCCCGCGCCACGGTAACACCGCTTGCGCCGCGCCCCCATAAGGATCCGGGAGGGCGTTATCCTTTGGGATATCCATTAAGATAAACGGATAAATCATCACCTTATAACCGCGCTGCTTGAGCGTTTTTATAGCTTGCAAGATAGAGTCATCTGACGGCGTGCCGCCGTAAACAGGGCGGCCTTTATCGTCCGATGACACAAGGTAAGCGCTCTCGCGCGTCATCCCTGACACGTGCCAGCTGCCGCCGTCAAGCTGCCGCCTGCGGGTCTCAACGCCGGGCCGCAGCTTACACAGTCCCGCCCGTAAATCATCGCCAAACCAGCTGATGACCAGTGACACATTTTTGCACGCAGGCAGCGCCGTTTCAAGCTGATCGAGCGCGATCATAATATCGCTCTGCCCCGAGATATTATTCATATTGATAGGCTTGGCCGCGCCCGGCGCGCTCAGCTCTTCTATAATCTCTGTGCTATAAGCAAACTCGCCAGAGGACGGCAATAAATGCACGCCCGTCACCATATCCTCCAGCCGCGCCTCGCTTGAGAAAGGCGGGGCGGGGCGGATCACCTCAGCATTAAATTGCGGCAAGCGCCCACCGTAATCATCTAGCGGAAAGTCCTCAAAAACGACATAGGCCGTGCCGCGAAACGCCGGGACTTGCCCGTCAACCGCGCTTATAATCGGGTCAGGCATTTGCTCTTCGCTGCCGTTATAAATGCGGTAGGTCAGCCCCGCCGTCCCAAGCGGCTGCCCATTGACCCAAAAACGATCCACGCTTTTAATCTGTCCTTCACACAGACCCAGTGCAAAACTGATAGAATAGCTATAGCGGCGCTGCGCGGCTTCGCCCTTTGCGCCCCCGCTTTCTGTGGCGGCTGTTTCTTTCAACCGCGAGGCCCAGATCACCTGACCCGCCAAGCGCACGCGGCCATAGCAGCGCGGCATAGGCGCGCCGTCACGCGAGCCCATGATCTGAAACTCGCGCAGGCGCGGGCCCTCTATTGCGGGGGTATCAAACAGGCTACTGATGGCGCTATTAGCAAAGGACAGCGCCGCTTGCCCTGCCGTTTGGACAAGCGCATTGCCAAGCGCTTGCGCGCCAGAGACGACTAATGTGGTCATAGGGAACTTTCTATAAGGCTTGGAAAGGCGAAGCTATAGGCGTGGCGTTTTTGCCAATAGGGCACGAGATAACTCTCCACGACAGCGCGGCCCCAATAGGCGTGAATGATAGTGGTCTCGCTCGCGCGCACAGCGATATGTTTGCACGGCGCATGTGGACTCATGCGAAACAGCATAATATCGCCCGTTTTGGTCGCCTGCGAGCAGACAGGAACCAGACAGCTTTGCGCGGCGCGGAGCAGCGTTTCGTCCCCAGAAGCCTCGGCCCAATCAGGTGTATAGGGCGGCACCTCCAGCGGTTCGTCCCCGCAAAGCTCGCGCCAAATACCGCGTATTAATCCAAGGCAATCTGTCCCCGCGCCGCGCTGGCTGGCTTGGTGGCAATAGGGCGTATCAATCCAGAGCCGTGCTTGTGCGGCGACCTTATCGCGCATCATGACGGCGCCTCATAACGCGAGCCGCCATCACGAATATCGGTTTCGCGCGGCGCCGCAGTCAGCGCGTCCGTTCCCAGCAGATAGGGAAAACCGCGAAAGTTCTCAGCATTGTTGAAACGGTCTCTGCAGGCAGAGAAACTGCGCGGGCAGTGCGTACCCGACGCATAGTCACCCCTATTAAGGCCGCAGCGCGCATCGCCAAAATTGGCATCGCACATCCGAGAGAAAACACGGCCCTGCGAACGGTCAAGCTTTGCGCCCTCGCCTACCCATTCGGCTTCAAACTGCGCGCCATTTTGCCTTATCTCGCCCAGCTGTCCGCGCGCAATATCAACCGATTGGGTCAGGTCTTGCCAATTCACAACCGCGCAGCGCAGTACGGCGCTATCGTAAAGCCCTGCGTTTAGGTCATCAGCGGTTATGCGCGTGCCTGACAGCACGCTCGTGACAGCGCCGTTATCAATCGCAAAGCCCAGCACGCTATCGGCGCTGCCGCCGCTCATGCCGCTTGCAGCGACATAGTCCACCGCGCCGATTTTCAAATCGCGGTCATGATCAGTAAAGCCCATCACCGTGCCGTCTGTGCGCGTGAGCGTCCAAATCTGGCAGAGCGTTGTCGCGCCTGTCTCAAGGTGCGCTTGCACGGCGGGCGCGATATCACGCATGAAGCAGCTCCACCAAAGGCACATCAGTCAGCGTGCCCGCGCCGTAAGCCTCAAGGCTTAGCGTGAGGCGGTCCGCCGCAAATCGCACAGGCACATCAAAGGCAAAGCCTGCCGAAATCACCGCGTCCCGCGCGGGCGGGATTTCAAACCTCACCTTGCCCGTCAAACGGTCGATGGCAAAGTCCGCCGCGTCCTGCGTCTGGCCATCAATGGCGATGAGCACTGTCCCCGCAGGCTTAGTGATTTTGCGGCGATAAATGCCTTCGCTATCCGCGTAAGACTTATAGAGCTGAAAGACCGTGGCCGCACCATCGCCCGTGCCCAAAAATTGATCCTCTGCCGCGGGGATATTCCCGGTTTTGCACGACAGATGATCGACGGGATCTTTGAAGCGAAAGCCATAGAGTTGCCCCAGCCGCGCTTCGAAAAACGCGATGAGGGTTTGCAGATCGGCATGAGATTTAATGCCTGCGGCCGCATTATAATGGCGTTTGGATTGGGCGTGAGGGCTGTTGCGGTGCTCAGCACCGCTCGCAAGGGCCGTGATATGCGTGACGCGCGACGGGCCACCGCTCGCGCCAAAGGCAAGGCTGAGCGGGAAAGAAACATCATGAAAGGCGCTCATGTCGGCCTCCTAAATATAGCGCTGACCAGCGGCGACGGCGCGGGCAAGAGTGGAAGAAATTTGATTTTGCGAGCGCGCGAAACTGGAGGGGTCCGTGACGCCGCTGACAGTCATATTGACGGTAACGGGCGGCTTGGCTTGGCCGCTGCTGCCGCCAAACACAGAGCCCGCAAGCTGCCCGCCAAGAGAGGAGAGCGCGCCCTGTAATGGCGAGGTTATAAGCTCGGACACCGCAAGACGCGCAAGGTCACGGGCCACGCTTTCAGCGAGCGCATTAAAGGACAGCTCGCCCGAACGCGCCGCGCCCTCAAGGGCATCCGCTATGCGCTCGCCTGCGGCCTCAAACAGCTTTGCGGTTTGGTCGGCGGCGGCGAGCGCGGGGCCATTGGCAAAATTAGTCACCGCCTGCGCGGCGTCATCAGCCATGTTGGGATTTATCAGGGTCATCTTTCACCTCATCAGGAAATTGTAAACAGAGCGCGGACAGCGTATCCGCGTCCATAATAGGGACGGCGCCTGCGCGCGTAAGCGCGAGCCAATCGCGCAAGGTCATGTTCCAAAACGCAGCGGGGCTGAGCCGAAAGCCGCGCACCGCTAGCTTCAGCCACGCATCAAACGGCCAGTGCGTGTCGTGCATAATCGCTCTCCTTTGGGGCTTCAAAGGCGCGCTCAAACACGCGGCAAATATCAGGCAAAAGCGCCGCCACCTCATCATCACCAAGCGCTGATATGTCTGCGGCCTCAAGGGGCGGACAAGACAGGCATGACAGCAAGCATCGCGCCTGCGCCTCAGTTAAGGCTCGCAAGGCTTGCGACAACGTCTGCGGAGAATTGGCGCTAAGCCGCTCTGCAATTTCGGCCAGCGCCCCAAGGGTCAGGCGCAGCACATAAG
>CAKZTE010000032.1 GCA_937923115.1 uncultured Caulobacterales bacterium | reverse complement strand
TGTGGTCAATTTGAACCTGGGACCATCGGCGCTCTCTAATTTCATTACCCTCGTGCTCAGCCTGATTATGACGGCAATCAGTTTCTACTTGGTGGAGAAGCCATTCATCAAGCTGCGTAAACGGTTCGGCAGCTTTATACCCTCGCGGCCAAAGGATGCGGTCTAAAGCCGTGCAACGGTCGTCCATTAGGGCATTACCGCGCGGCGTGATTTCTATGTGGATAGGACTACGCGCGGGACTATATCTAGGCTCAGAATCGTTTATGCTGTTCCCATGCAGCAATATCTAGACCTTCTCTCTCATGTTATGGAAAATGGCTTGGACCGCGGCGACCGTACAGGCACAGGAACGCGCGGCGTGTTTGGCTATCAAATGCGGTTTGATCTTGCCGACGGTTTTCCGATGGTCACGACCAAGAAGTTGCATAAGAAGTCGATTGTCCATGAGCTTATTTGGTTCCTCGCGGGGGATACGAATATAGGGTATCTTCAAGAAAACGGCGTGCGGATTTGGGATGAATGGGCCGACGATGCGGGTGATCTCGGCCCTGTTTACGGCAAGCAGTGGCGCCGCTGGGAGGGGCCAGACGGCGCGGTGATTGACCAAGTCGATAAAGTGATTGACGCCATTAAGACCAACCCCATTAGCCGCCGCCATATTGTAAGCGCTTGGAACCCTGCTGATGTTGACGACATGGCCTTGCCGCCGTGCCACTGCCTTTTCCAATTTCATGTGGCAGATGGGAAGCTGTCCTGTCAGCTCTATCAGCGCAGCGCCGACATCTTCCTTGGCGTGCCGTTCAATATCGCAAGCTATGCGCTCCTTACACATATGATGGCGCAGGTCTGCGGTCTCGAGGTTGGCGATTTCGTCCATACATTCGGCGACGCTCATATCTACTCCAATCACTTTGAGCAGGTCAAAGAGCAGCTCTCGCGCGAGCCCATGCCGCTCCCGCGCGTGAAGCTAAATAAGGATGTCACATCGATCTATGATTTCACCTATGATGACGTAAAAATATTGGGCTATAAAGCCCATCCCCATATTGCGGGGAAGGTGGCGGTTTAATCCCAACGACCGCTTGGCGATCTACCTCGTAAAGCGAGGTTCGCGGGGATTCTGGTGGGTTTAATTAGACTGCTTAACTGATTGCGTTTGTATAGAGTTTCTGAACCTCACCTTACTCCACAATATCAAACAAGATATCCGGATTTACCATGCACTTAATCTCTAGAACATTGCTGTTGGGGTCGGCGATGAAGAAGGTTTCTTGCTCATATTTATCGCCTTTGAAACGGCGGTAAGGCTTGTCGATATACTCGAGGCCCGCCTCGGCGATGCGGGCTTTAACGCCGTCAAAATCGTCCTGAGTGAGGTGGATGCCGAAATGCGGCACGAGGACCGCACCCATATCAACATCATGGCGCACCGTTGGTAGCTTCTCCTCGCTTTGGTGCAAGGTGAGTTCATTACCCCAGAAGTTCACGTCAACCCAGCGGCCTTCTTCGCTATTGCCCAAGGTGCAGCCCAAAACATCGGTATAGAATTTCACCGTTGTCGATAGATCTCCGGCGGGAATGGCGAGGTGTAAAATAGCAGACATAGGGTTTTTCCATTTCAGCTTAGTGTCGTTGTCATCCGTGTCATAGGACGCGCTGCGGGGTTAATGCGTGCAAATTTTTGGCCTTTGGCCGCGCAGGCGGTAGAATGTTGCGCAAATGAGCGTGAGGCGGCAATATTGCCCGCGCTCATGGCTAATGGTTCTCACGCCTTTTTCACAAACATGGTCTTCAGCTTCATCGCGCCAATACCGTCAATCTTACAGTCAATATCGTGGTCCTCATCAATAAGCCTGTTTATCCGCACCTTTGTTCCGACCTTGGCGACTTTAGAGGTTCCTTTGATTTTAAGATCTTTGATGACTGTGACCATATCGCCCTCTTTGAGAATATTACCATTGGCATCTTTGTAGATGCGCTCATTGCTAAAGGCTGGATCATTGCTCCATTCATGGGCACATTCGGGACAGACCAGAAGCGCGCCGTCTTCATAGCTATAGTCGCACGCGCATTGCGGGCATGGCGGGAGCGAACTTGAATCAATCTCGGACATGTTAGCGCTCCAGCCTTCGCCTAATCAGCCACCAAATTACGACGGCGCCGACCATCTTGCCGCCGACGCTCATGATGATGTTGGGGATCGTGAGTTGGCCGTCGCGGATAAAGCTTGCGCCGTAGAGGAAGGCCGTTGTGTCTATGGGCGCGGCAATGGCCGATGACAGCAGCACGCGGGTAGAGAGCTTATATTTTGTCAGGGTGAACAGGGCATAATCTACCAGTTCTGAAATCAAGAAAGCAGCCCCGCTCGCGAGCGCTAGCGCGCCGCCGCTTGTGACATAGGTCAGAAACAGCGCAATCGCCATGGCAATCAGAACCTCGTGCCCAATTTCGCGCTGCGCAAAATCTCGCACGACCAGCACAAGACCCGTGACAATTGTGACGGGGTTAAACGCCCATGCCGCGAGGCCGGGGAGCTGAACCATCGGGGCCCATGTAAAGCTCCAATTGATAAAGGGAATGAGCAAGATATAGAGCAGCGTGTATTTGAAATACCGCATGGACGTTGTCGGCGTTCTGCCTTCTTCTGACGGGATCTTGGCCATAGGCTCTTCTGGCTTAATCCGCTTTTAGCGTCCAGTGCGAAAGAGCGGTGGAGTGCGTGTTGTTGATTGAGTGATTTGCGGGGCAGGCAAGCCTATGCGCCAGCGGCCCATCGCGGAGCCGCAAAACTATGAAAGAGGACACCTGCGGGATCGGCCTCGTGACGGAGGACCGAAGTGAAACAGACTATGTTTTACACGAGACCAATCCCGCAGCGATATGTTTAGAAAGCGGCCAAATTCAAAGACCTCTGGCCCTTTGGTTACTCACCAAAGCCCAGCGGGATAGCTCACACTTAATGACTGTTAGCGCCGCTTGTCACAGCGCCGCTTTTCGCCATATCGTCCCATCAGCAGCAGGTGACGTCCTACCCGTCCTAACTGAGGAGAGGTCTGTAACTTGGCCGATTATTCATGGGCGGGGATTAAAAATATATATCCCCGCTTATGACGGATAAATATGGGCAATTGCGCCGTCTTTCTGTATGGCTATGGGATGTCTACGAATCCTATGCTGTCTTTGATTGTCGCGAAATCCCGTAATAATGTTATCGGCGTTGATGGCGGTTTGCCGTGGCGGCTGAGCTCCGATCTGAAATTCTTCAAGGCCACGACAATGGGCAAGCCCGTGTTGATGGGGCGCGTAACGTGGGAAAGCCTGCCGTTCCCTTTGCCCGGGCGCCCAAATTTAGTCCTCACCCGAAACAGTGCCTATAAAGCGCCCAAAGCCGAAGTCTTCACGGACGTGCATGAGATGATTGGACGCGGCTATGAGCTTGCGGGCGCGGCGGGGACAGACGAAATTATGCTGATTGGCGGCGCAAAACTTTATGCCAGTCTCATGCGCTATTGCAGCCGCATGTATGTGACCGAAGTTGACGCGATGATTGAGGGCGATGCCCATTTCCCAGCTATCCGCGCTGACATGTGGAAAGTCGTGTCAGAAACAGCGCATCCGCAGGGCAAAAAGGATGATTATCCCTTTGTTGTTCGGGTCTATGAACGCCGCGCGAGCGACAGAATTGCGACATAGCGTCATTTTCTGTGCCAATTAATGGTTTTACATTTATAGACCTTGATAAAACGCCCGTTCGCCGCCACATATAGCGCTAGAGCGAAATTTATTCGGAGCACATAATGGCAGACAATAAAAGTCCGTGGGGTAATTCAGGCGGCGGTAAGAAGCGGCCCACTGGAACAGGACAGAATCCGTGGGGTCAAGGGAAGCCAGACCGCAACAAACCGCGTCCTAGCGAAACCTCTCAAGATTTGGAAAATGTCATCCAAGGCTTTAAAACGCGCGCCTTTGGTAATGGCGGCGGCGGGCCTCGCGGCCCGCGCGGCGGAATGCCAAGTGGCCCGCTCGCGAAATTTGGCCCTTTCGGTATCATCATCGCTGTGGGCCTCGCGGCAATGCTGCTCTCGACTGTTTATCAGGTTGACCAACAAGAAGAGGCTGTAGTTTTGCGCTTTGGTGAATATGCCCGTATAGAAGGTCCTGGCCTTAACTTTAAATTACCCGCACCCTTTGAAACGGTACAGAAAGCCAGAACACGTGTTGTCCAGAAGACGACGATTGGCGGCAATGACAATACCTCGCTTATGCTGACGGGCGATGAAAACATTGTGGATATCGATTTCACCGTGCTCTGGCGGATAAACGATCTCAGGGATTATTTCTTTGAAGTAGACGAGCCTGCGGGCGCGCTTATCGCTGTTGCTGAAAGCGCAATGAGAGAAATCGTGGGCCGCAGTGAGCTTGAAAGCATTATTACGACTGATCGTCTTGCGACAACCATTGCTGTGCGTGACCTCATGCAGCGCACACTTGATGAATATAAGGCTGGCATTGAAGTCGTCGAAGTGCAGCTTCAAAAGGCAGATGCGCCTGATGGTAAAGTGGTTGATGCCTTTCGCGACGTTGTTGATGCAACGCAGGAAAAAGAAACGCTAATCAATGAAGCGACTGCTTATCAAAACCGCGTCGTTCCAGAGGCCCGCGGTGCGGCGGCTAAAATCATTCAAGATGCAGAGGGTTACAAAGGGCAGGTTGTGGCGGAAGCCAAAGGTGAAGCGGAGCGTTTCACTTTGATTTTGGGCGAGTATAAAGCTGCGCCGCGCGTAACGCGCCAGCGTATGTATCTGGAAACCATGGAAGAAGTGTATAAAGACGCCGACAAAATGTTGCTCGATACGGATGCGGGTTCGGGTGTTGTGCCTTATCTGCCGCTTAATGAGCTGAACAAAAGAAGAGGAGCGAACTAATGAAGGGTGCCCCAATAGCAGTCGTCCTGCTCGCCATCATCGCCGTCATCATTTTGCTGTGTACCCACACCGTGAAAGAGTGGGAACAAGCGCTAATTCTCCAATTTGGTGAAGCGCAACGTGTTGAAAACGCTTGGGGCGAAGCGCCTGAAGCGGGTCTCAAACTCAAGAAGCCTTGGGAAAAGGTTGTCACACTTGATCGCCGTAACCTGGAAGTTGACATTAAAACGGTTGAGCTTGTCGCCGCTGACCAAGAACGTCTCGTTGTTGATGCCTTTGTCCGTTATCGTATCGTTGATGGCGTCAAGTTCTATCAGGCTCTGCAAACCGAGCGCGGCGCGAAACTACAGCTTGATTCAATCATGGATTCGACTTTGCGTGACGTTTTGGGCCGTGTTGACCGCCCCGAAATCATCGCGGGCCGCCGGGCTGAACTCATGTCTGAAATCCAGCAAGTCTCAAACAATGTTGTCAAAGACAAAGACTTTGGCATCGAGATTATTGATGTGCGTATTAAGCGCGCGGACTTGCCGCCAGCCAACACGGATCAAGTTTTGAACCGTATGGTCACAGAGCGTACCCAAATTGCGGAACGCATCCGTTCGGAAGGCCGCGAGGAAGCGCTTGAGATCACATCTACGGCGGACAAAGACGCGACGATCATCCGCGCCGAAGCACAGCAGCGCGCCGAAGTCATTCGCGGTCAAGGCGATCAAGAACGTAATGCGGTCTATGCGGCGGCCTATAACCAAGATCCAGAGTTCTTTGCATTTTACCGCTCTATGGAAGCCTATAAGACAGGTCTTGGGACTGGGACGACCTATGTAATCTCGCCTGACAGTGACTTCCTTGGTTACCTGAGCAACCAAGGTGGGCCGAAACGCTAATCCCCTTAAATGGATATAGAGCCAGGCAAATTACTTCTAATTATTACAGGGGGCATTCTCGCAGTTGAGGGTGCCCTTTGGGCTATTGCGCCGACGGCAACACGCAAGATGTACGAAGACATGTTTCAGCACGGTGACCGTACGCTGCACATTTCGGGGCTGATTTCCGTCGCTCTTGGTGTGGCCTGTTTGGCTTACGCCTTGCGCTGACGTCCAAAGCGGCAGCAAAAAATCCTAAAGGCTGATGAATTTTGGTGCGCCGCAAAAGTCTTGTGCGCGTGGGTCTCATTTGTCACAAAACTTTCGCAAAACTAGATTACTGGTTCTTCGTCATCAACTTAGGAGCCTGTCATGTTTATTACATACGTCATTCTCTCAAACCTTATTTTCAACCGCTAGGGCGCGCGAGACAAATCTCAATTGGCATGATAGTCTGCACACACGGAGGCTATAATGCGGACTATTTTCATCACTCTCATAGCGCTGCTGATCGGCGGGGCTGCGGGGTTTCAGCTTGGCAGTTTTGGGCCTCAACTAAAGTCGGGGCTACAGGACGCCTACGGCAATGACATCGACCGCCGCGAGGTAAGAGAGACCCTGCAAAACCAAGCGCGAGCTTGGAATCGCGGCGACATTGACGCTTTCATGCAAGATTATTGGCAATCTGACGCCTTGCGTTTTGCGTCGGGCGGCAAGATTAACACGGGCTGGGACGCGACCATTGCGGGTTACAAGGAGCGCTATCCTGACAAAGCGGCCATGGGCGCGCTCGCTTTTACTGACTTGGACGTGAAACTGCTGTCTGAAACCGATGCCCTTGTCTTTGGTCATTGGCGGCTAACCCGCGAAAGCGACAGCCCGAACGGTTTGTTTACACTGCATTTCAAAAAAATTGGCGGCGACTGGAAGATTGTTTCTGATCACACGTCATCCTCTGCATCATAAGCCATATTGATAAGCCGCCCGCATTAAGGCACTAAACGCGCATGAGTCTATGGCAAGATATATATAGCGCGGGGGCGCGCCTGTTTGGCCCGCCGACCTTGCCTGATTTGGACGGAAGCCCCGGTCAAATTCAGAATGGCCGCGTGGCGGCCGCGCTTGTTGGGCTGGGCGCAAAAATGGCCAAGGCTGATGGGCAGGTGCGGGCCGAGGATATCGCCGCCTTTAAGCGCGTCTTCCAAGGCTCCACTGAGAATGATGCAGGCATTGCACGCTTCTTTGACCTCGCGCGGCAAACAACGCTTGGCTATCAGCGCTATGCAAAAATCATCGCCCGTAAGTTCCGCGCGCGCCCTGCCGTGCTCGAGGACGTGATGGACGGCCTCTTTCATATTTCGCTCGCGGACGGCGTTATCACGCCAGAGGAAATGGATTTTTTAACTACGGTTGCCGATATTTTCGGCTTTTCAGAGCGCGAGTTTAAACGCATTCAAATTGCGCATTGCGGGCGCGCGTCCGATGATCCTTATCTGATTTTAGGCGTGGATGAGGATATTTCTGACAAGGATTTAAAGCGCGCCTACCGCCGAATGGCTGCGGCCAATCATCCTGACCGCCTTGTCGCGCGGGGATTGCCGCGTGAACTGTCAAACCTGGCGACTCATAAAATGGCGATGATAAACAAGGCCTATGACGAGATTCGCTCCGAAAGAGAGCGTTATGCGGCGCAAAACCGCATAGCTTTACCAGAAAGTTAGGCGGTTTTGACGCGAATGTGAGGGGTCATGCCTTGACCTCGCCCAATTTAATCACGACATTGACTGCATGACTCAGACTTTTAACATTTCGGGCAATGGAAGCTTTATATCCAATCTTATGCGGGGGCTGTTCATGGGCGCTGCAACGATTGGCGGCTTGTTCCTTTTCGCGGCCTCTGCCGCCTTTGCCTTTTTCGTGGTCGCAGGTCTTGTGGTTCTTGGCCTTATCATCTTTGCGTTCTTCTGGACGCGCGCCAAATTGTTTGGCCGCCCCTTCGGACCCAAAGCGCAATTCGAAGCGGCACGCAAAGAAATGGAGGCGCAGATGCGCTCCGCGCGGCCAGGATCTTCGGGTCTTGATGATAATGGCCCTATCATTGACGCGCACCGCACGCCTGACGGCTGGTCCGTCGATAATTAAGAGTAGATAGCTTAAGCGGCTAAAACCTCGCTTGCATTGCCCCCGCCCGCCGCTAAACGGTTGGCATGAAGCCTGCCGATTTTTCAATCATGATGCTGTGTTGCCTTGCGTGGGCCATGAACTTTGTTGTGTCGGCTTGGGCCGTTGGCAGTAACCCTGTGCCGCCCTTTATGCTCGCTGCGACACGCGCCGCGATTGTCCTGCTTATTATGGGCTGGGTCTTACTCAAACCCCGCCCCGATAAATTCGGTCTGCTGCTGACTGTTTGCGCCTGCGTTGGCCCCATACACCTTGGTTTTCTTTACACGGGCTTGCAAACAGCCTCAGCCTCCGGCAGCTCCATTGTCTCGCAAATGCTTATTCCTTTTGCGACGATACTCTCTGTGTTGTTTCTCGGTGAGGCAGTTGGCTGGCGGCGTAGCCTTGCCATCTTTGGCGCGATTATGGGTGTGGTGATTATGGTCTATGAACCGGGCGCGCTCGGTTTTGATATTGGTCTTCTTTATATTGTTTTTGCCTATTTCTCGCTTGCCGTTGGCTCTGTGGTGATGAAACGTATCGGCAATATAGATTGGAAAGACTATGTGACCTGGATGGCGCTCGTTGTCTTTCTCATCACGGTTCCGATGTCGTTGATTTTTGAGAGCGGTCAAGCGCAGGTCTGGGCCAATTCCAAAGGTCCGCTTTTGATCGCGGGGGGCTATGCTGGGATTTTTGTCACCATATTGGCGCATGGACAGTATTTTAATCTCATCCAAAAATATGACATATCTGTTGTTGTACCACTTACGCTAATGACAACAGTTTTCGCCTGTATTCTCGGAGTGATTTTCCTCAAGGAGACGCTCTATCCGCGCTATATTATCGGGGCGGTTCTGATTTTGCCTTGCGTATGGTATATTGCCACGCGGCAGACGGTCCTGCCGCTGCACGAAGATTAGGGGCATCAGAATGGCTGAGAATAAAACCAAACCTGAAGGCTTAAAGGTCAGCGACTATTTGGCCGCGATTGAGAAAGATGACCGCCGCGCAGATTGTCAAAAAATCCACGACATGATGGCGGAATTGACGGGCTGGGAGGCCAAAATTTGGGGCTCCACGCT
>CAKZTE010000031.1 GCA_937923115.1 uncultured Caulobacterales bacterium | reverse complement strand
CGCGATATATTGTAACTACACAAGATTGGTTTGGCGGCGGAGCAGACCTCACCCCAACACAAGCCGGGGCGCGCGGGCAAAATACGCCCGACTCAAAGAACTTTCACGCGGCAATGAAAGCTGTTTGTGATCGTCACCCTGTTGCAAACTACCCGCGTTTTAAAGATTGGTGCGATGAGTATTTTCACCTCGCTCACCGTGATGAACCGCGAGGTATTGGCGGCATATTTTATGATCGCCACAATAGCGGCGACTGGGACGCTGACTTTGCGTTCACACAAGATGTTGGCCGAAGCTTTAAGGACGCTTATTGCGAGATTGCACGGCAAAGAATGGTCCAGCCCTGGACGGAAGCGGACAGAGAAGAGCAGTTGATACAACGCGGGCGGTATGTTGAGTTCAACTTGCTTTATGACCGAGGCACCACCTTTGGGCTTAAGACGGGCGGCAATGTTAAAACAATTCTCTCGAGTATGCCGCCAGTTGTGAAGTGGCCATAGTTACTTAGCCTGCTTCAACAATGGTCTTCAGGCGAGACAATGCCGTTTCAAACTCTGCGCCGAGTTTTTTCTCTATCCCGCCTTTTCCGAGGCGGCCAACAAAGGGAAAGCCGCCAAGCTCTCTTTCAAACTGAATATAGACGAGTGTTCCGTCATCAGTTGATGACAAGGCGTAAGTAGCAGAGGCTGGCACACCGTTCAAAAGTAGGGCGGTCTGAACAAATTCAGGCGCTTGAGCGGCTATAATCTCTTGGCTACTTATGACCGCCGCATGGTCGGCTGTTTCGCCGCGCGTACGCCAGACTACAGTCGCGCCAACGCCGTAATCGACATTTCCAAAAATATAATCGGCATCTGGGTCCCGCGCAAACCATGGCGACCAGCGGTTAAAAGCTTCTAGATCTTCCAAATACTCAAAAACTTCCTCCGGATAGGCCTTTACCTCAAGACTACGCTCGACTTGTAAATTCGGAGATATAAAATATCCTAGAACCACGAGCCCTGCGAAAGCCAAAAATATCAATCCTATAATCCTGAAAAACCATTTCATAGGTTAATCTCATACATCTGTTTGATTCTTGCAAGGCGCATGGTTTTACGCGGCAAGGGCTTGCCGCTGTCACGGTGCTTTGTCATAGAGGGCATGACTTAACAGCGTTTTAAGGCGGCCCAAGACGCGGCCAGAATATGGAGAGAACATGCTGCAGCTAATTCAAGATGGTTCCATGAATGACATTATGGGCACGATGGCGGGCTCAGCGGTGCGCGGATTATCAATCCTCGGCTCGCTATTTTTGTTCGTGGTTGGCGCATTAGTCGCTGTGTCTATTGTTTTGTTTTTTATCGATATTTCGCAAACTAAAGATGCTGTACGGCGCAATTATCCCGTTATTGGGCGGTTCCGCGGTGTCTTCTCAAAACTCGGAGAGTTTTTTCGGCAATATTTCTTTGCCATGGACCGCGAAGAAATGCCGTTTAATCGGGCCGAACGTGAATATATTGAGGACATTGCAGAGGACGGTCATGAAACCGTTCCTTTTGGGTCCACGAAAGTTCTATCGCCAGGAGCGTCTATTTTCGCCAATGGTATGTTTCCAAAACTTGAGGGCGAACACAGCCCGCAAAAAGCCCGTATTATTGGCCCCCACTGCCGCAAGCCCTATGAGCCCAACAGCTTTTTCAATATCTCCGCCATGAGCTATGGGTCATTATCAAAACCGGCGATTCAGGCCCTTTCCCATGGCGCGCAAATGGGCGGATGCTGGCTTAACACCGGCGAAGGCGGGCTTTCGCCTTACCATCTGGAAGGCGAATGTGATGTTGTTTTCCAACTGGGAACGGCAAAATTTGGCGCAAGAAACGATGACGCCACTTTGAACACAGACAAGTTAGAAGCGATTTGTAAGAACCCGCAGGTCAAGATGATAGAGATCAAACTTAGCCAAGGTGCAAAACCCGGTAAGGGCGGGATTTTACCCGCAAGCAAAGTAACGCCCGAAATTGCGGAAATTCGAGGCATCTCGCAGGGTGAGGATGCCATCTCGCCAAACCGTCACGTTGATGCATCTGACCCCCAAAGCTTGCTGGATTTAATCCATTTAGCCCGCGAGACCACTGGCCTGCCCGTAGGTATTAAATTCGTTGTTGGCAATATTAGGTCCGTCAAAAACCTTCTCGATGAGATACAATCTCGCGGGGTTGAGCATGCGCCCGATTTTATATCTCTCGATGGCGGTGACGGCGGAACAGGCGCAGCGCCCCTTCCCTTAATGGATAATATGGGCATGACAATCCGAGAAAGCTTGCCCATGGTAACGGACCTTCTCGAAGATTACGGAATGAGAGACCGCATTACAATCATCGCCGCGGGGAAGCTTATCACGCCAGCCGAGATCGCCTGGGCCTTCTGCGCAGGCGCAGATTTTGTCACATCCGCGCGCGGCTTTATGTTTGCCCTTGGCTGTATTCAGGCGCTTAAATGCGATCAAAACACCTGTCCGACGGGTATTACAACGCATGACAAACGTTTGCAGCGCGGCCTCGATCCGACAAACAAGGCCGTGCGGGTGATGCAATATGTCAAAACCATTTGCAAAGAAGTTGAAATGATAGCTCATAGTTGCGGTGTTGACCATCCGCGCCAACTCACGCGGGATCATGTCCTCATCGTTCAATCAGATGGCCAGGCAAAACCGCTCTCTGAGGTCTGGAAAAGGAAGAACGTATAAATGGCCTTTTATCCTGACGAACGTCTCTGTATTATTATCGACGGCGCAAACCTATATTCCACGCTAAAGACTTTGGACTTTGATATTGATTACGGAAAACTAATCGAATTGTTTCAGGGCAAAGGCCGATTGCAGCGCGCCTATTATTATACTGCCATTATCGAGGATGAGGACTTTTCGCCTATAAAACCGCTGGTCGACTGGCTGGATTACAACGGATATCACGTGGTTACAAAACCCGCCAAACAATATAAAGACCGGGACGGGCGGCAAAAAACCAAAGGCAATATGGACATGGAAATGGCCATCGATATGGTCGAACTCGCCCCAAATATCGACCACTTCCTACTGTTTACAGGGGACGGTGACTTCAAACGCGTTGTTGAATTTGTCCAAAAGCAAGGCTGCCGCGTCTCAGTGGTATCATCTATAGCTGAAAGGCCCGCTATGCTCGCGGATGAGCTTCGCCGCCAAGCTGATAATTTTATTGAGCTTGCAGACTTAGACAAGCTTATCGGGCGGCCAAAAACGGGCGATAATTGGGACGAGACGTGAGTTTTTCTGAGCCTCCTCGCAACTGTGACCGCTGCCCTCGCCTGCGAGATTTTCTGCTAGAGCTACGCGAAACTTATCCTGATTATCATAATGCGCCTGTTCCAAGTTTTGGGGATCCTGCGCCAAGGCTTCTGATTATTGGATTGGCCCCGGGCATGCACGGCGCAAACAAAACGGGGCGACCCTTTACTGGTGATTGGGCGGGCGATCTGCTCTACAGCGCCATAGGCCGTTACGGCTTTTCTAATGGAACTTACGACGCAACGGCTGATGATGGCCTAGAGCTAAGAGGCGCGATGATTACAAATGCCGTACGCTGCCTACCGCCGCAAAACAAACCAGTTGGCGCGGAATGCACAAACTGCCGTCCATTTTTGACGGAGCAAATCCAGGGGCTGCCAAGCCTGCGGGCTTTGCTGTGCCTTGGTAAAATTTCGCATGACAACACTGTGCGCGCCTTGGGCCTAAGGCTAAAAGACTTCCCGTTTGGGCATAATGTAACATATGCCATTTCGCCCACGCTCACCCTGTTTTCAAGCTATCATTGCTCACGCTATAATACGAACACAAAACGGCTGACAGAAGATATGTTTATGAAAGTCTTCTCTGATATTCGCGATCATTTAGATACGGAAACGACTTAGCCCTTTTCCCGCATTAAACGGGCTTTCTGCTTCTGCCAATCGCGCTTTTTCTGCACGTCACGCTTGTCGACATTTCGTTTACCGACACCAATACCGACGAGTAATTTAATGAAGCCTTTTTCGTTAAAATAAAGCTTGAGCGGAACAAGCGTGCGACCCTTTTTCTGGATTTCACCCATGACGCGATTAATTTCGCGGCGTTTCATCAAGAGTTTGCGCGGCCGCGTCGGAAGATGATTAAACTGGCTTGCGGGCGCATAAATCGGGAAATTTGCATTAATCAGCATAGCTTCATTATTCTCAATAGTCGCATAGCTCTCTGCGATATTAGCCCGGCCAAGGCGCAGAGCTTTCACCTCTGTCCCAACAAGGATCAAGCCAGCTTCAAAAGTGTCTTCGATTTCAAAATCAAATCGCCCTCTTTTATTCACGGCGATAACCTTGCCTGTAGGATCAGCTTTTTTCTTTTTTGCAGCCATGATTAAAAGTCTATGCC
>CAKZTE010000030.1 GCA_937923115.1 uncultured Caulobacterales bacterium | reverse complement strand
CCAACGTCTTGATAAGCCTTACGTCCGAGAGAACGGAAAGTTAAAGGCTGTTAGCTGGGATGCTGCGCTGAAGCTTGCTGCGGAAAAACTGTCCGGCAATGCTGATGAGATCGCTGCGATTGCGGGCGATCTTTGCGATGCCGAATCAATGAAGGCGCTTAAGGATCTTATGGGCAGCCTCGGCGTGCGCAATATTGATTGCCGTCAGGACGGTTCCGTGCTGGGCGGAGAGCGCGCGAGCTATCTCTTCAATTCAACTATTGAGGGCGTTGAATCGTCTGACGCGATATTAATTATCGGGTCCAATCCTCGTCTTGAGGCGCCCTTGGTCAATACACGTATCCGCAAAGCGGTCATGGATAACGGCGCAGACGTTGCTATTATAGGTGAATCTGCAGATTTGACTTATCCGGCCGAGCATTTAGGCACAACGCCAGCTGAGATATCTGGTTTTGCTGACTTAAAATCCAAATTCGTTAAAGCCTTCAAGGCCGCCAAAAACCCTACGATTATAATTGGGCAAGGCGCGCTTAATCGCGGAGATAGCCCGCAAATTTTAAAAGCGTTAGCAGATTTAGCGAAAGCTTTTAATGTTGTTCGCGCTGATTGGAACGGCTTTAATGTCTTGCACACTGCTGCGTCACGTGTTGCAGGTCTGGACATGGGCTTTCTCCCGAGTGACGGCGCAAAAGGTACGAAAGACATATTGGCTGCGGCCAAATCTGGCGAGATTAAAACCGTGTATCTTCTTGGCGCGGATGAGCTTGATACTTCGAGCCTTGAAAGTACGTTTGTAATTTACCAAGGCAGCCACGGTGATAAAGGCGCGCATGTCGCTGATATTATCTTACCATCTGCGGCCTATACCGAAAAAGACGGGTTGTATGTGAACACCGAAGGTCGCGTGCAAATGGGCGTTGCGGCTGTCTCTCCTAAAGGCGATGCGAAAGAAGATTGGGCCATTATTCGCGCGCTGTCCGGCCATATGAAGCGCGAGCTTCCTTATGATAGTATGGACGCGCTTCGTTCCAAATTATTTGAAGAACACCCATCGTTTGCGGGTCTCGACCACGCGCCTGAGGGGCTTGAGCTTAACTTAGGTGCCCTTGGTGATGAGGGGAAGCCGTCATCTAAGCCGCTTATAAATGCGGTCCGAGATTTTTACTTCACTAATCCCATTGCGCGCGCATCGGAAGTTATGGCCGAATGCGCAGCGGTGATTGCCGATGTGAATGCAACCCAAGAGGCGGCGGAATAATGTTACACATGTTTGACCTTCAAACGATTATGGCGGCACCGACATTCTGGACTGACCTGTCGCCACTGGCGTGGTTTTGGTGGAAGCTCGCGCAAGTCATGATGTTTGTCCTGCCCCTTGCTTTGCTAGTGGCGGCGCTAGTTCTCGCTGATCGTAAGATTTGGGCAGCGGTGCAAATGCGACGTGGGCCGAATGTGGTGGGGGCCTTTGGTCTTTTGCAAACTATTGCCGACGCCTTAAAGTTTTTCTTTAAAGAAATCATCGTCCCTGCGGGGTCTGATAAGTTTTTATTCTTGCTTGCGCCTGTTCTCGCGCTTGTTATGGCGTTCCTTGCGTGGGCTGTTATTCCCGTTGCGCCCGGATGGGTCATCTCTGATATTAATATCGGCGTTCTTTACGTGCTCGCCATCAGCTCTATGGGCGTTTACGGTATTATTATCGGGGGCTGGGCTTCGAACTCAAAATATCCATTCATGGGCGCTCTGCGATCTGCGGCGCAAATGGTGTCATATGAAGTCTCAATTGGATTTATCATCCTAACAGTAATTTTTCTCTCTGGCTCGATGAACCTGACTGCTATTGTTGGCGCGCAGGAAGGCGGCTTGTTTAACTGGAATATGTTCCGCCTTAACCCCGTCGGCGAATACGGCATTTGGAACCTGCTCTTATTCCCCGTGATGTTTTACATGGGCGTGTTGTTCTTTATCTCGGCTTTGGCTGAGACGAACCGTCCTCCATTTGATCTTCCAGAAGCGGAGTCAGAACTCGTCGCGGGTTACCAGGTGGAATATTCTTCGACGCCGTTTCTTATGTTCTTCTTCGCTGAGTACGTGAACATCATGCTTCTATGCTCAATGATGACGCTCCTGTTTCTTGGCGGCTGGTATGCGCCGATCGATTTTGGCTGGGAAAACCCAATCATTCCGCCATTCCTTTGGTTCTTTGCAAAGACGGCGTTCCTATTCTTTATGTTCGCTATGGTGAAAGCTATTGTTCCACGTTACCGTTATGACCAATTGATGCGCCTTGGCTGGAAAGTCTTCCTGCCAACGTCTCTCGCAGCTGTTGTTTTCGTTTCCACCTTCGTTGTGTTTCTAGGCAAAGGATAAGGTGAGTAGTATGTTCACACGTATTAAACAGATTTTTCGTGCCGCTTTCCTATTGGAATTCGTATCCGCCTTTTGGCTTGCGATGAAATATTTCTTTTCGCCGAAAGTTACAATTAATTATCCCTTTGAAAAAGGCCCGCTTAGCCCGCGTTTTCGCGGCGAGCATGCCCTGCGCCGTTACCCAAGTGGGGAAGAACGCTGCATCGCTTGTAAGCTTTGTGAGGCAATTTGCCCGGCGCAAGCTATCACGATTGAGGCTGAACCGCGCGAAGACGGGTCACGCCGCACAACGCGTTACGATATCGACATGGTCAAATGTATATATTGCGGCTTTTGCCAAGAGGCGTGCCCCGTGGATGCTATTGTTGAGGGGCCGAATTTCGAGTTCGCGACAGAGACACGCGAAGAGCTTTATTACGACAAAGACAAGCTACTTGCGAATGGCGATCGCTGGGAGCGAGAAATTGCAAAAAATCTAGCCATAGATGCGCCTTACCGCTAAAGCGGCGCAAAGCTAAGGGGGACGAGAGAGTCGTGCTTATTACAATCGCATTTTATTTGTTCGCCACAGTGGCAATTGCCTCGGGCTTTATGGTCGTAGCGGC
>CAKZTE010000029.1 GCA_937923115.1 uncultured Caulobacterales bacterium | reverse complement strand
CAGGCGCGCTGGGCGCATGAACTGGAGCTGCACAAATTGCAGATGCAGTCGCGCGTGCAAGAAACTGAAATGGAGCTAGCCTTGGCCTCACAAGAGGGCTCTTGGCGGGGGCTTCAGGCCTCTATTGATGCGGAGGCTAAGATTGGAATAGCCAGCCTCTGGGTCATCAATATACTGCGTCTTGTGCGGCCTATCCTCACTCTATTGTTGTGGCTTATTACGGGCTGGATTTTCTCAGTGACACAGAACGGCTCTATTGTGGAGGCAGCGGTCTTTGCCGCCACCGCCGCGACCCTGTGGTGGTTTGGCGACCGCGCCAACAAGCCGCCTGTAATAGTAAGCCGCTAGGCTGCTGCATCTGATAGTGTTTTTATTAAAATCAAGCACAGTCCAATAAACAGGATGAGGCTGTAGATGAAACCAACCCCGTAACTTGTCCAAATGGTTTTAATCCAGCCGCGCCCAAACATCCTTTTCAGGCTGATCGGAAGGTATATCAGTAGTGCGATAAATATGGTCCGCCCCACGAGGCTGCCTGGCAGAATATAAGACGCCATGATGCCCAATAAAAGCATGAAGAAAACAACGCTGTGAATATAGGCGGCATGAATAATGTGATCATAAAGCATGGCGTTGCCGCGCCCGCGAATAAATATCGCTCCGATAAACATGGTGATTGGCATCATAAAGAATAAAAGCCGAGGCAGGAAAACACGAAAACTATCGGTTACGACGGCTGGGTTTTGCATAAAATCAAAAACAAATTCACTGACCCGGCGGGCCTCGACGGGCTTTCCATCCACTAAAATTTGCCCGCTTTCATCAACCACAATTGACCGTCCATTCGCCGTGATTTGCGTGTCATTGGGCGATTCTGCGCTTTTAATTTGGGTCTGAACATCGTCAATGGCGGCGTTCACATCATCGATGGCGCCGCTTACGCCTGCGTCGTCGTCTTCGCCTAAATCGAAGTCCATACGAAGACTCCCGTCTTCATTCAGCATTTTCCGCTTGATGAGTTCGAAATCTCGTGTTGCATTGCGGGCGTCAATTTCGCTCTGGCGTTCCAGCATGTGTATCGCGGCTTCAAAGCTCAAGTCCTCTGCGGTTAAATCCGCGCGCGGTTTTGTGATGCCGTCTTTTGGTTTCACGTTGACATCAAAGCTGATGATATGGGTGTTTGTTACGGCAAGAAAGCCGAATAAGATAAGACTCATCGCGAGGTATGTTCGAATGGGGGATGACCATTTGGTCCGTGCCCCGTCGGCAAATTCGCGGGCGACCTTGCCGGGTTTAAACAACAGCGCTCCCCAGGTGCGCCAGATACGGCCCTCGAGCGCCGTTAATGTTCCGCCCAGTTCTATAAGGAGTGAAAAGAGGGAGCGCCTATAATTATCATTCTTCTGCCCGCACCCATTGCAGTAAATGCCGGTGAAAGTTTGCTGGCAGGAAAAGCATTGGTGAGATTGATTGTCATTTGGAATATTGTCGGCATCCAAAATATCAACAGGCTCCAACTGCGGCATTTCAGTATCTGACATGTTCACCCCTTCCGCGCCCTTATGGCACGTTATAATGAACAGGAAAATATGCAACTAATTGCATAAAGACTTTGCCCGAAGTCAAGACGGTGATAAGTATGAAAGAAAAGAGGGAAGCTATGTTTCAAGGAAAAAGCGTCGCCATTACAGGCGCAAGCGGCGGCATCGGCCGCGCGGTTGCGGAAATGTTTCTTGCAGGAGGCGCAAAAGTCGCGATTAGTGACCTGACATGTCCGACTGAAACGGCCAATGCTATCGGCGCTGTCGCGTTTAAATGCGATGTGTCCGAAGAATCTCAAGTTGAAGATTTTATTGATAGTGCGAGCGCCGCTAATGGCCCGGTCGATATTTTTGTTGCCAACGCCGGCGTTGGCTATGGCGATGAAAAACATGCGGCGGGCGCGAGTAATAAAGCATGGGAGCTAAGCTGGAAAATCAACGTGATGCAAAGCGTTTACGCGTCGCGGGTCTTGCTTCCGGAGTGGAAAGAGCGCGGGGGTGGGCGCCTTATTGTGACAGCGTCTGCTGCGGGATTGATGGCGCAAATCGGAAGCGCGTCTTATACGGTCACAAAGCACGCAGTCGCCGCCTTTGCGGAGCAGGTCGCTTTTGAGCATGCCCATCAAGGCGTGAAGGTTAACTGTATTTGCCCGCAATATGTGCGCACGAATATGACCAAGGGTTTCTCTATGGCAGAAAATAGCCCAGATGGATTTCTGGAACCCTCCGATGTTGCAAACGCGCTTAAGCTTGCGATTGAGGAAGACCGTTTCCTCGTGCTACCCCATGCCGTTGTTGGCGAATACTTTAAACACCGCGCGGCTGATGTTGACGGTTATATAGCTGGCATGGCGAAGCTGAAATCAAAATTAAAGGCAGAGACGCTGCCAATAAAAAGTTAGGAGAGTTTTATGTCCCGTTTTAATCTCACTGGTAAAGTCGCTTTGATTGCTGGCGCTAGCCGCGGCATTGGCGAAGCGGTTGCACATGGCCTTGCCGAGCACGGCGCGACAGTTATTTGCACAAGCCGTAAGGTCGCTGATTGCGCCAAAGTGGCTGACGCAATCAAAGCGAAGGGCGGTAGCGCTTCGGCTATGACGCTCCACCTCGGTGAGCTTGGCGATCATGATACTGTATTGGCCGCCATCCAAAAAGAGCATGGTCGTCTGGATATTTTGATTAACAACGGCGCGACCAACCCGTATTTTGGCCCAGCGCATGACACACCTGAATCCGCTTATGACAAAACAATGGATGTTAATGTCAAAGGACCCTTCTTCTTGACGGCCAAAGCGATGCCGCTTTTGATGAAAGATGGCGGCGGTTCAGTGGTGAACGTCGCCTCAATTGATGGTATACAGCCTGGCCAAATGCGCGTGGTCTACGGCATGACGAAAGCAGCCGTTATCAATATGACCAAAGGGTTTGCCAAAGAATATGGCAATCAAGGCGTCCGCGTTAACGCGCTTTTGCCAGGATTCACAGATACGAAACTCGCTGCGGGTCTTAAAGATATGCCGGGTATGGATAAATACATGCAGCAGAACCTCGCGATTTCTCGCATGGCGCAACCCGAAGAAATGGTGGGCGCGGTCCTTTATATGGTCAGCGACGAAGCTAGCTATTTCACGGGGCAGGGCATGGTTGTTGATGCGGGAGC
>CAKZTE010000028.1 GCA_937923115.1 uncultured Caulobacterales bacterium | reverse complement strand
CCGCGAGGACGGCTATATTTATGATGACGGCGTTGTGGGCCGCATGGCCGAGGACCGTTTTCACGTAACGACGACCACGGGCGGCGCGCCGCGTGTTTACCGCCATATGGAAGACTATCTTCAAACAGAATTTCCAGAGCTCGATGTATGGCTTACCTCGACCACAGAGCAGTGGGCGACAATCGCTATTAATGGCCCTAATGCGCGGAAGCTTATCGCGCCTTTTGTCGAGGGTATAGATTTATCGCCCGAAGCCTTCCCGCATATGACCCTGCGCGAGGGGAAGATCTGCGGCGTCCCGACACGGCTTTTCCGCGTTAGCTTTACGGGTGAGCTGGGTTTCGAAATCAACGTTCCCAATCACTTTGGCCGCGCTATATGGGAGGCGCTGTTCGAAGCAGGGCAGCAATATGACATCTGTCCCTATGGTACGGAAACGATGCATGTTTTGCGAGCAGAAAAGGGTTTTATCATCGTTGGCCAAGATACTGACGGAACGGTAACTGCGCATGACGCTGGTATGTCTTGGGCTGTGTCTAAGAAAAAGAAAGACTTTGTCGGCAAGCGTTCATTGGCGCGGCCTGATTTAATGTCCGATGGCCGCAAGCAATTGGTTGGCTTGCTGACCGAAGACCCCAAATATGTACTCGAAGAGGGCGCGCAAATTGTCGACGATCCAGATCAAGCGGTTCCAATGGATATGCTAGGGCATGTGACATCCAGCTATTGGAGCGAGCCCTTAGGACGCTCTATAGCGTTGGCTGTTGTGCGAGACGGCTTCAACCGCATGGGCGACACGCTTCATGTTCCGATGGAGGATAAGAATTACAAAGTGAAAGTCGTGGAACCTGTCTTTTACGATCCAAAAGGGGAGAAGCTCAATGTTGTTTGATCAAGCTATCGACGTCCCTGACATGCTATTAAGCGGTGCGGTTACAGCTGCTTTAGTCGGCGAAAAGCAACGATATAATTTGCGGATTAAAGCAGCTGATGTTGCTGCGTTTAAAAAAATGAGCGGACTAAAACTGCCTGGAAAAATCAATAATGCATCGCTGTCCAAAGACGTGAACTGCCTAAAGCTTGGTCCGGATGAATGGATGGTTGTTGCGGCTCCCTCCAAAGGCAAAATATTGGACGCCGCCTTTGCCAAGATATCAAAAACTATGACGTGTAGCGTCACCGATGTGTCCCATCGCAACGTAGCGTTTGACGTGTCTGGTGAACGGGCGGCCTCTCTTCTTAATGTTGGTTGCCCGCTAGACTTATCCCTAGCGGCGTTTCCTATCGGCAAAGTCACGCGCACGGTTTTTGAAAGTGTGCAGGTCATGATTTTGCGCACAGGTGAACAAAGCTTCCATGTTGAGACTTGGCGGTCTTTCGCGCCTTATTTGCGTGATTTTTTTGAACGAGTTGTTACCACGCGATAGAAACCGTTATCTTTTCTTATGAGTGACTATTGATTTGGGAAAGGGTTTGAACCTGCCGTCATCATACCCCATAGTAAGCTAAAATTGGGGGAAACATGTCAGAGTTAGATCAAAGCGACGAAGCCGAACAACTCACAATCAAAACAGCCACGTCAGGATTTTACACTGGGTATAACCGCTTTGTTACGCTTGGCGCTAAAATCCTCATTGGAGCGCTTGTTGTATGGGCTGGTCTGTTTCCGACCGAAGCTGGCGCAACACTTTTGCGATTGCAGACCTGGTCAACCAGTGTTTTCGGTAGTTGGTATATGTTCGTCACAGCCTTTTACGCCATAGTGTGTTTAGGTATTGCGATTTGGCCGCGAACAGGCCGAGTACGCCTCGGGGCAGCGGATGAGCGACCTGAATTTTCTAATTTTTCTTGGTTCTCTATGATGTTTGGCGCCGGTATTGGCGTGGGCATGCTGACCTATTCGACGGCTGAGCCAATCTTTCACTTTGCCAATAATCCCGATGTGATTATGGGTCTCACGACAGCTCAGGACCCTGATAATGTTCGCGCTGCTTATAAATGGGCGGCTTTGCACTACGGGCTCACGCCTTGGGCCTGTTACGGCATTGTGGGTATGGCGCTTGCATATTTTGGGTATAACCGTAATCTTCCCTTATCCTTTCGGTCCTCTTTGAAACCGTTATTTGGAAAAATGATGGAAGGGTTTTGGGGTGACGTCGTTGATATTGTCGCCATTCTTGCAACCGTCATCGGCGTTAGCGTCACTATTGGATATGGCGTGTCGCAATTTGCGTCTGGTGTTTATAACATTACGGGACTTGAATGGATAAGCGCGCCGAGCGGTAAACCGACCCTTGCTGCGCAGCTCTTAGCTCTTGTTATCATCATTAGCGCTTCTGTTTTTTCGGCCATTTCTGGCGTAGAGAAAGGTATCAAATGGCTTTCCAATATTAATATGGGTTTGTCTTTTTTCCTTCTCGCATTTTTCGCTATTTTCGGCGCTACGCTGTTCGCCTTTAAACAATTTTTCGTCACGATTTGGGATTACCTCATTGCTGTTCCGCAAATGTCATTTACCGTTTGGCCTGACGGCGCGCTCGCCGATTGGCAGGGGGCTTGGACAATTTTTTACTGGGCGTGGTGGATCGCCTTTGCGCCGTTTGTAGGACTGTTCTTGGCCCGCGTCTCAAGAGGCCGCACAATCAGGGAATACGTCCTTGGCGCGATGTTTGTCCCTGCCATAATGGGATTAACCTGGTTTGTCTTGGTGGGCGGTACGGCCATTGATTTAGAGCTCTCAGGGATTGCCAAGGGCAGTATTGTTAATGCCGATATTTCTGCGCAGCTTTACCAAACGATAAACCTTATTCTGTCGCCGCTCATGGCAAAGGTTATGTCGTTCGTTATCGTCGTGCTGTTGTTGACCTATTTGGTCACCTCGGCTGACTCCGCAATATTGGTTATAAATACGATAGCGTCGGCCGGTAATCGCGCACTCGCGCGAACCCGTCACATCATCATATGGGGCGGTATCTATATCGCGGTTGTCGCAACGCTCCTAACGGCGGGGGGGATGTCGGCCATCCGCTCAGCTATGATTGTTGGCGCGCTGCCGTTCTCGCTTGTGATGGCGCTAATGGCGGTCTCCCTCGTGAAGGTCTTGGTGTTTGGTAGCCGAAAAGCCTAATAAGCTAGACGAATGGCAGGCCGCATAATGTGGCGGTACGCGCGCCGTGGGTTTCCGTTTCTACAGTCACCTCCGATCCCACCTCCCAATGCGCGGCGTTGACCATCCCCAGTCCAATATTCATTTGCAAATCAGGTGACCAAGCGGCGGACGTGACTTGTCCAACACGCGCTCCATTGATCGTAATCGGCCAAGGCGTGGGGGAGGAAGGTAAGGGTTTACCGGATATCTTGAGGCCTCGAATTTGTTGCTTTGGGCCGTTCTCTAATTCCAGCTTGAGAACGTCTGCACCAATGCATCCATCCGCAGCGGCCCCTTTGCAAAATCGACCAAGGCCGGCTTCATAGGGTGTGTTTTCTAGTGTCATATCATTGCCATAAGAAAGAAGTCCGCCTTCAATGCGTTCAATCAAATTTGGACAGCCTGCCCGAACGTTCAAGTTCTGGCCAGCGTCAAACAGCGCGTCCCATAGCGGTTCAGCATATTGCGTGCCCTCTACATAAATTTCAAACCCGCCTTGCACTGAGAAGCCAGAGCGCGCCACGGTGAATTCCGTATCCATGAATTTGACTTTACGGTGACGGAAGAATTTTAAATTGACGATATCCTCTCCAAACATGCGGGCCATCAGTGCGTTGGATTTTGGACCTTGCACGGCAAGGGGCGAAACATCTGGTTCAAAAATATCGACATTCATATCCCTACCTGTGGCCAGTCCCTTAATCCAAAGCATAAGATCTGAGTCTGCGATTGAAATCCACCAACGGTCTGCGCTGTGCTTTACTGTTACGGGGTCGTTCAGTAGGCCGCCGTTGCGGTCGACAACAGGTAAGTAATAGCACTGATCGTCTTTCATCTTTGCAAGATTTCGAGGCGTGAGCATTTGGATAAGCTCAGCCGCGTCTGGGCCCGTTACTTCAATCTGTCGCTGACAGGATACATCCCAAACTTGAACATGTTCTTTGAGGTGATGGTAATCTGCTTCAATAGATTCAAATACTGTGGGAAGAAGCATACGATTATAGACCGTATATCCGCTCACGCCGTGGGCTTTGTTTTTTTCTGTAAAAGGCGTCCGGCGTGTACGGCGCGAAATCGATAAGATTGGGTGCATGAAACCCTCCATAACCGCGGTAAAATACCAACTATTTTCTTCTATTTATGAATTTTGATTCGGCAAGACAGTGTTTCAACTCCATGGGAATGGACTGTTGGATGTGGGATGAAGCTCACCCTCGGCGTAACGGGAAAACCTGAACGGACGAAGCAAGGATGATGATCTACCCACGATATGTTCTGCGACGAGTTTACCAACGCCGATCATTTTATAACCATGATTGGAGTCCGCGAGGATATAAGCATTCTCGCAAAACTCATCAAAAACGGGGAAGCTATCGGGCGTAAAACATCCAACACCGCCTGAAGGCTCTTTGTGATAAGCGTTCATTTGACCCTCGAAGCGTTTATGGCAGTGGGCGAGCGCACTGACCCACATATGCGCGAACTCTGGCGAGCTGACCCATTCAGGGGAGGCGGGGCCATAAGGGTCAATATCAAGTTCGTCCGCAGCTGTTGTCACGGGATAAGGCATCGCGCCCCCTTGTACGCCGCCAAAGTGGAAATCAGGTTTGTAATATAAGCCCCAGATGTTGCCCTCTTCTTCGATGACTGACCCGTCGACGGTGGAGATGAGCGTTGCATCCGTGTCAACGTGCATCACTGGCGGTAGTTTGCCTTCATTGGTCTTAAACATATTGGGGTCGACGTTTAAGACGCCTTCTTCCAATTGCCAAAACGTCCACATGCCAATGGGGCCATGGGTTTTACCGTCTTGCCCTTTGATTGAAACAGTTTTGGGAAGCTCAAGCATATTCCAGAAGTCCCGCACCCAAGGGCCCGCTCCAATGACAACATAATCACATTCAATCTTGCCTTTATTAGTTTCTACAGCTTGGATTGCTGATGCGCCGCTGGCGCGCGTGAAACCCGTGACTTCAACGCCGGTTATAATTCGCACGCCTTCGGCTTTAGCTTTACCTGCAAGGCCGTACATGGACTTCGTATTATTGGCGTAGCCGCCCTTTTTTTCATGAAGGACGGATGTGATATTTTGCGCCTGCCAATCATCATATATTCCGCGCATATACTCTGTGCAGTCGTTTTCGCCCTCAATTAGCGCGCTATCATATCCAATGGCTTGTTGCTGCTGATAAATCTCGGAAATATCCTCATGCATACTCTCGCAAGAAATCTGCATGTAGCCAACGGGATGGTAGGCATAGGCCTCCATGTCTGACTCCCAAACATCGACGGAGTGCGCCATTAATTCGCGCATTGCCGGCTGGTAGTAATTATTGCGCACGACACCGCAGGCTATCCCTGAAGCCCCTGATGCGATATCGCCTTTATCCACAATGATGATGTCTTCGCCGCTGCCTTTGCCAGCCTCTTTAAGGGCCAAAGCGAGGTGGTATGCAGTTGAAAGGCCGTGCACGCCTGCGCCAACAATCACGTATTTTGAAAATGATGGAATAGCCATCCCAACTCCTGTTTGTCTTCCGCCGATCTGCGTAAACCTAGAGCTGCGAGGTCACAATCACTGTTCGCACAAATCACGCAAATTTATCTGCTGACATTATGATAACTGATATAGAGCGATAGTTTTTCTTCAAAACCGCTGCATTTTCGCTTTTGACTTTAGCAAATCTAATGATAATCGATTCCCAGCTCAGCTTTCGGGGGAATGGCATGAAGATACCAAATAACTTTGATCTGCGGTCTTTGCAGGTGTTTGTCATTACGGCCGACCAAGGCGGAATGACGCAAAGCGCGAAAGTGCTGCGCATGACCCAATCCGCCGTTTCGCAAATTATCGCCGGTCTTGAAGATGCCGTTGGCGTGAAATTATTTGACCGTTCTGTACGCCCTATCGTGTTGACGTCAGCGGGCCG
>CAKZTE010000027.1 GCA_937923115.1 uncultured Caulobacterales bacterium | reverse complement strand
GAATTGCGCGCCCAATGGATTTGTTATCTCAAGTTCAGTGATTGAGCACTACGGCCTGTGCGAGACTTGCGCGCTGACGGCTTAAGCAGAAACGAGCCTTATGACAGACAACATGCTTCATAGCTATTCCGGCGAAGCCGTGAATTGGGAATGTGATGAACTGGGGCATTTGAACATGCGCCACTATATGACCAAAGTGCATCAAGCGCGGCAGTTTTTCTTCATTCACTTGGGGCTTGAAAATAGTTTCCGCACAGATGCCGACAGTACAGTCCGCGTGCGCGAGTTTACCATTCGATACCTTAAGGAAAGTCGTCCTGGTGCGCGGCTCTCTATCCACACGGGGCTTTTGTCGCTTTCGGGCAGTAAGGCTGAGCTTGTTCATATTATGACTCATTTCGACGGCACTATAAGTGCCGCTATAACGGAAACCGTGGACCATATTTATTTGCGCACAGGCCAAGCGTTTAATTGGCCAACCCGTGTGCGTGCGGCGACTAAAAAATGGCGAGCGGAACGCCCCGTATCCACGCGGCCGCGCGGACTGCCGTCTGAAGACCTTGCGCCGCTCGCGCCCAGCAAAAGAGATTTGGAAAACCTCGGTGCGGCCCATATTGGTGCGGGCGTGTTTCAGCCTTACGAGCTAGATATTTTTAGCTGCGTGACGGCGCAGGCTTTGCTGGGGCGGGTCACGGAAAGCGTCGGAAATTTCTACGCGCTCTGGCCCGAAATTCATGACGGCCTCTATAGCGGCGGCACGACAAGCGGCGCGCTTTTGGAACTACGCTGCCATATTCATCATCACGCAACTGCGGGCGAGGCGCTAGAGCTTTACTCAGCCATTCAAAGCGCCAACCCCTATACCCGTCAAGCGGCGCATCATATCGTAAGCCCTGTAACAGGCCAAAGTTGGGCCAGCCTGTCTGCCTCGGCATGCTTATTTGATCTCGAGGCGCGCAAACTTCTCAAAACGCCGCATGAACAGGTCGAGGCGCTGAACGCGCTGGCTATTCCCGAGCTGCGCGCTTAAGGCTTTGTCAGCTTAATGGTTTTTAGCATATCGGCCAAAGCCTGCGTTGCCAGCGCGGGCTGTTGAAGCGGGAAAAGATGGCCAAGCTTACCTGAGCTGCGCACGTTTTCGCGGCCAAGCCTGGCCTTTAAACGCGCTTGCATGGAAAAGGGCGTCGGACTGTTTTTGCCTGCGAAAATTATACTGCTTGCGGCGGGAAGATCGCGCGACGCTTTAACCGCATTATGATTTTGCGCGCAAAAAACGGCTTGCTCCCATAATGGATCGCAGGCGAGGCGCACGCCAGCCCCGCTTTTGATAAGCCCGCCCGTCAGGTAATCTTTAATCATGCTGTCGCTCATCTGTTTGAAGACCCCGCGCCCTTGGTAGCTTTCAAAGGCGGCTTGCAGGCTGTCAAACTCTGCGCGGCGGCGGCCCGCTTTAGCCGCGATCGGCAGACGTTTTTTCATCATTTTGCGCCCCCATGGGCTCGCGGCAACCGCGCGGTATGGCTGCGGGACAATGACAGGATCAAAGCCCACATAGCCGCTCATTTTATCGCCTAAAGATTGAGCCGCCAACATTCCGCTAACCGCGCCAAAACTGTGACCCGCGACAACCACGGGACCGTCGACATAGCGGTCAAAAAACTCAACAATGTCATCGCGAAAGGTCCGCCACGTTGATAGCGCCTCAGGGTCTGCGGGCAAAGTGCTCATACCGTGGCCCCGCAGGTCAAGCGCTAGCGCGTGGACGCCCAAAGGTGCCAACACCTGCCGATAGCTCATGGCGTTAAACCCGTTGGCATGAAGCATAACAAGTTTAAGCGGATTAGAGCGCAGGCCAAAATGCACGGCAGATATATCGCCATCCTTAAGCGTGTATTTGCAGCGCATTGGCGCAGGATAAGATGAAGCTGAGGTAGATGACATAAGCTGTTATAGGGGAGAGGTTTAGAGTCAGCTAGATGTAATTAGAGTGATTTAAGGTTGACCTTTTCGTGAAAGGTTGAAATTTCCCTTGAAGCAGAACGAAAGTAAGTTCACCCAGTAACTATAGCAACTACAGAAGGATTTCCTATGATCGGATATACAACACTCGGCGTTAGTAATATGGACGCTGCCAAAACATTCTACTCGGCGCTTTTAGGCAAAAAGGTCCTGTTTGATGGCGGACGCATTGCGATGATTGGGGACTCTATGTCTCAGCCAATGATTGCCGTTTGCGTGCCCTATAATGAAGAGGCCCCCACGCCCGGTAATGGCGTTATGGTCGCTTTCCCTGCTGGCTCACAAGACGCTGTAAAAACGATGTATGACAAAGCCATTTCGCTAGGTGCAAGCTGTGATGGAGAGCCAGGCGCGCGTATTCCAGGCCAATTTTACGGGGCCTATGTAAAAGACGCAGATGGTAATAAACTTTGCTTTTTCGATTTTAGCTAGAGTCTTTAGGTGAAGAATACGGCTGCGGGCTAGCCCCGCAGCACACGGCCGGTGAAGATGTTTTGAAAGCGTAAGGGGCGTGGCAAGGAGACTAAGACATGACGACATCCTTGAACATGGTTGTTCAAAGATGGGTTTATGAGCGCGGCAATTATCAAATCATCATAGAGAACGCTTGTAGTTTTGACCGCGGCCTGTTCAGACCCTATGTGCAAGAGCGCATTTCCGTAAATGGTGAGCACATCAGAGATTACATCGACGTTCCCACCGTTTTGATATTTTGGCGCACTATTTTTGAGGACAACCTTTTTGACCGTTCAGGCGAGCTAAAACTGAAGGTTCAGTGGCGATCCGGTGTGAATGCCATACGCTGCCGGCTGTTAATTGATGAAACGCCGCAAGATTGGACGGAGTGTTTTAAGCTTGAATGGACAGGCATTCCCGGTGAGTGGCCCGACCAGACTGTTTATGCCGCCTTGCCGCGCGCTGATTAACCCCGCAGCACGCCGCCTGCTTTGGCCACTTGGGCAATGATGCGGGCAGAAACCGCCTCAATCTCTTTATCTGTCAGCGTAGAATCTTTGGGCGAAATGGTCACATCAATGGCGAGTGAACGGTGTCCGTCCTCCACGCCTTTGCCCGCATAAATATCAAAAAGCTGCGCATCGGTGATGAGCGCTTTGTCTGCGCCTTTCGCCGCTTTTAAAATATCGCCTGCGGGCACATCATCCGCGACAATAAAAGCAAAATCACGGTGGACGGGCATGAGCTCAGAGAGGTTCAGTGCTGCTTTGGCTTTACCGCCGCCCTTCTTGGCGCGCGGCTTCGGCAGGTTCTCAGGCCAAATTTCAAAGGCCACAACGCGGCCGTCAATGCCAAGCGCTTTGAGCGCGCGCGGGTGCAGCTCGCCAAAATCAGCGAGAATATTTTTGGGACCCATTTGCAGTCTGCCAGAGCGGCCTGGATGCCAATAGGCGCCTGTGGGTTTAGAGAGCTGCAAATTATCGACCGCCGCGCCCATAGCGGATAACGCCGCCAGCGCGTCGCCTTTAGCCGTCAGCGGGCCAACTTCGGAGGCGCCTTTCCAGTGGCGCTGGGTTGTCACGAACCGCGCGCCGCCAAGGGTCAATGTCTGCCCGTCTACCTCTTGGCTTTGATAGGTCCCGCCCATCTCAAACAGGGCGCTGCCGCCAAAACCTTTATCCGCATTGCGCTGCCCCGCCAGCAACAGATGAATAAGCGCACTGGGTCGCATACAATTCAAATCGGCACTGATAGGATTATCCAGCAGCATATCATCCGCCCCGCCGCCAAAGACCTTGGCGTGTTCTTGGAGGACAAACGCCCATGTAATCGCCTCGGATAGCCCGCGTCCCGCCAGTGCGCGGCGCGCAAGCCGCGTGCGGTTCTGCGTTAGCGTCGCTGTGGGTTCGCGCCGGCCCGGAAGCGGCGGCAGCGAGATTGCCTCAAGATTATGAAAGCCGTGAATGCGGGCAATATCTTCGACAAGGTCCGCGCCTTCGGAGGCGTCGCGGCGGAACGTCGGCACGCCGATATCCCATGTGCCGCCTTTGGATTTCACGCAAAAGCCAAGGTCCAGCAGGATTTTCTCGACCGCTGCGTCTTCTAGCTTAAGGCCCGTCAGGCGTTCTGTGAGGGCAGGGTTAAATTCAATGTCCTCTGGCGGGGCGACGATCTCGCCCGCAATCGCCATTTCGCTCGGCTCGCCGCCGCAAATATCCATGATGAGCTGCGTTGCCATATCAAGACCGCCCACGACAAAGCCTGTGTCGACGCCGCGTTCAAAACGGTATTTTGCGTCAGAATTAATGCCAAGCGACTTGGCCGTTTTACGAATAGTCAGCGGGTCGAAATAGGCGCTTTCGATGAAGACGTCTGTTGTTTCTTCGGTGCAGCCTGATGATATGCCGCCCATAATCCCGCCAAGACCAAGCACGCCGCTGTCATCGGCAATAGCGCAATCGTTTTTAGAGGCGATATACTCTTTGTCATCTAACGCGGTGAAGGTCTCGCCGCTTCCCATACGCGCGCGTATCGGCCCACTCAGTTTCGCCATATCATAAACATGCAAAGGCCGCGCGCGGTCATAGCTCATATAATTGGTGATATCGACGAGGGCCGAGATGGGACGTAGTCCAATGGCGTTAAGCTTATCTTGCAGCCATTTTGGCGAGGGCCCATTTTTCACGCCGCGCACAACGCGCCCCGCAAATGTCGGGCAGAC
>CAKZTE010000026.1 GCA_937923115.1 uncultured Caulobacterales bacterium | reverse complement strand
TCGGTTGGCATGGCGGTCATGCTAGCTGTTGTGGCCTATGCCTTCTCGACAGGTAGTCTTGTCGACGGATCGCTACAACTCTCGGATAGTATGGGACGTCTGTCTCTCTATGCGGCGATGGCCTATGTGTTTTTCTTTAACATGACATGGGGCCCGGTCATGTGGGTGATGCTCGGCGAAATGTTCCCGAACCAAATTCGCGGTGCGGGCCTTGCTGTGGCTGGCTTTGCCCAGTGGATAGCAAATTTCCTCGTAACACTGTCATTCCCATGGATGCTCGCAAATTTAGGCCTCGCCGTATCATTCGGCATTTACTCGGCCTTCGCCTTCCTTTCTATCCTGTTTGTGGCCAGAGCCGTCACAGAAACCAAGGGTATGGAGCTTGAGGATATGGTGGGGTAACCCTACCGCTTTGCCTTCTAAAACCGCCCTCGCAGTAGTTGGGGCGGTTTTTTTTGGTGCAATTTTAATTGAACTCGCCTGTTTTTATGGTTACACGTTGTTATGGCCATATTTTTGCGACAACTTAAAACGCTCATCGTGATTGCCTTAATCATGATGGTGTCATTCATTTTCGGCTTTTAGGCCCCAAAATAGTCAAGACAGTTGGCTTCCCTGCGCTCGCTTTGGGCTCTGACTTATGCCTAGTTATATAGCCTAAACCCGCATGTAATGTCCAAACTGTCCAGTCGTGGACAGCGTTGTCATGCCTGTGCTGCTGCGATATTTTGATTGAAATGCTTGCATCTATGTCCTACCGGTTGTCCTAATGCGTGTCTGATACGGACATTTTACTGCGCCGCATCAAAGAGCGCAAAGGGGGGAGTATGAAGTCCACAATTCACGATGTGGCCAAGGCTGCGGGCGTGTCGATGAAGACAGTCTCGCGCGTCCTTAATCATGAACCAAATGTAGCCGATAAAACCCGCGAGACTGTTTTGGCTGCGGCTGCAGAGCTGCGTTACTCCCCGTCTCTAGCGGCACGAAGTCTGGCCAGTTCCAAGTCTTATCTGATTGCGCTGCTTTATGATAACCCTAGTCCAAACTACATCGCCAATATCCAAAAAGGCGCAACACAAGCCTGTCGTGAGCGCGGCTACCACCTTGTCGCAGAGCCGCTAGAAATTGCCGGCCCATTGGGCGCCATTGAAGGGGACTTGTCCATAGACGTAGAGCGTGCCTTGGAGAGATTGCCTGTTGACGGCGCTATTCTCACTCCACCGCTTTGTGACAATGGCAGTGTTATCCACGCGCTACAAAGACTAAAAATTCCTTACGTCCCCGTTGCGCCCAGCGCTTCTCATGGCCGCGTGGCGATTGTGCAAATGGACGACGTAAAGGCCTCAAAAGAGATGGTGCAATATCTCATTAGTCTTGGGCATAAAAAAATTGCTTTTATCAAAGGCGACCCGCATCACAGCGCGACGCCGCGCCGATTTGAAGGCTTTCGCGAAGCGATGCGCAAAGCCGAGCTAGAGATACGGCCCGATTATGTGCAATCAGGCGATTATCATTTTCGGTCAGGCATTGCGGCGGCTGAAGCGTTGCTGCAGCTGGCCGATCCGCCCACGGCTATTTTTGCGAGCAATGATGATATGGCCGCGGGGGTCATTTCTGTGGCAAACCGCTTGGGCGTGTCTGTGCCTGATTCCTTGTCCGTTGGTGGCTTTGACGATACACCGCTTGCGCGCATCTTGTGGCCCCAATTGACAACAGTGCGCCAACCGATAGAGGGTCTCGGGTTTGAAGCTGCCAAAATCCTTATCACCAAAGATAGCCAGGACGAAACTGTTCGAACCTTGGAACATGATTTGATTGTGCGCGGCTCAACAGGACCATGTTTAGCCTAAGGCGCGGCGAGGGCCATAAAAGCTGAGACCTGAACCTTTATAAAGTTTGACAGCGCTGTCATAAAGGTTAAATCTTGTGCCCAAAAGAGGAGGGCCGCTGTGGCTGTAACATCCAATCAAAAAAAGACTAGCGCGGCCGAGCCCCAAGAGACTGGCGGCTCTGGCTTTGTGCCTGTTTCCCCGTTTGATATTGTCGTTTTTGGCGGCACAGGTGATCTAGCGCGGCGTAAACTGTTGCCGTCTCTGTTTCACCGCTATTGTGATGGGCAAATTCCGAAAAACAGCCGCATCATTGGCGTCTCTCGCAGCGCGCATAGCCGCAGCGAATATCAAAAACTTATTTCTGATGCCTATCACGAGTTCTCAAATGAGGACGATTTTGATGCTAAGAAATGGGCGGCGTTTTCTGATATGCTGGATTATTATTCCATTGACGTGATGGACAGCAAAGCTGATTGGGCTGAATTTGCCAGCGTGTTTAAAGGGGCAGAAACCAAGACTCGCGTTTTTTACCTCGCCATGCCGCCGCGCATGTATGCCAATATTTGTGAGGGCCTGAAGGCCGCAGGCTGCGTGTCAGATGTGGCCCGTGTTGTGCTGGAAAAACCAATTGGAACAGATTACGAATCCGCCCGCGCAATTAACGAAGGTGTCGGCAAAGTCTTCCGCGAAAACAATATCTACCGTATTGATCATTATCTGGGCAAAGAGACGGTTCAAAACCTTCTTGTCTTGCGGTTCGCAAACATTCTGCTCGAGCCGCTATGGTCTCATAGCGCGATTGAACATGTGCAAATTACGGCCGCCGAGTCTATCGGCGTTGGCGGGCGCGGCGCCTATTACGACGGTGCAGGCGCGCTGCGGGATATGGTGCAAAACCACTTGTTACAGCTCCTTTGCCTAACGGCCATGGAAGCGCCGGCCTCACTGGAGGCCGATGATGTTCGCACGGAGAAAATCAAAGTCCTACGCGCGCTCCGCCCCATAGCGGCCGATAGCATTGAGACCCAGACTGTTCGCGGCCAATATGCGCGCGGCACATTGCCAGATGGGCATTTCGCCAAAGATTATCTGACCGATGTTGACGTCAACCAAAGCGAGACAGAGAGCTTTGTTGCATTGCAAGCCTATATTGATAATTGGCGCTGGGCGGGTGTCCCGTTCTATCTGCGTACCGGTAAACGTATGGCCCAACGGCGCTCTGAAATTGTTATTCAGTTTAAGCCCGTACCGCATTCCGTATTTGGCAGCGATACCCTGGTAAACGCCAACCGTCTCGTTATTCGTTTGCAGCCCGATGAGGCGGTTAAGCTCTGGATGGAAATCAAAGAGCCGGGTGCGGGGGGTATGCGGCTCAAAACGCTGCCGCTGAATTTGTCTTATGCTGATAATTTTACAGTGCGCTATCCTGACGCTTATGAGCGCCTTCTGATGGATGTTGTTCGCGGAAATCTTTCGCTCTTTATGCGGCGCGACGAGGTTGAAGCCGCGTGGAAATGGGTTGACCAGATCCATGCGGGCTGGGAGGCGGTCAAACAGCGCGTCGAGCTTTATCCTGCGGGTGAAGACGGTCCGCGCGAAAGCGGTGATATGCTTGCGAATAATAATCACACATGGAATAGCGCGCCGATCCTGCGGGGTAAAAGCTGATATGGCAGAGCATGCAACAATCGGCGATTACAGCCTATATGAAGGCGATGACGAAGCGCTAGCCAAGGCGGCTTGCCGTTTTATCTCAGATAGATTACGCGCGGCGATTGACGCGCGCGGCGGCGCGAGCCTGATGGTGTCAGGCGGTAGTAGCCCCAAGCCATTATTTGCCGCTTTGGCCAAGGAAGATATTGACTGGGCAAAGGTTACAGTCAGTCTTGTCGATGAGCGCTGGGTCGCGCCAGGCGAGGCGGGCTCTAATGAGACATTCATCAAAGATAACTTTTTGAGCGGCGCTGCGGCGGCGGCAAATTTCATAAGCTTGAAATCTTCTCATGACACTGTGGCCGAAGGATTGCCCGCAATTGAGGCGCGCTTTAAAACCGTGTCCGCTCCCTTTGATATTTGCGTCATGGGCATGGGGCTGGACAGCCATACTGCGAGCTGGTTTCCTGGCGCTATAGGGCGCGTTGAGGCTATGGCGGAGGATAATGCGGCGCGTTTTGCTTTTGTTGATGCACGCGGCTGCGACGGGGCAGGCGTCTTTCCCAACCGCATTACGCTGACGCTCCCCGCGGTTATGGGGGCGCGCGACATCGTTCTCTTTATTCCTGGCGCTGAAAAAGCGGCCGCTTTTAAGGCCGCCAAAGCAGGCGATACAGCAGCCGCGCCCGTCGCCGCGCTCAAATCAGCTGGAAAACGGCTTAGCGTTTTCACAGGACTCGGTTAAGATAGACTATGAATTCTACGATTAAAGACGTTACGGCCCGTATTAAGGCCCGCTCCCAAAAGACCCGCCGCGCTTATCTAAACGCTGTGTCGGAAAATTTTAGAGATGGCCCGCGCCGTATGCGCCTCTCCGAAGGTAATGTTGCCCATGCCAGCGCAGGTTGTCCTTTGCATGAAAAAATGGAACTGCTTGGCGCAAATTGGCCCAATATCGGTATCGTCACAGCTTACAATGATATGCTCTCGGCGCATCAGCCCTTTGAGCGTTTCCCCGCGATTATAAAACATGCGGCGCGCCGCAACGGCGCAGTCGCGCAAGTCGCCGGCGGTGTGCCGGCGATGTGCGACGGCGTAACCCAAGGGCGCGACGGCATGGAGCTGTCTTTGTTTTCGCGCGATACAATTGCCATGAGCACGGCCATAGCGCTTTCGCATGACATGTTCGATAGCGCCATTCACTTAGGCGTTTGCGATAAAATTGTACCAGGCCTTTTAATCGGCGCGCTGCGCTTTGGCCACATTCCGCAAATTTTTGCACCTGCTGGCCCAATGCCGTCTGGCCTGCCCAACCCCGAAAAAGCGCGTGTTCGCCAAGAATATGCCGAGGGTAAAGTTGGCCGCGACGCGCTCCT